>DHCD01000063.1 GCA_002398105.1 Syntrophomonas sp. UBA4911
AAACAGGCTTTTACTGCCAATACGGCCACCATCGACCGCTTTTTGAACGAATGGACCGAAAATCAACTGATATCACTGGCTAAAAAGCAAGCCGCCGCTTCCTGCCTATATGGAAAATTCAAAAATATGCCGGCGGTAATTATTTCGGCGGGACCGTCATTGGAGAAAAGAATAGACGAGATAAGGGAAATCGGGGACCGGGCTCTGATAATAGCCCCGGGAACCGGAGCCAGGATATGCAGAGAGAAAGGGATAGGGGCTCACATAGGGACCGCCACCGATTCCCAGAAACACGAAGCCAGTCTTTTTAAGGACAGTGCTATTAAAGTTTTAGCGGGATCTTACCGCCTACATCCGGAAGTGGACCGGGTATTCCCGCACCGCATATTAAGAATGAATTTACATAATGATCTGATTGCCCACTATTGTCACCGTTATTTTGACCGGCCTTTTGATATTATAAACGATCAGGCCTCGGTATCTTCCGTGGCGGTGGAATTAGCGGTCAGATTGGGCTGCGACCCCATCATTCTGGTGGGCCAGGACCTGTGCTTCTATGATAATAAGATGCATGCCGGCGATGAAGATAATTCCCTGTCTAAGACGCTGCAAGCCCAGATCCAGGAGGCAAGGGATATATACGGAGAAAAAGTTCATACCTATTCCAGCTTTCTGGTAATCAGGCGGGATATGGAACTTATAAACCTGAAATATCAGGGAACTCCCAAAATAATCAACGCTACTGAAGCCGGATTGGGCATCCCAGGGGTGGAGAACCAAAAACTCAGGGATGTTATGAACCGCTATGTCAGCCCCCGGGATAATGATGCGGGGCAAATAATTGACGCTATTCTGAGCGCTCCCGGTAACAAGGGCCGTTCTCAAGATATAGATATTGATCAGTTCTACCGGCATGTAGGGACCGAAATAGAAAAGCTGGAAGAGCTCAATGGGGATAAGTTATCCCAGATAGAAAAACTTCAGAATTCCAAACCTCAAGGGAAAGCAGATGCGATTGAGAAGCTCAAAGGCATAAATGCCCGCCTCCAAACCGTTGATTTCTACCGGCAGGTGGTCATGCCCATGCTGTCTCAATTCTTAACCTACTATAAAGCGGGGATACAGTATAATTATTCCGATAATACGGACGATCCGGCGGTTTATTTATATTATGAAAGTAATGTATATGCCCTGACGTCCCGTTATCTTAACATCATTAAAAGCATTGTGGAGCAGCAATTGCATGGCCCGGGAGTTAAACTATATGAAGAGGCCGGTTATACTGCCCCGGGCATTAACCAGCCTGATCAGCGGGGCGCCGCCTTTACCATGCCGCTGAATAAAAAGGAAGACGATGAAGACGCTGCTTTGACCCTGCCGTTTAGTATAAAGGGCTGATTGACCGACAGGTAAATAGCTTACAGCAACTGGAGGTATTATTTTGAATGAATCGGTTAAGTTGGTATTAGAACCGCATCCGGACATAGAATTGGGCGTAGAACGGAAAGAGATAGAGGCCTTTTTAACTATGCCGGCTAGGGGAATAACCCCGGATACCGGTGTGATCATGGTGGTGAATGGTCTGGGCGAGCCGGCGAACAGCGATTATCAGCAGAATGTACTCCGGCCTTATCTGGCCGATAAGCTGAATTGTATCGCGGTAGGGGTAAACTATTTCGGGGTTTACCGCAACAGCCAGATTCAGATACGGCCCAGCTTTTTATATAATATCAACCGGATTTACGGATTAAATCTCAGTATGGAAAGTTTTGCCGGGGCTCAAAATGGGGTGGAGATATATAGGATTATAGCGGAAGCGGTTCTGGCTAAAGGCGTAACCAGTTTGGACTTGCGCTGCCAGCCTCATTTGATTACCGGCAAGGATGAATATCAGTCGTGGGGGTTTTTGCCGGCGATCGACTGTTTGCAGGTTCTGGGTGAGGTGCTGCAAAAGTATGATCTCAATAAACACAGGATTCTGGCCTTGGGCAAGCACTATGGCGGCTATATAGCGCTTCTGATGGGGAAATATGCTCCCCATACTTTTTCCGCCGTCATTGATTGCAATGGATATTCCCGGGCGGAGCTGAAACATATAGTGAGCGGGGAGCTTATGGAACCGGATTATATGTTCAGCTTCAATTTAAATAACGATATGAAGTTCTATATTGCCTCCGCCTGCAATAATCCCTGGACGATTGAAGATGAATCATCACCCCAATATTTTTCCGACAGCCACCGCATGATCCGCAGCCTTTTATACGAAAAGCACAGGGTCCAATCGGGAACCTGTTATTATATTTACCATTCCGAGGACAACGGGATGACGTCAATATATGATAAAGATCGCTGTGTAGAGATATTGCAGCGGTACAATACCGTGTTTTATAATCGCATTCCGGCAGGGGAAAAAGAGGCGGAACCAACGGATATCGAGCTATTTGACCGGCTGCTTGCGAAGCATCGGGAAAATCTGCAGAAGCCGGACGACGATACTGATTTTAGCTTAAACAGCAGCCATACCTTTGAATGCAATGGGCAAGATTATATATTCAGTTACGATGACAGGAAGGTTCAAGTTAAAATATCGCCTTCAGGAGAGATATGATGCCGGTATCAAATAAAACAGTTGAGTTTGTAGCCGAAGTATCCAGCAATCATAGTCAAGATCTGTCACGATGCCTGGAGTTTATCCGTGTTGCTGGCAATATCGGCTGTTCCGCGGTTAAATTCCAATTATTTAAAATCGACCAGCTGTTTGCTCCTGAGATATTGCAAAAAAGCGAGCAGCATCGGCGGCGCAAAGACTGGGAGCTGCCGGTTGAATTTTTGCCGTCTTTGTCAGCCTGCTGCATGGAACAGGGAGTCCAGTTTGCCTGTACTCCTTTCTATCTGCAGGCGGTAGAGGAACTGTATCCCTATGTGGATTTCTATAAAATCGCTTCTTATGAGCTGCTTTGGGAAGATTTGCTGAAGGAATGCGCTCTTACCAAAAAACCGGTGGTTTTATCGACTGGTATGGCGACTCTTGAAGAAGTTGCTAGAGCAGT
Organism: Syntrophomonas sp. UBA4911; assembly: GCA_002398105.1. GTDB lineage: Bacteria > Bacillota > Syntrophomonadia > Syntrophomonadales > Syntrophomonadaceae > UBA4844. The sequence goes on from DHCD01000063.1 coordinate 3,051, forward strand.
GGAGGTTATAAAAGAGGCGGGCTGTACTGACCTCACTCTTCTGCATTGTATCTCCGGCTACCCCACCCCTCCCGGTGAGTGCAATCTGTCAGCCATTGAAACCCTGCGGCGTTTTTGCTCCTGCCCGGTAGGCTGGTCCGATCATTCAGTTTCTCCGGCGGTCATCAACCGGGCCGTTCATCACTGGCGGGCAGCTATGATTGAGTTTCATTTGGACTTGGATAAACAAGGGGCGGAGTATCAAACCGGACATTGCTGGTTGCCGGATGAGATTCGGACCGTCATTGAATCCATCAATACCGGCTGTTTGGCGGATGGAAACGGGATAAAAGCACCTGCTCCCAGTGAGCTGGCCGATCGGGATTGGCGGGCCGATCCGACCGATGGGTTAAGGCCGTTATTGCATATGCGCAGAACCTGGAAAGGATGATGATTTTGAGGACAGTTGCCATAATCCAGGCTCGTATGAGTTCTTCCCGCTTGCCGGGCAAGGTGCTGAAAACTATTCTGGGCAAGCCCATGCTGGGATATATCGTAGAACGGCTGAGTTGGGTCCGGGAAATAGATGAGATTGTGGTGGCTACTTCCCGGGAAGCTTCTGACCAGCCCATTTTTGCCTTTTGCCGGGAAAATAAAACTGCCTGTTACAGAGGCGATTTGGATGATGTATTGGACCGTTTCTATCAAACCGCGCTTGAATACAAGGCGGATACCGTAATCAGGGTTACCGGGGACTGCCCCTGTGTCGACCCAGAACTGGTTACTCAGCTTATCAACTTATTTCAGCGAGAAAACTATGATCATGCCGGCATAGCCACCGGTGCAGGAGCAATTTTTGAGGAAGCGCGTTTCCCCAACGGTCTGGACGCAGAATGCTTTCGCTTGCAGGCCTTGGAGAAAGCATGGCGGGAGGCCACTGAACCTGCGGACCGGGAACATGTGACCCCCTATATCTGGCGTAACCAGGATATTTTTAAATGCGGCAGCCTGAAACCGGAAAAAGATTATTCTTATATTCGGTTGAGCGTTGACCATCAAGAAGATTTTGAATTGGTAACTGCACTTTTTGAAGCTCTGTATAAACCGGAAAGGCCGTTTTTAATGAAGGAAATGGTGGATTTTTTAGAGCAAAATCCTCACTTAATTGACTTAAACCAATCATTTATAGGTAAAGAAGGGTATCGGAATTTGTGGAAGCCGGATAATCAACGAGATTCATGAAAGTTGAGAACAGACAATGAGCCGATTAATACTGTTTCGCTGTGATGGCGACGCAGATATCGGGCTGGGGCATATTGTCCGCTGTTTGGCCCTGGCGGAAGAATTACAGTCTGAATATGACTGCCGGATTACTTTTGCCGTTCATC
>DHCD01000090.1:0-325 GCA_002398105.1 Syntrophomonas sp. UBA4911
GCCGTGGAGCTTGAGCTGATCCGGGACAATCCGGCCGACCAAGTAAACCCAATCACCGGCGAGGTGCGGATACTGTTTACCGACTTCCTGCTGGAATGGCTGGAGATGACCAAGCACAATGTGGAAATGACCACCTACGCCTCTTACGCTATGTGCATCAAGAGCTGCATTATTCCTTACTTTAAGGAATTCAGGCTGACATTAAAGGAAGTGACGCCAAAACACATCCAGGACTATTATCAGTACGAGCTGAACGAGAAAGGCTTAAGCGCCTGCACGGTGATCCACCGCCACGCCAACATTCGCAAGGCGTTGCAGTACGCTT
>DHCD01000090.1:586-10532 GCA_002398105.1 Syntrophomonas sp. UBA4911
TTGTTCGCCGTCGTGAAAAACAAGCCGATAGAGCTGGCCGTTATCCTGGGCGCGTTTTACGGACTGCGCCGCAGCGAAATCGTTGGGCTGAAATGGGACGCGATCGACTTCAAAAAAAAGACGCTGACCATCAAGCACACCGTAACCGAGGTAAGGGTGGATAGAAAAGCCATCATCGTGGAAAAGGACCGCACCAAAACCAAGTCCAGCCACCGCACCCTGCCGCTGGTAGAGCCCTTTGAAAAGCTTCTCCGGCAGTTGAAGGCGGAGCAGGAGCGCAATCAAAAAGTATGCGGGAAAGACTATTGCCGGGAATATCTTGGCTACATCTACGTGAACGAGCTGGGAGAACGGGTCAAGCCGGGTTATATTACCCAGAATTTCGCACTCACGCTGAAAAACCACGGCTTAAAAAAAATCCGTTTCCACGACTTGAGGCATAGCTGCGCCAGTTTATTGTACGCCAACGGCGTCAGCCTGAAAGAGATCCAGGAGTGGTTGGGACACAGCGATATCTCCACCACCTCGAACATTTACACCCACCTGGATTTCAGTTCCAAGGTTGCTTCGGCCAACGCCATCATCGGCGTATATCCCTCCTGACATCCCTCCAAAGCGGGTGGAATGCCAGGTAAATAGGGAGCTGAGAGCACAGCGAATATGTTCTAAAATGTATTATGTGACGGTATGCTGGACGGCAAACAAAAGGGTGCCACGAGAAAAGAAAAAGCCCTCGAATCCGCTTATATCGCGGTTCAAGAGCGATTATTTCTGGTGCCGATGGCCGGAGTCGAACCGGCATGGAAGTTATCCGCCGCATTTTGAGTGCGGTGCGTCTGCCAATTCCGCCACATCGGCAAATTTATTTCAATTTCCCTCTCCCTAATCCGCATTTGGAATTTGGAGGGATATGGTGGAGGGATATGAAAAACCGTAGAAACTATGAAGTTATCAGGAACCCAGCAGCCACGCGGGTTCGGGAGCCGCCGACCGGTCGAAAAGGGCTTTTCACGTACTGGATTTTGAGTCGCGCTCGTCTGCCAATTCCGACACTCTGGCTTATTTCATGCATAGTAAATTATAGCTGGCGAATTATTGCTTGTCAAGCTTAAGGCCCCTCATAGAGCTAGCTATGAGGAGCCTCAAGCGGTTTAAGGACAGGACAGAATCAAGGCGAAATCTGAAAAACCTCAGCAGGATTTGAATCCCGGATTGGTTTTCTTTTCAATCTTTGCTATGCCCAGGGTGGTTATTCCCCGGGCCAGAATAATTTTCTGCGCTTGCTCCAAGCAGTCGCCAGCAAGCAGCAGGGAAATGCCGCATGAAGTACTGGCCTCGCGGGGTGTCGGGGCAATGGTGCATTTTATCCCGGCTGTCTTCAGAGCCTTGTGGGCCCGAAGGCCTTCATTATGATTGGGGAACAGTATATAGTAATTATAGATTTTCCCTGTCATTTTAATATCCTATTTTTCCAGCATCTCCAGGAAAGCTTGGACCCTGGTTCTGAGCTGTTCAAAATCCTGGTCGCTGTAATCGGTTTCAATGTGCAGCACCGGTATACCAGCTTCTTTAAGGGCCCGGTCCACCAGATAGCTCTCGGTGGAGTATGTCCCGCAGAACTGCAGATTGCAGTCGACTACTCCGTCAACCTTATATTCTTTTACCAGGCGCAGGATGTCGTCTATTCTCCCCGTATTGGGGGTAAAACAGGCGCAGTTGATTTTCATATAGCGTTCGGCCAGGGCCTTTATCTGCTCATCAATGGTGGTTTTGCTCTCATCCACCGGATTTTCGAAATAGCGCGTTCCGGTGCACAGCTCTTCCACCACTACGGCTGCTCCGCTGGATTCCAATACGTGGTGCAGCTTCCAATTGGGGATAGCCATGGGGGTGCCGGTAATCAAAATGCGAGGAGCGTCAGCCGGGATTACGCCTTCACTTTTTGCTATTCTGGCGTCGAGCTCATCACAGAGCGCGTTCACCTGTTCGGTAAAGCGGGCCGGGTCGTCATAGAAGGCGATCTGGGTAATCAGAAGAACGTCTTTGCCGCTTATCGGTACCGGGGAGTTTTTTCTGGTATTATACAGACGAGCCAGGGCCTGGCGTTTGCCATTGATCAGCTTGATATTTTCCGCCAGGGATGCGGCCGTGATTTTGGTCCCACACTGTTCTTCCACTCTTTGTATCAATATTTTAATTTCATCTTCCCAGGCCTTGATATCTTTTGCTCTCTTCATCTGGGGAAGGTCCATAACATGCACCGGGACATGCTCGTTGAGAATCTCCCAGGCCTTTTTCTTACCGTCGCAGGTTGTCTCCCCGATATACATGTCGGCTATCTTAAAAAAGGGACAGGTGCCGTCCAGGCGTGCGCCGACCGAGGCTTTGATCAGAGGACAGGTATTGGCGGGAAGCACCTTCTCACCGCCGGGAACCCAGAATTGGGAACCACCGCATAGACCGGTTGCGATAGCGCCGGCAGCAAATATCACCTCATCAGGAACATACACGCAGAAAGTACCAAATACCTTGCCGCCTTTTTGCTGGTGGGCGATCAGTTCTGAGGGGCGTACTCCATGGATTTCAGCTACCACAAAATTGAAATAGTCCATTCCTTCAGGGCGGTTTTCCTGAGAAAGGTAGACGGAGCCGAAGGCATCGGGAAGAACCTGGCAGAGAATATCATGCTTCTCTAAATCCATTCCTAAATCGGTCCACATCTGGCGATAGTCAGCCATTTGCAAAAACTCCTCTCTTTAATTTGATCAATTAGCGACGAATCTTTAAAATTATAACCAAATGGAATACAACGGATAATTATATTTCAGATATATAATACAACATATCAGAAGGAAAAGGAAAGGTAATATGTTTAAAGAATGAGAGGGAATCATTATAGAATGGAGGCCTTAAAAAGCGCGGCCGCATAGGCCCGGGCTATCCAGGGGCAGAATAGTCCGGCCCGGATGGACACCGGCTATGCCGGCAGTATTTGGAATAAAATAAATTTTTGGCTGCTATAATCCAAAAAAACCTCATAATAGTGGGTCTGTTATAACAAGGAAGCGAAAACGAAAAGGAATTTATGCAAAGGGTGTTGAATTTCTTTTTATAGTATAGTTTGTTAAGATATAAACGTACTTCGTTAATCCCGCAATTATAAAAATTAAGGGAGAAATTGATGCAGTCAGAGGAATATTTGGTTAAGCAAAGCATACAGGGTGATACCCGTGCTTTCGAAGAACTGGTCGTACAATATCACAATAAAATATATGCCCTGGCCTACCGCTATATGGGCAATGAAGAAGACGCTTATGACATGGCCCAGGAGGCTTTAATCAAGGCTTTCCGTTCCCTGCGTTCGTTTAAGGGCAACTCCAGCTTCAGCACCTGGTTGTATCGCGTCACTACCAACGTTTGCCTGGATGAACTGCGACGAAGAAAGCGAAGAATTACGCCCCTGTCCCTGGACGAGCCTCTGGCTACCCGGGAGGGGGATGAGGTGGAAAAGGAAATAGCGGACAGTTCACCAGGTGCAGACATATTATATGAACAAAAGGAATTCGCTCAATACATACAGGAACTGCTGAATGAAATGAAACCCGAACATAAAACCGCCATTGTGCTGCGTGATGTGATGGAATTGAGCTACGAAGAGATTGCCGAAGTTTTAAATTGTTCGATGGGAACCGTCAAGTCCAGGATCAGCCGAGCCCGGGAAGTTTTGAGAAAAAAAATATCCCAGAGGGAACTTTTACCTTAGATTCTCGTCTAAAAAAGCGAGGAGGAAAGGGCTATGAAGTGCGAACAAGTAAGGGATATGCTGTCGCCTTATATTGACGGCATGACCAGTGAAAAAGAAAATAAAGCCATAAGCGCGCACCTTGAGAATTGTTCCCAGTGTCGGCAAGAACTGGAGCATTTAAGGTCATTTTGTCTTGCTCTGAAGAACCTTTCCACTCCGGAACTACCAGAGGGTTTTGCGGAGGATCTGAGACAACGCCTGGTAGATGAGAAGACGATTCTATTCAGTCCTAAAAAAATCAAGAAACCTAAAAAACAAGGTTGGATAGCAGCCAGTGTGGCCGGTGTGGCATTGGCGATAGGGATTTACGCCAGCAGTGCGTTGCCCTTGGCCCCCATGGTCGCTTCCTGGCAGGATAAACATAAAAAAGCCGACGATAACAAGCCGGCAGTAGCTATTAATGAAATAATAAACCGTATATATAACGGCAAAGAGGAGAAACCAAAGGATGTGGCTCAGACGCCGGGGGAGACTCCCAAAACAACTCAGGCAACCAATAAGGGCAATAAAGGCGGTCCTACAGACTCTAAAAACGTACCGCCCAAAACTGCCGATAATAATAAAGGAACTGAAGCCCAGGAAACGAATGTAAGTACGGCTAAAGCCATAACTCCCAAAATGGCTGATGTATTTTCCACCCGCCTTAAAGTGCAGAATGCCGGCGATTCCTTAAAGGAAGTAGTACAATTAGCCCAAAGCAAGGGCTGGAATTATGAATACGGCAATAGCAGCACCGTGGTTCAGGCCCTATCCGGACCGGGTGCCGGCGGTCTGGCTATAAAGGTCAAGGAAAGCGATGTCGATAAAGTTATAGAGGCATTGGGAGGAGTCGGCACGGCCAGCGCTCCCGTGCATAACCAGGCGGAATTGACTGAACAGTATAGTGAAGTGGAAAAACAAATTAATTCCTTGCAGGAGAAAAAGCAGAATCTGCAGCAGGCCGAATGCCCCGATCAGGCCCAAATAAGCGAAGTCGATCAGCAGCTCCAGAATAGTCTGAAGCAGAAGGCGGCATTGGATAAAGATTTACAGATGGTAACGGTAAGTATATTGTTTGTGGAAGACGTGAATCCTTAAATTATAGGAACAGCAATAAGAAATAACAGGGCAGGAAGAGATTCCTGCCTTATTTATTTGCCTGCCGGCAGGAAATTACTCCGGATTCTTCGGGCTCATTCCGCCGGCCCGAAGTTTTTCCTTTCTCCCGGGTAATGCTATAATAGCAAAAGATTCTCAAGGCAGCTTAAAGGCTGCCAATGGTTATTGTGAAGGTGGGTTTACCGTGCCGGGAAAAAAATTAATGCTGATTGATGGGAACAGTCTTCTGTTCCGGGCCTTTTATGCGCTGCCTCTGCTGCACAATCGGGAAGGGGTGTATACCAATGCGGTATACGGTTTCCTGACCATGTTTAACCGGGTGATTGCCAGCGAGCAGCCCAGCCATATAGTGGTGGCTTTTGACATGGACCGCAAGACCTTCCGCTGTGACCTCTACAGCGAGTACAAGGCCAACCGTTCGGCTCCGCCGGATGAAATGAAGGGGCAGTTTCAGCTTCTGCGCGACGTACTGACCGCTTTAAATGTGCATTACATTGAGCTGCCGGGCTATGAAGCCGATGATATTATAGGGACCTTAAGCCGGCGGGCCCAGGATGAAAAAATGGATTGTCTGATTGTTACCGGTGATGGTGATGCTCTGCAGCTGGTATCGGAGCAGGTCAAAGTTCTAATGACCAAAAAGGGCATCAGCGAAATGGAAATCTATGATCCCGGGCAGGTGACAGCCAAATGGGAGGTTCTGCCGGAACAAATGATTGAGATAAAAGCCCTGATGGGGGATGCCTCGGACAATATCCCCGGAGTGCCGGGCGTGGGGGCCAAGACAGCAGTAAAGCTGGTAAAAGAATACGGCAATCTGGAAAACCTCTATCAGCATCTGGAGGATATAAGCGGGCGCAAACTGGTGGAAAGGCTGACTGAGAACCGGGAACAGGCTTTTATGAGCCGCGAACTGGCTACCATCGTCCGGGATATTGACCTGGAGTGGGCTCCGGATAAATTTATGGTCGCGGAGCCTGACCGGGATAGCTTGATCAAGCTGTATAAACGCCTGGAATTTAACAATTTTCTCACCGCCCTGCAGGAAACCAAGAGTACCGGACGGGAAATAAGGGCTGAGGATGTAAGTGTAATTGAACTCGAGACTGAGGAAGCAGCGGCGGAATTCAGAGAGAGTCTGGATATCCTTCAGCCTGTGGCTCTGTATATTGCAACTGATTACCATCATCCCATGTGGGCCAGAATTAAAGGCATATATTTCGAGCAGGAAGGCCTGGTCTATCATTTGCCGGTGGGAGATCGGGCCAGCTATCGCCTGGGATGGGTGAGGCCCCTGCTGGAATCGGATACCGTCCGGAAAATTATGCATAACGCCAAATACGTCCAGGTCATACTGATGCGTTATGGTATTAAACTACAGGGCATAGCCGGGGATACTCTGCTGGCGGCTTATATTGACGATCCCAGCTTCGAAGGGGATGAACTGAGCACAGTTCTGTTCAAATATCTGGATATTAACATACCGGATAAAAATCCGGCCCTCAGTGTATCACGTCTGCGCAGCCTGTTGGAACGGCTGCAGGATAATCTTACGGCCGAGCAGAAGTCCCTGCTGCAGGATGTGGAAATGCCGATATCGGAGATATTGGCTCACATGGAGTTTGCCGGCATCAAGGTAAACCGGGAAACCCTGCAGGAGTTGTCGCGGGAGATGGCCCTGGGTATAGAGAGCAGCGAGAGGCACATTTTTGAGCTGGCGGGGCAGGAATTTAATATAAACTCCCCCAAACAAATGGGAAAAGTCCTGTTTGAGGATATGGGACTGCGTATTATAAAGAAGACTAAAACCGGTTACGCTACCGGTGCGGAAATACTGGAAGAACTCTACGACGACCATGAGATTATTGCCTATATCTTGAATTACCGGCAGCTGACCAAGTTAAAATCCACCTATGTGGATGCGCTGCAGGAATTGATTCACCAGGATACGGGCCGGGTCCACACCATATTCAAACAGGCCCAGACTGCTACCGGGCGCTTATCCAGCGTGGAACCCAACCTGCAGAACATTCCGATCAAGATGGAGGAAGGACGCCGCATCCGTAAGGCCTTTACTGCAGCCAATGAAGATTATGTGCTGATGTCAGCCGATTACTCCCAGATTGATTTGCGGGCTCTGGCTCATATCAGCGGGGATGAGACCCTGATTGAGACCTTCCGTCAGGGAATTGATATTCATACCCGCACGGCGGCGGAGATATTTAAAGTACCCCTGGAGCAGGTGGACAGTGAATTGCGCCGACGGGCCAAGGCGGTTAATTTCGGCATTGTGTACGGGATAAGCGATTTCGGCCTTTCCCGGGATACCGGGGTAAGCCGCAAGCAGGCCCGCCTGTATATAGACAATTACCTGGATTCCTATCCCGGGGTCAGGCAATACATGGAAGATATCGTAGAATTCGGCCGGCAGCACGGCTATGTCGAAACCTATTTAAAACGCCGCCGTTATCTGCCGGATCTTAATGCCAAAAACAAAATGCAGCAGTCTTTCGCCCGCAGGATGGCGTTAAACACGCCGATTCAGGGAACCTCGGCGGATATAATAAAACTGGCCATGATTAAGGTGTTTGCCCAGTTAAAGGAGCGGGAACTGCAGGCTAAACTGCTGCTCCAGGTACATGACGAGCTGGTTCTGGAGGTGCCGCTTACCGAGGTGCAGGAAGTGGCCGAACTGCTGAAAGACTGCATGGAAAATGCCTGCGAACTTAAGGTCCCGCTGGAGGTATCTTTAAAAATCGGGCGGAACTGGTACGACATGGCGGATTTCCAGGTGTAATTAAAACGATTGCTATATAAGACGCAGATCACACGGATTTAAGGTGGTCCGATTTTCTGCCTGGATTTAAAATGGGAGGCGTATGATGCCTGAACTTCCGGAAGTTGAGACTATAGTCAGAGCTCTGCAGGAGAATGTCGGAGCCAGGATTGAAAATATTGATATAAGACGGGAAGACATCGTGCGTCTGCAGGAATTCCCGGTGAACCGACTGGAGGGCAAGAGGATCAGGTCCATCAGGCGGCGGGGGAAATTTATCATCTTCGAACTGGGGGATGATCTTAACCTGATATTTCATCTGGGTATGAGCGGACGCTTTTATATGCTGTCTCAGACTGGTGAGGCGGATGAAAAACATGTTCATGTCATCCTGCAGCTTGATAACGGCATCAGGATGGTTTACCAGGATCCCCGCCGTTTTGGCGGAGTTTGGCTAATACAAGACGAGGAGCGCTTTTTCCGCCATATGGGAAAGGAGCCTTTATCCGCCGGATTTACCGCCGCTTATCTGCAGGAGATTTTGGGCCGCCGTAAAGCCCCGGTCAAAAATTTGCTGTTAAACCAGAACCTTATCAGCGGCATCGGCAATATCTACGCTGATGAAGCCTTGTTTGAGGCCGGTATTCTGCCCGACCGCCCCGCATCCTCCTTATCTCAGCCAGAGATTGAAAAACTGCAGCGGGCCATAAAAAAAGTTCTGCGTCAGGGTATCAAATTCCGAGGTACCACTTTTCGCGACTACCGCGATGCCTTTAACGAAAGCGGCGGTTTTCAGAACCATCTCAAGGTCTACGGCCGCCATAATCAGCCCTGCTTTAAATGCGGCCGATCTATTGAACGCATCCGCATAGGGGGACGCAGCACCCACTTCTGCAGTAATTGCCAGCACTGAAAGCAGGTAACACTTTAGCTCTTTTGTCCATATAGTAGATTGAAACTGCTAATGGATAGGAGTGTTGCCCGTGGAGTTCCTGACTATATTTCTGTTTGCCCTGGCGGTAAGTGCAGATGGTTTTGCCGCCGGAATGGCTTATGGCATAGGCAAAATCAGGATTCCTTTTTTTTCTCTGCTGGTAATATCCCTGGCTTCAGCCCTGGCGGTAAGTGTATCCATGCTCTGCGGTGCAGGTCTTGCCGGATTGCTGTCTCCCCAATTATCCTCGTATCTGGGCGCCGTATTGATCATGGGCATAGGGGGCTGGTTTCTTCTTCATGCCTGCCGGGATAAGATTGATTCTCTGGAAAATGGTGACGAAGAGCCTTTACTGGCGTTCAGTATAAAACCGCTGGGCATCATCGTGCAGATACTAAAACAGCCGTCCCGGGCGGACCTTGATTGTTCCGGCGAGATAAGCGCCGGCGAAGCCTTTTTCCTGGGCCTGGCCCTGGCCATGGATGCCCTGGGGGCAGGGATAGGAATAGCCATGACCGGAAGCAATATTTTATATACAGCGATAAGCGTTGGTGTGTTAAAATTTATACTAGTAAATAGCGGAATTTTTCTGGGAGGAAAAATAAACACTGCCCGGATAAAAACCGTTGCTTCATTGGTTCCCGGCCTGGTCTTCATGACTATCGGGATCATCGAATTATTATAGGGTGGTTGCGGATGAAAGTAATTGGCCTCACCGGCGGCATTGCCAGCGGCAAGAGTACGGTAGCTTCAGTTTTCAGAGAAATGGGTGCTATAATACTTGATGCCGATCAGATTGCCCGGGAAGTGGTTTTGCCCCGGCAACCGGCCTGGGAGGATATTGTGGAACGCTTTGGCCCGCAGATTTTGAATCCGGACCAGAGCTTGAACCGGGAAGAATTAGGGAAAATAGTTTTCAACTGCTCCGATTGCCTGCAAGACCTTAACCGCATTACCCATCCTCACATCATGCGCTATTATAAAGACGCCCTGCACCAGCTAAGCCTGGAGAAACCGGAAGCTATCGTCATACTGGAGGTCCCCCTGCTGTACGAGACCAATATGGAAAAAATATGCCGGCAGGTGGTGGTTGTCTGGGTAGATCGGGAAACCCAGGTCAAACGTTTAATGGAGCGGGAAAATCTAAGCCATGCGGAGGCCATAAAGCGGATCGACTCCCAGATGCCGCTGGATGAGAAAGCCAGGCGGGCTGATTTTGTCATTGACAATCGGGGCGGCATGGTGGAAACAAAAGAAAACGCCGCCATATATTACAAAGAAATTTTGCAGGCAGTTTGATATAGAATGTAACAGCAATATAATGCCGGAGGTT
>DHCD01000028.1 GCA_002398105.1 Syntrophomonas sp. UBA4911
GGCCGAATGGGTCGGATTCCGGCCTGAATGGGTCATACTACAGCAACAGATTATCCGGAAATAAAAAAATAACCGGAGATAACCGGTTATTAATGTCATTTTATAAAGGTTTTTGTCGCTGCTGCAGTTTTGTCCTTAACAGTTTTTCCTGTTTGCGGCTAAGCGGAATTTTCTCATCAGTAATTAATATAATCTGAAAGGTGCGGCCGGAAGGGACTATTTCTTTGACATGCTTGAGGTTTATCAGATAGCTGCGGTGGCAGCGGAAGAAATTATCGGGCTGCAGCCTGATTTCAAAGGCATGTATGTCTTCTCTGGTGGTATAAGTCCTATTTAAGGTCTTTATAATATTGCCGCTGCTTCGGGCTTCAAAGTATAAGATATTGCCGGGCTTGACGAAAAACGTCTGTTTGGGGGTCTTTATCGGAATAGAGGCTTCGGACCGGCTGAGGTTTGAGGCATTGACCAGTTTCTTTACCGTTTTCTTTATTCTTTCTTTATTGAAGGGCTTAAGAATGTAATCCACCGAATACAGCTCGAAGGCCTCCAGGGCATAGTCGGGATAGGCGGTGGCAAAAACAAGCGCCAGGTGTTCATATTTTTCGGCCAGGGTATGAGCAAGTTGGATGCCGTTCATATCCGGCATATCAATATCCAGGAATACGGCCTGGGGCTCATTTACTGCAGCCTTGGCCAGAGCCTCCTTACCGCTGGCGGCAACATCGGTTATTACCCCCGGCACTTCTTTTATGATGGATTCAAGAAGAAAGCCTGCCGTCGGCTCATCATCTACTATCAGAATTCTCATAGCTTAACCCCTGGAAAAATCCAAAGCCTTATCTACAAAATGGATGAAACCGTAACCGGCCGGAGAAACGGTAAAGGCCTGCGCTATTATGCCTGTCGCCAGGGGCAAAACCAAGGGGTTCAAAACTTCCGGATAAATAAACAACGCCATAATAAATCCGTAGATAATCATTACGGTTACCGCCCACTTTTTGAACTTCTTACGCTCCGCTTCACTGGATATAGGTTTGTTCTCAGTTTCACCGGGAGCGTATTTCAGGATTATGAGCATAGACAGGAAAAACAGCAATCCTGCAGTGATGTTTATGATCGGCTGATGCAGAACGGCATTAAGAGAATGCACTACCCACCCCAGGAATAGAAACCAGACCGTGCCGCCTATGAGACAGCGATAGTATTCGCTGCAGTGCTCTCCGCCGGAGGCCAGCCGTAAAATCCCGGCTGAAACCGTTATAATCAAAACTTCGGGTAAAACCCCCAGCAGCCATGAGAATGAAATAATCACGGCCAGTTTTACGATTTCTCCTAAAAGAATCTCCAGACCATAGGCCATGCGCAATTCCTGCCGCCGGTCGCGGTCAAGCTCCCGGGCCAGGTAAGCGGCAAATTTTTCTGATATTTCATGAATACTCATGCTCCTCTCCTCCTTGGATAGCAAACTGTAAATCGGGTGCCGTTTTCCGGGTGGCTGCTTACCAGAACCATTCCATTATGTTTTTCCACCTGATATTTTACCGAGGCCAGTCCTATTCCCCGGTCGCCTGGTTTAGTCGAAAAACCGAGCTCAAACAGCTTATTTTTTATTTCCGGAGGCATATATCCGGGATTTTGGGTTTGGATTATATAGAATTCGGGTTTCTCATAAATCTTTAATTTAACCGTTCTTAAGTCGGGGTTGAGGTTCTCCACCGCTTCCATGGCATTGTTGAGCAGATTGCCGACAACGGTGGCTATTTCCATGGAGGGCACATTAAGCGCCGCCAGATCTGATTGCTGATCTATCTCCAAGGAAATATTGCGTCCGGCAGCAACCCCCGCTTTTACCAGCAGAAGCGCGCTCAGTTCAGGAACGGCCAGCTGCAGCACGTCGCTAGCGACCTGCACGTCCTTATAGAGAGTATTCATATACGGCTTTATCTGGTCGGTATAGCCCTGACGGGCCAAGCCGTATATCACCTGCAGGTGATTGATAAAATCATGGCGCTGCGCCTTAATGATCTGCGTCATCTCCTGTAAGTTGGATATATGAAACTGCTGAAGCTCCATCAACTTGTCCTTGCTGGCCATAGAAAGCATTTTCCAGCTCAAGGCCAGGGATAACAGAACTGCCACCAGAATCACCGCCAGCAAAACCGCTAATATGGAATTGGACCGGAAGGTTTCGGGGTTTATATAAAAACGGCAGTAAAAACCCAGGACAACCAGGCCTACCGCTAAACTCAAAATCACCAGGGGCTGGGCGTATATTCTTAAATCCGGCATATCAACATTAAATCGGTTAAAAACGCGGACTCGGTTATGTCTGAGGTAGACTATCAGGAGGATAAGAAAAATAAACTCGGGAACCGGGAATAGTACGCGCCAGGGGGGAGCGGCTAAAGCCTCTTGTATAGAGATCCCGCTGATATCGGCTACTAAAGGGATAAAAAGCATTTCCGCAGAACTTACGCATAAGAAGCCCAATATGGTACTGACCAGGGCCAGCGATAACGGAAGCCGGCCTATCAGGAAAAGTAAAATCGCTATGACTGGGAGCTGGATAAATACATTTGATCCCGGCGGGATAGGAAAATAACGGACAAAATAGCTTAACAAAGCGCCGGTCAAGGCTATAAGTATTACTTTTCTGTCGGGGGGTTCAGTTCCGGTTAAAGCTAAGCCCAGGTAAATCAATATAAGGGTCTCCGGAAATGACTGCAGAAAGACCATATATAATGGCATTGGTTCCATAACATTCGCCTGCCCTTACCGCAGCAGTCAAATATCTGACTGCCGCCGACGGGTATGACCCCAACCAAAACGCCGGACTCTTACCTTATAATACCAAAATGTTTTCAGTGTGGCAATAAGCCTAATTATTCCCAAATGCTACTGAGAGTTGACTTTATATGCCAAAATTTCGAGCAATATTTAATGACC
>DHCD01000104.1:0-2250 GCA_002398105.1 Syntrophomonas sp. UBA4911
CCTTGCCTATGGGCCGGCCGTTTATTGGTTTATTCTAATGTTTGGAGCGTTGCTGGCTTCATTATTTAGAAAAGAAACTGATTGAACCCTTTGATAAGTTCCGCTATTATCTCGCATTCTTCTTGAATATTTATTAATACAGCCCGATCACGCTTGTTCAAAAACCGTAACTTCCTTATTGATATTGATATAAGAGTCTTTAGGGATAGGTGCGTGAATCAAATCAACTGGCAAACCGAGCTGTTCTTCCAAACGTAACTTTAGGCCGGATAATTTAATCAATGATATGGTTGGCGTGCTAAACTCCACTAATATATCAATATCGCTATCTTTGGTTTGTGTACCATCGGCATATGAGCCGAAGTAAGAAACTTTCTTTAATGGATAAAGCGGGGCGACTTTTTTTACTGCCTGGCAAATATCTTCATGAGTCAGCATCTTTATGGCCTCCTTTGCGCTTATTAGAGCATATATATAAACCAACGGGCAAATCAATTATTCCATTATACACTAATTTCACCATGTATATATTGATTCTCTTTCAATAACTGCCCTGGGTATCAGGGCCCCTTGACACCCTGACACTCTTCTCTTTACAATTTTTATTTATCCCTAAAGAATTCCAATTATGTATCCGATATCTTCTTTAGTTCTATATGTTACCAGAACATATAGAACTGTATCAATGCTATAGAATTGAAGACCGCTATTGCATTAATGTCAGGGGGCAATTTAATTCCCTAGTCCACAATAAATTAATTCCGTTATATCCTAAATACGAGGAGGTTTTAAAATGGGTATTAATTATGTACCAGGCGAACCAAGACCATGGTTCATTCGTCCACCTATCAATATTGAGGATTCGATAAAGAAAAATGAAAAAAATAAAATTGATCCCCTGCTCAAGATAGACCCTGACTGGAAGCTGCCTGCGGACTATAGCTTGCAGGTCCTGCCCCAAGAAGAAATGAAGTCCTCCAACCGGCTCAGTCAAGAACTGAAAAGTATTAATGCTGAGGACTGGGCTAGTGATTTGTCCGAAGAGCAGCAGTGGACACTGGTGGAAACCATGGGCTCTATAAAAAATAGTATGATGGCAATGCAGCATTCCATCTGGTCTATTGAACCCAAAGTTTGCGCTGCGGTATACGGAAATAATCTTGCCAAGATTGAGTTTGCCTGCCGGATATTGGGCAGCGAATGCAAGGGTAAATTGAAAGAAGCCCTGGATTGGTATGCCGAAAGAACGTTTCTGGAAAAGAAGAACATGTTTCAGATTTATCCCGAGTCCGCTGATTATAAAAATTTGGTCCAGGTTTTTCAACAGGTAGGCAACTTTACGGATGCCGGCTCAGGCAAGGACTCTTTAGAATTGAAATTATATGCGGATATTAATAACGATGCCCTCTATTTCAAAAAGAACTTGCAGGAATCCTTGCAGCAATTGCACTTGTCGTTAGGCAAGAAAAATATATGGACCAATTCAGGTAATGGATGGGAGGCTATCCTTTACGAGCCCCTGATTACCGATGACTGGGATAAATATTTCAGCAAACTCATGTCTCATAATGCAGGGCCGGACAATTTGTCAGCATATATTTTAAAATATGACGTCACTGCCTAGCACAGGGGGAAGGGGTTGCTTGCAGCTGCTAACGTTATCAGATAATAAAACGAGCCGATAATGAGGCCGGCTTTCTTTCACTGAGAAAGCCGCTCTTTTATGGCCTTAAACCATAATGATCCTGCAATAGCCCCACAAATGGGCATAAAAATAGGGGAACCGAAAAGCATTCCCGTTCCCCGTATTACTCAAAAGAATCAGCGCTTGCGGGGGGAGAGGTGGATGGCCTGCCCGTTTACATCCAGGACGGCTTCCATCAGGGCTTCCCCCAAAGTGGGATGAGCATGGATAGTACCGGCAAAATCGGAGGCTTTTATCCCTTCCTGAACCAGTATGGTGCCCTCCAGAATCAAATCGCTGGCATGGGGGCCTAATATATGCACCCCGCGGATAACATCGTTCTCATCGGCGATCACTTTGACCAGGCCGTCGGTTTGGCCCAGGGTCATGGCCTTGCCGTTGGCGGCAAAATTAAATTTGCCTATCCGGTAATTTATCCCCTTATTGACGCATTCCTCTTCACTCAGGCCTACGGTGGCAATTTCCGGGAAGGTAAAAATACAGCTGGGTACGGCATGATAATGAACCTGTCCCTTATGTCCGGCTATATTTTCTACCGCTGCGAT
>DHCD01000104.1:2539-4296 GCA_002398105.1 Syntrophomonas sp. UBA4911
CCCATGCGCATCGGTCGCTATGCCTAAAGCCTCCAGCTCAAGCCCCGCAGTCCAGGGCCTTCTCCCGGCGGCGAGCAGAACCAGATCGGCCGCAATACTCAAATCACCCTTTTTGCCATTGGCCGTAAGCACCAGCTCATTACCGTTCTTTTCGATTTTCTCCAGAGCGGTTCCGGTATGCACGGTGATCCCCTGTTTTTTCAGGAATACTCCCATGCGCTTGCCGATTTCCCCATCCAGCAGGCCGAGTATGGCGGGCAGGTATTCGATCACGGTCACCTGACTGCCGAAGGCATTGAAAATACAGGCATACTCCAAACCGATCACCCCGCCCCCGATAATTGCCAGGCGGGGAGGGACCTTGTTTATCTCCAGTAAAGCGGTGCTGTCCACCACCCCGTCCAGCTCCGCACCCGGAAGCGGCAGGGAGGCGGGAATCGACCCGGTAGCCAGCAATATATTGCGGGTCTTTATTTCCTGACCGGAAACAGCGACCGTGTCAGGGGCGGTTAGTCGGGCATCGGCCTTAAGCACTTCAACTCTATGGTCGGCGAGCAGTTTTTCCACCCCTTTGACCAGGTTTTTCACTATTCGGTCCTTGCGCTCCCGGGCCTGTTCCATATTAAATTTAAGCCCTTCTACCGACAGATTAAATTCCGCCGCCCGGGACAAGTCATGCATGATCTCGGCATTGCGGTAATAGGCCTTGGTAGGTATGCACCCCCGGTTCAGGCAGGTTCCTCCCACCGCGTCTTTTTCTATCAGGGTCACATCCAGGCCCAGCTGCCGGGCCCGGATAGCTGCCACATATCCCCCCGGTCCCCCTCCGATTATGACTAAATCCTTCATTCTCTATCAATCTCCTGCTGCAATAATTATAAATAGGACGCAGATACGCGTTAACCATAAATCCGCGTGTTCCGCGTCTGATCAGCCTATCCTTCCCACTTGACGATGGGGCTGCGGGCAGCGGTCACTTCATCCACCCGTTTTACCGCCGCATTATGGGGAGCTCCGGTCACGGTCTCCGGTTCCCGTCGGGCTTCCTCGGCTATACGGCCCATAGCCCGGACAAAATCATCCAGCCTTTCCCGGCTCTCCGTCTCGGTAGGCTCTATCATCAAGGCCTCTTTCACTATAAGCGGGAAATAAACGGTGGGGGGATGAAAACCATAGTCGGTCAAACGCTTGGCAATATCCAGAGTAGTGACCCCGCTTTCATCCATCTGCCGTTTGGCGGTAGCGATAAACTCATGCTTGCACAGCCGGTCAAAAGGAATATGATAGTCTTGCTGCAGCTGCCGGCGCAGATAATTGGCATTCAATACCGCCTGCTGGGAGGCATCTTTTATGCCCTCCGCTCCCAGGGCCAGAATATAGGCATAAGCCTTCACTATAACCCCGAAATTGCCGTAAAAGGTCTTAACCTTGCCGATAGATAAGGGACGGTTGTAGTCAAAGACATACTTATCCCCCTGTTTGCTCACCACCGGAACCGGCAGATAGTCGGCCAGAGGAGATTTGACGCCCACCGGTCCGGAGCCGGGGCCGCCTCCGCCATGGGGGGTGGAAAAGGTTTTATGCAGATTGAGATGAACTACGTCAAAACCCATGTCTCCCGGACGGGAAATGCCCATCACCGCATTGAGATTGGCACCGTCATAATAGAGCAGCCCTCCGCCTTCATGGACCACGGCGGCGATATCCTGAATTTCTTCTTCAAATAATCCCAGAGTATTAGGGTTGGTAAGCATCAG
>DHCD01000104.1:4558-7551 GCA_002398105.1 Syntrophomonas sp. UBA4911
TCGAAACCCACCACATTAGCCGTAGCCGGGTTGGTACCGTGAGCCGAGTCGGGCACCATCATTTTGGTGCGCCGGTGGTCGTTACGCTGTTGGTGATAAGCTTTTATGATCATTACTCCGGTCATCTCGCCATGAGCTCCGGCGGCCGGCTGCAGAGTAAGAGCATCCATACCGGTGATCTCCGCCAGCAGGTTTTGCATATTATAAAGCAGTTCCATAGCTCCCTGAACGGTTTCCACCGGCTGATAAGGATGCAGGTGGGCGAATCCGGATAAACGGGCGGCCCATTCATTGATCTTGGGACTATATTTCATGGTGCAGGAACCCAGGGGATAAAAGCCGTTATCCACTCCAAAGGCCCGGTGGGAGAGGTCGACAAAATGCCTGACTGTTTCAACTTCGCTGACATCAGGCAGATCGGCCGGGGTTTTCCGCAGCAGGGAAACCGGAATGCTGTCTTTGATATCCGCCGCCGGCACCTCCGCCGGGGGCAGGCTGAAGCTGTTGCTTCCTTCCCGGCTCTTTTCAAATATCAATTTACTCATTACGCCTTACCTCCTAACACCGCAATTAACCGGTCGATTTCGGCTTTGCTTCTCTTCTCGGTAAAGGCCAGCAGCATAGCGTCTTCCAGTTCGTAGCCGCCGATTATGCCATTTTTCAGGAGTCTGCGGTTGGCTCCCGCCGGATCGTCCAATAAAACCGCAAACTCACGGAAGAAGGGCTCTTCATATTTTAATTTTAATCCGGCTTTTTCTAATTCCCCGGCAGCATAAACCGCCAGTTGATGGCAGCGGGTGGCAATGGCCTGCAATCCCCCCTTGCCTGCCAGGGTCAGGTATATAGTAGCGGCCAGGGCGTTCAAGGCCTGATTGGAACAGATATTGGAACTGGCTTTTTCCCTGCGTATATGCTGTTCCCGCGCCTGCAGGGTCAAAACAAAGGCTCTCTTACCCTCAAGATCGGTAGTCTGACCTACTATGCGGCCGGGAATCTTGCGCAGGAATTTTTTAGTGGCGGCAAAAAAGCCCAGATAAGGTCCGCCAAAGCTCAGGCTATTGCCCAGGGCCTGTCCCTCGCCTACTACCAGATCCGCTCCCCATTCCGCCGGCGGCTTTAAAATAGCCAGGGATATGGGGTCGACCGCCATGATCAGATACCCTTTGTTCTGATGGACGGCTTCGGCCAGACTTGGCGCCTGTTCCAGGTTCCCGAAAAAGTTAGGCTGTTGAATAACCACAGCGGCGGTATCTTGGTCTATCAGCGCCAGCATCTGCTCCTGATCGCATACTCCCTGGCGGGACGGAACAGTGACTATTTCCATTCTTCCGGAAATGGCATAGGTCTTCAACACCTGCAGATATTCCGGGTGGACAGTATCCGGCAGCAGGACTTTTTTACCTTTGGCATTGGCACAAGCCAAAGCGCAGGCTTCAGCCAGGGCACTGGCCCCGTCATACATGGAAGCATTGGCTACATCCATGCCGGTCAAAAGGCAGATCATGCTCTGATACTCGAATATGGACTGCAATATTCCCTGGCTGATTTCCGCCTGGTAGGGAGTATAGGCGGTATAAAATTCGGAACGCAGCAACATCTGGTCCAGGGCTGCCGGTATATAGTGGTCGTAGGCGCCGGCGCCTAGAAAGCAGGGATAATCATCAGTATTAAGGTTGCGGGCGGCCAGGGTTTTCAGCTCCCGCCCCACTTCCATTTCACTTCGGCCCGGGCCCAGATTAAGCTCACGCTTTAATTTTATAGTATCGGGAATATCGGTAAAAAGCTCATCCAGGCTGCTGAAGCCGGCCTCATCAAGCATCTCCTTGACCACTGCCGGCGAATTGGGCGTGTATTTCATATTTCCTCCTCTTGCTCCTGCTGGGCACAGAAAGCAGCATAGGCTTCAGGAGACATAAGGCTGTTGAGCTCATCCGGGTTGCTGATACTTATAACGGCAATATGGTTGGCATAAGGATCTTCATTAAGCAATTCCGGCGAATTTTCCAGTTCTTCATTATTCTCCGTCACCATACCTGTAACGGGACTGTAGACGGAGGAAACCGCCTTTACCGATTCCACTACTGCAATGGATTCTCCCACACTGATTTCGGCATCGGGTTCCGGCAGTTCCACAAAAACAATATCGCCCAGATGATGCTGGGCAAAATCAGTGATCCCCAGGTAAGCCTGTTCTCCATTAACTCTGATCCATTCGTGTTCGTTGGTGTATAGCAGGTCGTTCGGTATGTTCATTAACTATCCCTCCATTAAAATTGTAGTTAAAAGATGGGGGCAGGCCCGTTCTGGTGAGGTTACGGTGGGCTCTCCCCGGTAGTATGCCCCGCCGGCGAGTTCGGATTACTTGCTTTTGGTTTTTTTACTATAGAAAATTCCTTTTCCTATCCTGGCTTTTACTGCTTTATTGCGAATCATGATATCTATCTCTGCACCCGGCTGATTGTATTCCCGTTTGATCAGGGCCAGTCCGATGGCTTTGTTCAAGGTCGGGGAGTGGGCGCCGGTGGTAACCCAGCCGATGTTGGCTCCATCCTTTTCCACCTCATAGTGGGAACGGGGTATGCCCTTGCCCAGCATTTCAAATTCGACCAGCACCCTGGCGGGTTTGGCTTCTTTTTGCTTGACCAGCGCCTCTTTGCCGATAAATTCATCCCCCTGCAGTTGGACAAAGTATCCCAATCCTGCTTCCAGCGGGGTTATATCTTTATCCAGTTCCTGTCCGTAGAGCGGCAGCTTGGCCTCAAAGCGCAAAGTATCCCGGGCTCCCAATCCGATCGGAGCAATATCATCTCCTCCGGCCTTAAGGATTTCCTCCCATATATAAGGAGCCTGATCGGGACTGACATAAAGCTCGAAACCGTCTTCACCTGTATAACCGGTTCTGGAGACCAGGCATTCTACCCCGGCGATTTTCACGTCCGGTTTAAACCAGAAAAATTTTATAGCGGAGAGGTCAACAGAGGCAATAGTCTGGA
>DHCD01000104.1:7798-10721 GCA_002398105.1 Syntrophomonas sp. UBA4911
AATGCATGCTCACTGATCCAGGCAAAATCCTTGTCCAGATTGGCGGCGTTTACTACCAGGAAATAATATTGGGACGAGAACTTGTACACCAGCAGATCATCCACAACTCCGCCTTCAGGATAACACATGAGGGTATAAATAATCTGGTGGTCCTGCAGCTGTTTTATGTCGTTGGTGACCAGATAACGGGTAAACTCCTCCGCCCCGGTCCCCTTGATGCTGATCTCCCCCATGTGGGAAACGTCAAAGAGCCCGGCTTTCTGACGCACCATCTGGTGCTCCTTAATAATTCCTGCGAATTGTACCGGAAGTGCCCATCCTCCGAAATCAATAATTTTGCCGCCGTATTTCTGGTGCATTTCGTATAGCGGTGTCTGCTTCAAAGACATTTTACCCCTCCTTAATTTATTATTATATATAATTGATCAGTTTTCTTCATTCATCTGCCAGCGCAGAGCCGCAATCGTATTTTTCATCAAATAGGCTACCGTTACCGCACCCACACCGCCGGGAACCGGGGTAATGTATGCCGCTCGCTCCAGAGCTGATTCGAACTCAACGTCGCCTACGATCCTATTATCAACCGTGCTTATGCCGGCGTCAATTACCAGCGCTCCCGCCTTTATCCATTCTCCTTTGATCAAACCGGGTTTTCCCACCGCTACCACCAGGACTTCGGCATTTCTGACATGTTCCTCCAGCAGCCCCCGCTGAGAGGTAGCATAGTGGCAGACACTGACGGTGGCATCTTCATGCAGCAGCAACAGTGCGGTTGGTTTGCCTACAATTTCACTGTGCCCTACCATTACCACTTCTTTGCCCCTGAGGTCAATACCGGTAGATTTGATCAAAGCCAGGATAGCCTGAGCGGTACAGGGACGGAGCCCCTCGGTTCCTAAAAAAAGTCCTCCCAGGTTACAGGGGGTGACTCCTTCCACGTCTTTTTTACGAGCAATTGACCACTGCACCACAGTTGTATTTATATGTTCAGGAAGCGGCAGGTTTACTATCAGTCCGTTTATAAAGGGATCGCGGTTAATGCGGTCCACATAGTTTAAAAGCCGCTGCTGGGAAGTAGCGGGAGATAATTCTATGGTTTCATAGTTTATCCCTACTTGCCTGGCAATCCGCCGCTGGGACTCCCGATAAACTTTCGCTGCCGCATCATCATCAGCTTCCAGGGTCATCAAAAAAGGCTCAATCCCAGCTTCTTTTAATGCTTTTACTTCACCGGCCACTTCGTCAAGCATAGCATCAGCCAGCTTTCTTCCATATAGTAACCTGGGGTCATCGTTTTCCATTTCTATCCTCCTTATATTAAAAATAATTTTATTGATTTTGGCAAGAAAATATGTTTTGTCTCTATTTTCCCCTGGGAATACCGCAATATGCAGAAAAGAAATAACGCAAACAAGGACGTTACTCCGGGTTTTCTTTTTAGAAGAAACCCAAAAGAACGTCCCTGTATTTGCTTTTATAATTCTATAATCCGGGCATTGAGATTATCTTTACTGAGCTCAATCAGGCATAGCTGCAGGGAGAGCCATGGCGGGGGAGGGAGGCGCTGCCGGGGTTAATCATCCAAATTCCTTCTATCTGCTCACAGACGGCGACATGAGTATGGCCGAACAGTATCACATCGGCTCCTATTTCCTGACCCCGGTAAAACAACGAATTAAGGCTGCGTTTGACTCCATACTGGTGGCCATGAGTCAGGTAGAATTTGCGCCCCGCCCAGGTGACCAGTCGCTCTTCTTTGCCTTTCGGGCCAAAATCGCAATTTCCTGTTACCCCGGTCCAATCAATATTCAGCTGACGGATCAGTTTTAATCCATCACCATAAAAATCACCGGTAAAAAACAGATGATCCGGCTTAAGCATCTGCATAGTCCGGGTCAATTTTTCCGTCCTGCCGTGGGTATCCCCAGCCACTGCGATTCTCAATCTACCCGCTCCCCTTATATGTTATGAAATCAAAGGAACATACGCTCCAATAGAATTTTGGCCTTGACCAGAGCTTGTCCCCGGTGGCTGATTCTATTTTTCTCTTCCCCGGGAAGTTGGGCAAAGGTTCGGGTGTAGCCGTCCGGGATAAACAGAGGGTCATAGCCGAATCCTCCCGTTCCCTGTCCTTCATACCCTATCCGCCCTTCGCATTGGCCTTCGACCGTATAGACATTGCCATCCAAATCACTGATGGCAATAACGCAGACAAAACGGGCGCCGCGTTTATCACCCTCCAACCGGCTCATCATCTGCAGCAGTTTTTGATTGTTTTTTAAGTCATCGGCTTCTTCTCCGGCAAAACGGGCGGAATAAACCCCCGGCTGTCCGCCCAGGGCGTCCACCGCCAGGCCGGAATCATCAGCCAGACTGACATAGCCGGTATGTATGGCCGTAAGCCGCGCTTTTTTGCCGGCATTGGCGGCAAAGGTATCCCCATCCTCCTCAACTATGGGCATATCTCTGACATCATCCAGGCTGAGAACTTCAATGTTAAGATCCTGCAGCATCTGCCGCAATTCTTCCAGTTTATGCCGGTTACGGCTGGCCAGCAATAGCTTTGCTGCCATTATATCTTCTCCCTGATTATTGATTGCTGCAGGGTGACCAGTTCCCTTATTCCTTTATGGGCCAGACTAAGCAGAACATCAAGCTCCTGACGGCTGAATACGCTCTTTTCGCCGGTACCCTGTACCTCCACGAACTCGCCGTTTCCCGTCATAATGACGTTCATATCCACATCGGCATTGGAATCCTCGGAATATTCCAGATCCAGCACCGGAGTCCCTTCCACTATACCTACACTGACAGCGGCAACATAGTCCTTCAGAGGTATATTCGCAATCACTCCCCGGTCTTTAAGTTTCCTCAGAGCCAGACCAAGAGCCACAAAGCTGCCGGTAATTGATGCCGTCCTGGT
>DHCD01000104.1:10977-11817 GCA_002398105.1 Syntrophomonas sp. UBA4911
ACCACTGCCCTGAGAGATCTGCCGATAAGTCTTTGAATCTCCGAAGTCCGCCCACTGATTTTTCCTTTGACCGCTTCACGAGGGCTTCTGGTCTCAGTTGAGGCCGGGAGCAGCGAATATTCTGCCGTCACCCAGCCCTGGCCGCTGTTTTTAAGAAAGGGGGGGACCCGCTCTTCCACCATGGCCGAGCAAATTACTCTGGTATCTCCGGTGGCAATTAAAACCGAACCTTCAGGGTGTTTTAAAAACTCCGGGATTATCTGAACCGGTCTCATCTGGTCATTTAACCTGTCGCCAGGTCTGCTCATTGAACTGCACTCCTCTCAGACTGTGATAAATCATTTAAAACCATCCCTAGACTTTTATATAAATTACGCGGCTCTGTATGGACAAAGCAATCATCTACAATGTTAAAATGGGATTTTATTACCATATTACCCCCCATGGCCGGAGGCCGCAACCAAGAATGAAAATAGTCCTACGGTTTCGCTAGTTTTTTGACGCGGAATTCATGGAATTTAGAGGGAAGAACGCGGAGGAAAACTTTAGTAAAACCCGCGTTCTTCCTTGAAAGATTCCGCGGTTTCCGCGTCTAATGAATCTGCGTTAATCTGTGTAATCTGCGTCTATTTTCATAATTAAATCCTATTATATCCTTCCCATTTAGGAGAGCCAGTAAAACTTTCATTAATTTAACCTCCAGGGTTATAGCGCAGCAACCACCCGCCGGGTTGAGTGGAGGTCCGGGCTTACTGTACCGGCAGACTGGGGCGATATGGGGGATATCTCCACCTGTTTCCATATTAATCCGCCCTAGTTACCTGCTCTTTTTATCCCGGG
>DHCD01000107.1 GCA_002398105.1 Syntrophomonas sp. UBA4911
ACTTGCCCACCAGCCGAACAGATTGATGAACAGCCAGGCGGTCGCATAAGGCAGCGTCCTTTTCTGGTCAACCATATTCCTGGAGGATGTACGGGCCGTAACGTAGACAACATTCTGAAAATCAAGCATAAATATATTGCCGGAAATGTAAGTTATCAAAATAATGAGGATACCGTTCATTCCCGCCGCACTGGCCAGGCCGCTTAAAATAGCATAGATTACAATGGCAATGGTGAACTGCGACAAGATGAAAAAGCGTAAAATATAGGTAGTGATGCAGATAGCCAGAATAAGAAGATACGGAGTGTCAAACAGGGGCGAAAGTATGGGATCAAGGATTCCCTGCAGCCAGACATTGATTTTCAGTGTACCGATCAGGGCGGCCACCGAGAAAATCAACAGCATGTAAATTAAATCCCCCCAGGGAATGGTTGAAACCACATCTTCCTTTTTGAACAGCCCCACCAGGGCATAAAGAATAAGACCGCCCAGAGCTATTATGGCAGCGTCATATCCATGCCAGGACTGGGTCATCCACCCTAACAAGACCAAAGCTAAAACGATGCCGGCCAATTTTTCATTGCTGCTCATGGGTCCCAGTTCTTTTAAGGTATTTTTGGTGAAATTGGGGGTCAGCTTCAATTCCTGCTCGGGCTTATAGACGATCATAATGAAAATATAGGAGAGCACAGCCATGACGATCAGCCAGGGGGCGCAAGTGGCCAGCCAGCTTCCCCAATGAAAAAAGGCCTGTTCTTCCGGCGGTATCAGCCCCAGCATCATAAAGACGGCGAATGAACCGCTGTAAAATGCATAACCCAACAGACCTGCCGAGCACCACTGAGCCATAAAGAGCCCGGCCGCGCCTTTACTGCCTTTTTCATAACCCATCTGATCTGATACGGAGGCAGTAAAGGGAGCAAAAATCGACATTTTAGCCAGCGTGGAAGGAATAAGGGGACTGATAACGATGCCGGATACAAACAAAGCCGATATCTGGCCCCGAAAAGATTCCGGGAATAAACTCAAAAGCGCCAGAGCGATTCTTTTCAAAAGCCCGGTTCTGCCAATAACTGCCGCGATGCCAAAGGCGGCTATAATCAGCCATATGGATGTTCCCGCAAAGGGGGAAAAAACGGTGGCGAAAGGACCCACCTTAAAAACCACCAATAAGATAAGGGCGATAAGAGCTGCCAGCCACTCCGGCAGCGCTCTCAGAACCATAACCAGCATAGCGGCTATAAAAATACCCATGAAATACATGGCTTCTTTGCTCAGTTCCGGGGGAGGGGTGATATTGCATATATATATACCAATGGCAATACAGACAATGATTTTGATTATGGATTGCTTGGAAATATCAATCCAGGGTTTTTTTTCAGGGGAGACGGTATTCGGCGCTTTTTCAGCGGAGACGTCACTTTGCGTCATATAAAAACTACCACCTTTCCTTTAATCGACATTAAATTTTAGATGATGACAGCGTAAAAATTAATCCGCAGCTTATTCCATATCCCTTAATAAAATGAATCCGGGAAAATCCCCAAATGTTCTAACGTCCGGTGAAATCAACGACAGGCTTAATTCCTTTTCCCTTTCTCATATACTCAATCGCCTCATTGGCCTGATTCAAACTGAATTTAGCAGTGATCATATCGGCAAACGGATATTTATGCCGGTTGTTTTTCACAAATTGCAGTCCTTTGTACCAGTGGGAAATATTGGCCGACATGCTGGCATAAACGGTCATATTCTTCTGCAGGATAGCAGACGGCGCAAAGGTCGTTTGATCTTTGCCGGTCACTCCCAGGAGCAGATATCTTCCTCCCTTTTGGATCATGTCTATTCCCTCATTAAATGCTGCTGCTACTCCGGCACATTCAATGACCACTTCGGGTCCTCTCCCATTGGTCAGTTCAAGTATTTTCGCTTTTCTCGCGGCCGGGTCTTTATATTCATTCATATCTATGACATGATCTGCTCCCCACTTTTTGGCCAATTCCAGCCTTTGCTTTACGGAATCAACAACAATTACTTTCGCCGCATCGCTTTCGCTGGCTACCACGGTGGCATAAAGACCCACCGGCCCCGCGCCCTGGATGACAACATTCTCCTGAAAACGGATCCCGCCCAGCTTTTCGTAGCCGCTCAGAAAACTCCTGCCGGCGCAAGCGATTCCGATTGCTTCCTCATTCGTCAACTCTTCGGGAACTTTTATTACTTTAGTGACCGGACGGAGGTATTGATATTCCGCATATCCGCCTGCCAGTTCTTCAGGATGACGGAATCCATAACTGGTTTTGTGGTCACACCGCACCGGATCGTTCTCAATTACACAAAAATAACATTCATAACAGCTTATCTGCGCCCACATGATCCGGTCCCCCACCTTAAGGGGTTCCCCGGCGGCATCTGTGGTACGGCCCTCACCCAGCGCTGCTATTTCTGCGATGCTCTCGTGTCCCATGATGAAGGGCGGCTTTGCGACTCCCAGTCCCAAGGTACCATCCGCCTGGTGCAAATCACTTCCGCAGATACCGGTCATCAACAGCTTTACCAAAACAGCGCCCGGTTCTATTTCCGGAACAGCAACCTCACGTACCACTATAGGCTTAGCCCATTCGTCCAGAACTGCTGCTTTACATGTTTTCGGAATCTCCGTCATTCTTATTTCCCCCTATTCCAATTAATAACTCTTCACATTTTTTCGCGGTCTCTGGGGTGGTTTCCAGTCAGGATATCCCACCGGCAGCGCAGTTACAAATTTATACAGTCCGGTAGTTTGAAAATCTCCTGAAGTTTTAATCCCTCAATCATAGCTGTATACTTTGCTGTAGTTTATCACCACGGCTGCTGTCTGCTGCGGAGGAAGAACAAAAACTTCGTTCACTCTTCAAGCCGGCTCTATAACATATGGCATCGCCTCCCCTCAGATTTTTAGTAAGGTTCCCGGTTGCCTTCATAATTTTATAGCAATTATTGTGCCATGCTTTTATAGCATCATAGCTTTCGCCCTTAAAAATAAACCCTCCCGCTATACCGCGTTACCGAATGAATATTGCCGCAACTTTTAAGAGGGGGAACATACGGATATTTATGCGATGGTTCCTCTATTATCCATCCCGGCTTCTTAAACCGGTTTCATTTAGCCCCGCGTCAGTTGTATTATATATCGGACACCATCTTGCAATTCGGACACAATTCGGCAAATTCCATTTAGTCTTAATTCAACCGGAGATTACCTATAAAAAAGTGCTCAAGAGATATTCCTGAGCACCTTTTATAGTCTCCGGCTCAGCAGCCGGAGATCATTTCATCAGTGAAGGCAGCCACAAGCAAATCTGGGGGAAAGCCAGCAGCAGAAATACCACCGCCAGCTCTGCCAGAGCAAAGGGTATGACACCTTTGAATATTTGCACGATATCAATGTCCTGAGCCACAGATTTCAGGGCATAAGCGACTATGCCAAAGGGCGGAGTCAGCATGCCGATTTCTACCATAGCCATTACGACGACGCCGAACCAGATGCCATTGAAACCCAGACCTACTATGATGGGATAATAGATCGGTATGGTGATCAGCATCATCGTCACACTTTCCAGGAACATGCCCAAAACAACATAGGAAAGAAGTATGGCTATCACGATTAAAACGGGAGCAACATTCAGGCCGGAAACGCTGGATTGAATGGCCTGAGGAAGCCCGGCCAGCACCAGGAAATTGGAAAATACATAGGCCGCCAGCATCAGAAAGAGGATGGCCACATTGACTTCGGCGCTTTCGATACAGGCGTTTTTAAATCTCTCCCAGAGTCCTTCCCGGCCCTTTAAAATGAGCAGTATCAGAGCGATCAGAGCGCCCCAGGCGGCTGACTGGGTGGGCGTAAAAGCACCGGTGAAAAGGCCGATGAAAATAGTGGCGAATATAATGATGATTCCCAATGCATTAGGCAAGGAGCGGAATTTTTCTTTCCAGGAAAAATGCTGTTCAATTAATGGCGCTTTGTCGGGAAAGAGTAAAGCCGTTGCCACAATGATGATGATAAAACCCAGGAGAATGATGAGGGCTGGTACAAACCCTGCCACCAGCAGCTGGGAGATGGATTCCCCGCTGACCAGCCCGTAGAGCACCATGGCGCCGCTGGGTGGAATCATGGTGGCCAGGAGGCCTCCCGCTCCGCATACCCCGGAAGCCAGGCTGTCGGCATACTTGCTTTCCTGCATTTCTTTTATGGATAATTTCCCCATAGTCATGGCAGAGGCCACACTGGAACCGGAGCAGCAGCAAAAGGCGGCCGACGCAGCGATAGTGGCTACGCCCAGACCTCCGGGAAGCCTGCCCAGCCAGACGCGGGCGGTCTTGTAAGCATCAGTGGCAACCCCTGACGACAGAGCAAATGCTCCTATCATCATGAACAGCGGCAGGGCGGCCAGGTCGCTGCCTATCAGCGATCCCAGCGGCGTGTAGTGTATCGCCGACGATGCCGTACTGAAGCTGGTGAGGTACCATATTCCGCCAAAACCGACGACAAAAAGCGATAAGGCTATGGGTATTCCCAGTAAAATAAGAGCTATGACTATAATTAGTCCGATGACTGCTGTGCCCATACTGCTTTAACCTCCATTTCTCATGATATTGCCTCATCCGTTATCTCCGCCGAAGGACGAATCCATTTACGGATCTCCGCAATCAGGTCAATGATCAGCTGAATGGTTAACAGCAACATGCCAAAGGCAAAGGCAGCCTTCAAGGGCCACAGGGGAAAATGGACAGCGCCCTGGATAATTTCATGGGCGGCAATGGCCTCGAATAACTTGCCCCAGCAAATATAGGTCAACCAGCCAAAAAACATAACACCCACGACTGTAGGTACAAAACTGCGAACATAACTCAGCCATTTCCATTTATATCTGCCCAGGATATCAACCTTAACGTGTTTTTTGTCATACTGCACCATTGCCAGTCCCAAGAACAGGTTAATCCCCACCAGCAGTCCGTTTGACTCGAATACCCCGTACACCGGAACCTCAAACCAGCGCAGTAATGTGTCGGCTACATTCAGCAGCATAATAATCACTATGGCTATGGTGGATATAATGGCACACACTTTGATAAGCTTATCAAAAGCGTTTTTGGCCGCACGGATTGTCTCCACATGCACACCTCCTCAATCAGGCTAACAACACATCTTTACCGCTCACCTTGCGCATAAAGCACGCTCCCGGTCTCCACAGGCAAAAGCGAGCGTATGAGACCGGGGGCTTTACCGCTTCTGTTCCAGGAACTGTTCCAGCACTGTTTTATGAGGATGCTGGGCCTCATAATCCTTCATGATCTGGAGCTCTTTCTGCAACAGTTCGCGTACATTCTTATGACCGGCGGCTTCGGCAGCCTTGAGGTTTTTTTCCCACAGGGACTCCGGATTTATCATCCGGTGCCATTTAGCAGCCTGTTCCGGCGTCAGCTGCACCAGAGTCCCGCCCTTGTCCTGTACTATCTTGTAACCGGCCATAGCTTGTTCCTGGAAAGCTTGGTCACAGACTTGGGCCGGAATATCGGCGATCTCTTCTATCACTTTTTTGGCGCTGTCAGGCAAGCTGTTATATACGTCCTGGTTGAAGGCAATGCCTGTCCACATGGAATTACCGGTGTAACGGTAGTCGATAACATAATTGGTGACCTCGCCGAACTTGTTGCTGCTCAAAGCAAAAGGAGCTATGCCCGCTATCCCGTTTATGGTTCCCTTTTGCATGGCGACGAAGATATCCCCTGAAGGCATGGTGGTCGGAACTCCCCCCAGGTTCTCTACAAATACCGGCGTCTGGGCTCCGGTAGCGAATAAGTTCTGATTGGCCAGGGGTTTACCGGCATCGGGATCAACTTTGAAATTAGTGTACAGATTGGCGCCATAGCCGTTGAACCAGGCTACGGGAACGACTTTCCATTTGGCCCATTCCTCTTTCAGCTCGGGAACGGTTTGCCAGAGTTCTTGCTGGGCCGCCCCGGCTCCGGAAAAGTCGCTGGAAAAGGAAGGAATAAGAGCAGTTGTCAGAGGGGTTTTAGTAGGATGGTTGGTAGCCGAGATGAAGGCGACATCGACCAGACCGTCTCTAATGCCTTCCAGGTTGTGGTCGGCTTTAACAATGGTTCCGCTCCAGGTCATCTGATCCACGACCACCTGTCCGTTGGTGCGCTTTTCCAGTTCTGCCGCCCAGGCTTTCATCCCCTGGCTGTAAATCCCGGCTTCAGAAAGGCTGGAAGTCATTCTGAGCTTAATCACTTTACCCTGCTCCTCATCATTCGAGTCGGTTCCGCACCCCGCACATGCCAATAACATGAACATCGCTATAAGCACTACCGTTATTTTCCGCATAGTTCTTCCTCCTATCTTATGTAGACCGGACCAAGCTTTTTTGACAATTACTTCTTATTTTTTATGCCTCCGGACATCTCTCTGCCTTCTACCACCTTCTTTTACCTGCCCAAAACTTTCTCCGCTGGGAGAATAATCCGTCCATACGGTTTCAGCCACCACAAAACTAAAGCGACTAGGGCTATTGATAATACTTAATATATTGTTTACAAAGTCAAGGATTATTTCTTGCTTTTTCAATTCCATCAAGTGAACAAAAAATATCGCATATTTTATGCCCTGCGCCGGTAAAATGATTACAGATTTCATGAAATGCTGTCGTAAACCGCCCGTATTTAATAACCAGCTCATGTCCTCTGCCAGGGGGCAAGTATTGGCTCCTTTCTCCCGGTCGGAGTCTTCAATTTCATTGCTATCTATTACATAAGCAGCACCCCGCTTTTTAGTCGATTCTATCCGTCCAGAATATGATAAGAATCCGACAGGTTAAAAACTTTGGTACTCTGCTTTCATCAACCAGTCTGCCGGCCGCCAAGCATCAAGGTATTACCAGCGATCACCATAAATTCTGAGAGCGCCCCCTACATCAAGGACAAGGATCGCCTCCTTGCGGATTTAGTATTGGTTTCCGGCTCTTCCTTATTAGTTTTTTTTATAGCAATTATTGTGCCTTCACTTTTCGGCGCTGCTTTGAAAATAAAATATCTTGGCAGGGAGCAATAAAAATCCCAACCAACGGGCTCTTGAAATTTCGTTACAGGAAATATGGGAAGGTCTGTTCAGGGTCTTTTCTGATTTAAGCGTACAATATCCCGGACACCGTCCTGCGATTAGGACACAATTCGACATATGTTCTCTGAAGAAGAGCTAAAATATTACAGGGAGCATTTATAAGAATCACTCCCTGTAAGAAAACCAAATCCTGATCGGGCTGAAGCCCGGGAAGATCCTGAGCCCGGGTTTACTGTCAAAAACAGAAAAGCGCCGGAAATATCAGGCCGGGAATGTGCTGAAATAGAAATGGGGAAACGGCAAAAACAAATACAGCCCGGCTCGCGTGTCTGCCAGGCTGTATTAAATCATTACCTTATCGGAGCGGGGGGCCAGGGACGGTCAAAATGCTCACTGGACCGAGGTCCTCCGATCTGTCCCGCCATAATCAACTTAAATGATTCAAAGCGCCATTCTCCGTCAATATCGCGAACCACCTGCATTTCATAGCGGCCGAAGCAATAAATGTCAGCAACATCAGGAGCTTTAAAGGTTTGCCAGGAATACATGCAGCAATATACGATGGCGCTGTCATTGGCTGCAAAATAAATCTGCTCGTTGGTGCAATAATGGGTTTGGGTCTTGGCCGCTCCCATAATCTCTTTAAGATGGGCCAGAATAGCATCTTTCCCCTCAAAATGATTCGGATAGATGTCCCCCCAGCTGAGTTTGCCGGTCTGAGTGAAGCAGGATGCCATACCGATAGGATCCAGATTATCGCAGCAACGCATGTAATGGTACATACACTCTTTAATGGCCCGAATATCCTCCAGCCTTTGTATACGTCCTTCCAGGGTAACTACAGGAGCATCTTTGATAGTGCACATTTTTCCATCAATAATCTGTTTCATATCCATTACTCCT
>DHCD01000067.1 GCA_002398105.1 Syntrophomonas sp. UBA4911
GTTGAGCGAAATCGGGGACCCGAAGGAGGTTTTTGCCGATTTTGACCCCGAGCCTCTGGCGGCGGCGTCAATCGGACAGGTCCACCGGGCCCGGTTAAAAAGCGGCGAAGAGGTTATTGTCAAGATCCAGCGGCCGGATATTGAAAGAAAAGTCGAAAGCGACCTGGAAATAATAAAAGGCCTGGCCCGATTGTCGGAACGAAGATCACCCGAAGCCAGACGTATGGGTATTTATAATATAGTTGAAGAATTTAGCCGCATGCTTTTGCGGGAACTGGATTATGCCCGGGAAGCCCGCAATACGGAGAGGG
This sequence comes from Syntrophomonas sp. UBA4911, assembly GCA_002398105.1. GTDB lineage: Bacteria > Bacillota > Syntrophomonadia > Syntrophomonadales > Syntrophomonadaceae > UBA4844. The sequence goes on from DHCD01000067.1 coordinate 312, forward strand.
TATATAATAATTTCCGCGATGACCAAAGGGTGGTGATTCCCCGGGTATACTGGGAATATACTACCCCCCGGGTCTTAACCGAGGAATACATACCCGGGATTAAACTGAGCGATATCGCTGAAATCGACCGCCGGGGCTGGGACCGCCGCAAGATATCCCAACTGGGTACGGAAGCCTTTCTGGTGCAGATACTGGCCCACGGCTTCTTCCAGGCTGACCCCCATCCGGGCAATATTCTGGTGATGGATGAAAACACTATTGCTTTTATCGACTTTGGCCAAATTGGCACCCTGACCGAACGCCGACTGCTTTATCTGGGAGAATTGGTGATCAGCCTCAATCAAGGGGACATTTACAAAGCTATGGGGACCTTAAGAGATATTGGGATAGTGGGGGAATCAACCGACAATGAGGATTTTTATGAGGATTTCATTGACCTGGTCAAAGATGTGTCATCCACCAGTATCGGCAATTTGGACATGAAAAGGTTGAGAAAAGAAGCCATGGAACTGGCCTATCGCTACCAGCTGCAAATGCCGTCCTATCTTACGGCGCTTATGAAGGCTCTGATCACGGTTGAGGGCGTGGGCCAGAAACTGGATCCGGATTTTAATTTTACCGAAGTAGCCCGGCCTCTGGCCTCAAAGGTATACAAAGAGCGTTTAAAACCTGACAACGTATACAAATTCTTCCGCAGTAAATACTATCAGGACATCAGACCTCTGGGTAAGATGCCTTCTCATCTTAATGCTATCTTGTCCGCCACCCGGAAAGGCAATCTGACTATTACTATGAAGGTGGAGTTTACATCCAAAACCGACCGCAAACTGACTCAACTGGCCAGCCGGGTCAGCGCCAGCCTTATTATCACCGGGGCTCTGATAGGGTCGGCTCTGATTGTACAGACTAATCATTCGGCCCAAGTGGAAAAATATGCTTATCTGGGAGTTATAGGCTTGGGTATGGCATTAGTCTCCTTGGTAGTGTATTTCCTGGCCTCATTGCGCTCCTAGGTATATTCTCCATGTCCGCTGGTTTATGCTCCCATTATAGTTTGACTCCGCTGCGAAAAGTTATAGCGTGCCGGCTGGGATGCATAATAGCATGAACCGACTATTTAAAGCCTTTATCCTCGGATTTCTCAAAATGTAAATCCAATCCTGACAGGGAATAGACTTTTATGGGATGGGTAAAGCCCTTGACCAGTTCCTCGCCTACATAATAGAGGGAGTCCTTGATTTTTCCTTCCGGCAGAACAGCGTAGGACCGCTCCGAAATAAGTACCAGAGTTTCAAAGAGTTTGGTCAAAGCTTCGGTGCGGGAAGCCAGGTTAACATCCTCGCCGATAAGGGTGTAGTCCATGCGCTCGGGGCTGCCGACGTTGCCTACCACTGCCGGACCGGTATTGATACCGATAGCGACCAGCAGGGGAGGAGAACCATCCTTCTCTGTCCACTCGGCATTAAGCTCTTTGATGGTATCCTGAATTTCTACCGCTGCCTTTATCGCCCTTTCCCCGTGGTCTTCATAATATATCGGGGCGCCGAAAAATGCCATCAGACCATCCCCCAGGTACTTGTCCAGGGTACCGCCATGTTTCTGGATAGTGCGGGTCATAACGGTAAGATACTGGTTGAGACGGGTAATTACATCCACCGGGTCTTTATTCTCGCTGTAGGCGGTGAAGCCGCGGATATCGGCAAACATAATGGTAACCACTTTCTTGGCGCCGCCCAGCTCAGCCCGGTCCGGATCCTTCATAAGTTCTTCCACCACATCGGGAGAAACGTAACGGGAAAAAACGGCCCGGGTTTTACGGCGTTCCATCTCTGATTGGATAAAATCATAGGCGGTAGTACCGGCATAGGTGCAGAAAATAGCGCTCACCGGGGCCACTGCCTGCAGCCACCAGTGTGACTGCCAGGCCAGATAGGCTGCTCCCAGGGCGGCGGCAATAGCAATCAGGGCCGCGGTAAGGCCTATCCAGGAGCCGCGGCCGCTTACCGCGGCAAAAGTAAGCAGTATCAAGCCCAGGAGAAAGAGAAAATTCAGCCCGGGATTTATCTCGCGGTACCAGCTGTCATCCAGAATGCTCTTGACCATAGAAGCATGAATTTCTACCCCGGGACTGGGCAGCAGTCCCTTGGCCACCATATTGCTGGCAGTACAGGGAGTTGCATAAGTGTCGTGGTCTTCAGCCGTTTCGGGACCGATTATCACTATCTTATCTTTAAAATATTCGGGTTCAATTACGCCTTCAATAACATCGGCATAGCTGATAGTCTTGAAGGTATGCATGGGGCCGTAAAAGGTGGCCAGGGCTCTATTCTCTTCATTTAGCGGAATACGGTGCTTCCCGGCCTCAAGCCAGCCGGAACTGAGCTTTAAATCATCCGGGGACAGTTCTTCTGCAGCCATCACCACTGCCAGGGCCAGACTGGGGATAGGCATATCCAGCATATTAGTATCGACCAGGGAGGGACGCCGGACTACATTGTCAGAGTCGGTGGCCATATTCACGTAGCCCAGAGAGGGGTTGCCGACCAGCAGTTCCTGGGTGGGGATTTCGATAGACTGCAGATTATCCCCGTTTTCATCCCGGTGGAAAACGAATTTTCCGGAAAGGACCACCCGCTCATGGCGGCTGATGGCTTCCCCCAATGCTATGTCGTTGTCCGGGTCCTGACCTGCAGCGAAAGTCAGGTCAAAACATACTACTCTGGCATCTTGGAGCAAATCCAAAAGCTGAGCGTGCAAGCTGCGGGGCCAGGCCCAGGGGCCAAGACGTTGAATTGACGGATCGTCTACCGCCAGGATTACCACCTGTTCTCCGGGGTCAATGGCGCCGCGCAGCTTGAACCAATAATCATAGAGCCCGTTTTCCGCTTTTTGAAACCAACCCAGCATGACCAGGGTTTGAAAAACCAATACCAGGGCAAGGGGCAGCAGCCATTTCTTAAATTCGGGCCCGGTCAGCCATTTGGCTATACCGCCCTTTGCAGCCTCGGATCGTGAATCAAATGATGTTCTAATTTTCAAACCCTCTCTCCTCCATGGGAAAAATAATTCAGGCTAACTAGCGCCGCGGCAATTTACCGGAATTATACTCCTGTACGCAGATATTGCCCTCATCCAGGAAAGCTATCTCCGGGTAGGGCCTTTTATCCTGATCATCGCTGGCCCGGGATATTCGGCTGCCGATACGAATCTGGCTGGGAGCCAGATTGAGGGCAAAAACCACACAGTTCTCTTTGCCATAATACCCGGCATGGGCTATGCCGGCCAGTTTACCCAGTACGATAATATCACCGGCGGCAGTAATCTCCGCGCTTTCGTGCACATCTCCCCAGATAACCACTGAACCTTCTGAATGCAGCTTCTGGCCACTGCGAAGGTTGCGATGTATAATCAAATCTTTATTGCCTGTATTGGAAACAGCCGGGTCAGGCTTCCTGGTTTCGGTTGGGGAAGAAGCGGGGACTGAACCGGCTGTCTTCTCCAATGAACCGCCTTTACCGGGGGTATTATTGAGAATCATTCCATTATCCAGGCAAAGCTTTTGTAATTCGATGAGCTCATCATGAGACAAAGCCTGCAGCCCTTCACCCCGAAAAACGACCCGGGACCCGCTGAATAATTGCTTGTTGGCAACTATCTTATCTTCCAGCCAGGAGCGATATTCCTCAAAACTGCCTTTTTCAAAAAACATGACCAGGCTGTCGTTTATTCCTTTTACTTTTAACATTTAAGATTCTACCTGCCTTTTAGGGGTATACTTATATCCAGAGCGGCACGTCTGCCCTCGGTTATGATTTTTACATCGGGAGTTCCTTCAATTTCAACATGCCGGGCAATAACCTCAATAATTTCTTTCTGTATGACCTCCATGAGCTGAGTTGAAGTTCCCAAACGGTCATGAGTCAAGACTAACCTTAAGCGATTGTTGGCCTGGCCTTTACTTGAGTTGTCTTCGCCATTAAAAATCTTTTTAAAAAAATCCAGCACTTTACAGCCCCCCTTTAATTGCCAGGAAATAAGTTGCGTCCGAGGCTTTTAACCTTGTTCCAGAACGAGATTTCTTCAAAAGTCGGAAAATCAACCTGTTCGCCCAGAATCCGCCGGGCGATATTATTAAACGCAGTCGCCGCCTGGGAATGGTCGTTTAAAATGATAGGCTCACCCTTGTTGGTGGAAACGACGACATTTTTATCTTCGGGAACTACTCCCAGCAAATCAATACACAGATGTTCCATCAGATCTTCAATGCTTAACATGTCTCCGCTTTTTACCATATCGTTTCGAATTCGGTTTACCACCAATTTTATATCCTTGAAGTTAGCCGACTCCAGCATACCTATGATGCGGTCGGCATCCCGAACCGCCGACACCTCAGGATTAGTTACTACAATGGCGCGGTCGGCTGCGGCTATGGCATTCCTGAAACCCTGCTCAATACCGGCCGGGCAGTCGATAAATATGTAGTCGAATTCAGGCTTTAACTGGGCGCAGAGTTCTTTCACCTGCTCCGGGGTAATATCATCTTTATTGCGGGTCTGAGCCGCAGGCAGCATATGTAATTCAGGAAAGCGTTTATCTTTAACCAGAGCCTGCTTCAAAGTGCATTCGCCTTCTATAACCTGTACTATATCATAGATGACCCGGTTCTCCAGTCCCAGAATGAGGTCCAGTTTCTTTAATCCTATATCAAGGTCCATGACCATCACTTTATGGCCCAGCTTAGCCAGTGCACTGGCTACATTGGCCACCGTGGTAGTTTTCCCCACTCCTCCTTTACCGGAGGTTACAACAATAACTTGACCTTCTGCTGTCTTATTATCCATTTAAATTGGCCTCCCTTAGTTTGTTGAGTAAGAAAAGGTAATCTTTTTTTATTAGACAAAAGCAGACACATATATATAATTCTAAATCATAATCAGGTCTGAATAAACTGCTACTTTTGGAAAATGAAAGAATGATGAAGAAATATAAGGCAAAAGACCCAGAAAAGCGTCATGAGCCCGGGGAGGGCTCATGCGGAGAGGGAATGTGATGGAATTTATATTTAGTTAATTGGGGGGTGAAGGTTACTTATAATATTACACAAGTCGACATCAAATGACAAGACAGTGGCTATATATATTTTTTATCTCTAACATTTTTAATATTTATTGCCATGCGTCTGTTTCCTTCTTTTATCTGACGTCTGACTTGATTTACCAAAAACTGCGGTATAATTTATGAAGTTAATAGATTTTGCAACAGCTGCATAGGCGAGGCAGGCACTGTAAAATTTATTTATGTCCCGGGGCAAAAGCTGAAAGCGATATTAACCGGAGCGGTGGCCATAATATATGCTGAATCTTTAAAATAACCCGGGTTGAAAGAGAGTTTCCCGGCTGCTGCGGTTGCCTAATTCCCTCTTACGGTCCTGACCCGGCAGATGATCGTGGCCGCTGGGCGGGGGACCGGCTTTTATGGTCAGCGCCTGGCTATGCCACCGAGCCAGATTTTTCAAGGCGTCAAGCTGTTCTTTCCGCCCCGCTCTGGCCTTGCGCAGGGCTCTTTTCAGGGTAGTATAGGAATTCTCGATATCTTTCTCATTGACCGGGAAAGGGAATCCATCTTTACCACCGTGGGCAAAAGAGTAACGGACCGGGTCGGTAAAACTGGGTTTAGCCCCATAGGCCACTTCGGCCACCAGGCAGAGCGCCCGCAATGTACCCGGTCCCACTCCCGGCAAAGCAAGCAGCTGCTCAAAATTGCGAGGCTGCTCGGCATAAGCCGCATTAAGGGCTTTGTTAAGATAGGAGCTGCGGGGGATACTGTGCCGGCGGGGCAAATCCAGGGTGGGCGGTATTCCTTCCATTTGTTTAATTTCACCTATAATCCGAGCCGGCTGCCGGCACGCTATTTTACTGCTCAGGTCACGTATTTCCCCATTTTCACGTGAAACCAGATTAAGAGTAGCGGCAACCTTATCACAGCAAATAGCCGCCTGGGGTTCTTCCGTAAAATTGGTCAGCTTTGAACTGAGCCAGTGATACCGTCGGGCCTGTTTTAGATCCTCATTCATTCCCTGCTGGACAATAGCCCACTCACCGGCGGCGTTAAAGGCAAAAAAATGATGGTAAAGCTGAAACCCGTCCTGCACCGCAGTGTTATCAACCTTAGCCGCCATCTTACTGGCATAAATCAGTTCTTGGGCTTCTGCTGCTACCGGATAGCGTTCCAATACGGAAATAATCTCGGCCGGAGTTTGCCGTGAGGCCTTGCCTTTGCCGCCGGCAAAATACAGTCCCGCTTGTGGAGCTATGCCCGCCAGGCCCTCTTTAACCGCTCCGCAGACCGTGGTGGTCACTCCGGAAGAGTGCCAATCGAAACCTACCACACAACCCAGAGCTTGAAACCAGTAGGGATCTGATAATCTCCTTAACACTTCAGCCGTACCCTGGTCCTCAATGATTACTTCAATTATAGCCGCACTTAAGGCCTTCATATGAGTAAACAGCCAGGCCGGACATTTTCCTCCATGCAGGGGAAGGCTGGCATTTCCCGTTTTCATATAGCTTCATCTCTCCATCAGCATCGGATTTTAAGAGGCTACCGCCTTTTTCAGTATAGCATAGAAAAGGACTCGCGAACAGACGTTCGCAAAACTCGACAAAGTCCTGCTTTGCCTGAAAGAAAGCTCTGTTATATACTGTATTAGAAAATAGATGCCTGAGCTTGAAGGTATGATAACTAAGCCATAATGGGCAATATCAGACCAAATTTGAGTTGTATGTGCCTTTATGAGGTACAATATGCATCCGCGTTTATTTTAAAAAGTGAGAAGGAAAGCATAATGGTTAGATTATTTAAAACCCTGGGTCTGCTTATAACCGGACTAGTTCTGTTTGCGCTTTTCTTTATCCTGGGGGCGTCCCTGACCCAGACTATGCCCAAAGTACTTCTGGTAGGTACCGGAATCAAGCAATGGGAATATCAACCTCGGGAACAGAGTGTGCTGTATTACAGCGATGGTCAGGAAATGACCCGTCTGGGCTATAAAAGAATATACAGTGAGAACTTTCCTGATTTTTTGAAACAGGCCGTAGTTGCCGTAGAAGACCGCCGCTTTTACGAGCATAACGGGCTGGATACCCGGGGAATAGGCCGGGCTATTTGGAACAATCTCCGTTCCGGCAGCAAGGCTGAGGGAGGAAGTACTATTACCCAACAGCTTGCCCGTACCTTATTTCTGAGTCAGGAAAAGACTTATACTCGAAAAATCAAGGAAGTTCTTATAGCGGTTGCCATTGAAGAAAAATATGGTAAAGATGCAATTCTTAATATGTATCTGAATGAAATCTATATGGGCCGGGGATGTTCGGGCATACCCTGCGCAGCCCGTTCCTATTTCGGCAAAGATGTCTGGCAGCTTAACAAGGCTGAAATAACTATGCTGGTCGGAATTATCCAGTCACCTGAGGCCTACGCGCCGGAACGCAATTTTGAAGGAATTAAGGCCCGGCAGGATACTGTAATAAATGTGCTGCTGGAACAGGGCCTGTTGGCTGCTGATGAGGCTGCCGCTATCAGAGAACAGCCCCTTGATATAAAGGAATTCACCCCTGACAGCAGCCGGCACCCTTACCTTACCAATTATATAAGCAGCAAGCTGGAGAGTATGCTGGGCTCCAAAAGCCTTTATCAGGCCGGCTTAAAGATCTACACTACGGTTGATAGCCGTATGCAGGACGCGGGCGAAAAAGCCGTGCAGAAACAGGCTCGCTCCCTGGCTTATCAGGGGATTAATGCGCAGGATATAGCGCTGGTTTCCATAGATCCTGCCACCGGCGGCATAAAATCAATGGTGGGCGGGGTGGAATTTCAGAAGAACCAGATCAATATGGCGGTTCTCCCCCGGCAGCCGGGATCAGCCATCAAGCCTTTGTATTATGCGGCTGCCATGGATAAAGGAATTATTAACTCCGATTCGGTAGTAAATAACAAGCCGCGTGATTTTGGCAATTACAAACCGAAAAACTATGCTTCGGCCCCGGAAAAAAGCAGTGTCAGAAATGCTCTGATCTATTCCTATAATGTTGCTTCGGTGGAGGTTTTAAACCAGCTGGGGATTGAGGAAGCTTATTCTTATCTGGAACGCTGGGGAATAACCACCCTGCAGGAGGAAGACAAAAATCTGGCCCTGGCTTTAGGAGGAATGAACAAGGGGATATCGCCGATACAAATGGCGGCCGCTTTTGCGGTCTTCCCGGAAAAGGGCAAATATCACGAGTATTATTGTATTGAGCGCATTGAAGACATAGACGGCAAGGTGGTCTATACCGATCACTCCAATTCCTGGCAGGTTATAAGCCGCAATACTGCGGATATGATGGACAGTATACTGAAGGATGCGGTGCGCTACGGAACCGGCACCCGTGCTGCCATAGCTATCAAGAGCGGGGGCAAAACGGGAACTACCACGGACAGTCGTGATCTCTGGTATGTGGGTTATACCCGGGAACTTTCCACGGCGGTGTGGGCCGGTAACAGTGACGGTACGGTAGTAAAGGGTTACAGCAGCTATGGAGGGAGCGTATCGGCCCCCGTCTGGAGAGATTATATGAATACTCTTTATTATAGCAAGGTCTTTTACGAAAAACCGGCGCCAACGCCTTCGGTGGAGGAAGAATTGCCGGAGGAGGATGAACTTACCCCCGAAGATGAACTGCCGGACGGTGAGACACCTCAGGATGGAGAAGGGACCTTGCCGGATCAAGGGGAAAAAGAGGAACCGGAGGAGGAACTGCCTCCCGACGAGAATGAGGAAGCGCCTCCGGTAATACCGGAACAACCGGAGGAGAACCCTGACGGCGGAACCGGCAGCCTTCCCCCGTTGCCGCAGTAATCTTTTCAGTTGCCGACACCTGACTGGAAATCCGGAAAGAAATGAAGCTGCTGATAGAAAAGACACCGATGTATCTCTAATTACTGCCCCGGCGCCTCCTTTTAAAGGAAGCGCCGGAAAATGATAAAAATTTAAACCGATTCTGAGGAACCCGGTATAAAGGTCAAAGTAAGAACATAAACGGATTACAATTTATCCCACCAGTGAAATCCGTTAAAAAGGAAAACACCTATAATAGCGGCTATTAATCCTATGCCCAGGCATAAGCCCAATACCAGAACAAAAATACTTCCCTCATCCATGTTATCACCCCGGAAGTCTTGCTTGACCTAATATTATCATGTATTTTCCAGTCAAGCTAATCTTTTTAAATATTTATACGCCATATCAAAAAAATATTAATTAATCCCGTGCTTCTGGCCTTTATATATTCTATGCCTTCTATCCGTTACTGGCAACTTATGACCTCTACTTGCTTAATATAGAGCAAGGAGAGGTGAAGAGAATGCAGATTTTTAAACCGGGGATAAGGGGAATTTATACCCAAACCCCATCACCCGAGCCCTGGTCGCCCCCGGGGGTTTCGCTCATGGCGGCACGGCGGATGTGGACTACGACTAAGGGCGAAGGGGTAGTAGTCGCGGTCATTGATACCGGAGTTGACTATAAGCATCGTGACCTGGCTTCCAATATAATAGGAGGCAGGAGTTTTGTAGCAGCGGAGCCGGATTATATGGATCAAAACGGCCATGGTACTCATGTAGCCGGCACTATCGCAGCCCAGGGTAAAATCCTCGGGGTGGCTCCGGATACCAAAATATTGGCAGTGAAGGTTCTTAATCAGAATGGACAGGGGAGTTATAGTGATATAGTCCAGGGTATTGCCTGGGCCCGTCAGTGGAAAGGCAAGAAAGGCGAGCGGGTCAATGTTATCAACATGAGCCTCGGCGGTCCGTTGCCTAACAATGCCATGCACCGGGAATTGGTTAAAGTCGCTCAGGAGGGTATTACAGTTGTATGCGCGGCAGGCAATTCAGGCGATGGCAAAGATGATACCGAGGAAATATCTTACCCGGCTTATTATCCCGAGTGTTTGGCGGTAGGAGCCGTGGAACTCAATACCCGGGCGGCCAACTTCAGTAATTCCAATGACCGGATTGATATTGTGGCGCCGGGGGTAGAGACTTATTCCACTTACCCCGATAATCAATATGTCAAGCTATCCGGCACCTCTATGGCGGCGCCGCATATATCAGGAGCAGTGGCCCTCATATATTCCCGCTACTTTATGCGTTTTAAAAAATACCCTACGCCGGAATATCTGAGAGACCTGCTCCATTACCAAGCCATAGATCTGGGCAAGATAGGCTTTGACAATTTATATGGCTTTGGTTTGTTCAGCTTTAATGTTGATGGGGGCAAGGCAATAAAACTTATCCTGGGAAGCCGCCAATATTTTATCAATGGCAGGAAATATCACCTGCAGGAAGATCCGGCATGGCAGGACAGTTCTGCTGCGGCATCCATCCAAGAACTGTGCCATCGTTTGAGCTGCGACAGTTCAGCTTTGCCCGCTGACAGTACCCCTAATAATGACAAAGGCCAAATAGACATCTGGAGCTAAAGCTTTTTCCCGGTCAGGATACGGGGAAGGAGAATCCAGGAGCGAACTAAATTACCAGGTCGAAAAAAAGGAAATTCACTGGGGTTTGTAGAACAAGTATATAGTCGCATGATAGTTGGTGCTGATCTTAATAAAAGGGGATGAGTTTATGGCTGACAAGTTACACATTTTTGCTGTATCAGACTCTGTAGGTGAGACTGCTGAAAAGATTGCGGTGGCTTCTGTTTTACAATTTAAAATGGAACGGAGCATAACTCGTTTCTCCCGGGTGACTAAGGAAGAACAAGTGGTTAAGATTATAGAACAGGCGGTTGAAGAAGACGCCTTGATTATCTATACCATTGTTATTCCGGAGTTGGCCCGCTTCCTGGATAAAAAGGCTCAAGAGAATAATGTCATTGCGGTTAATGTCATGTCACCGCTTTTTGCGGCGATTGAGGCTAAAACCGGCTTGAAACCTGAATATATTACCGGATTGACTCATACCATGGATGATCAGTACTTTAACCGGATGAAGGCGATCGAATACACAATTGAACATGACAATGGCCAAAATCTGAAAACCATAGGCGAAGCCGCCCTGATTATTCTCGGGCTTCCCCGAACTTCGAAAACTCCCCTGTCCATGCACCTGGCCAATCTGGGAATAAAAGTAGCCAATTATCCCATTGCCCTGGATACCCAGATACCCGAGGAAATTATGGAGCTGAAGGGTAAAATCCCTATGGTGGGATTGACCTGTGATATAGATACCCTTATGGAATTACGTAAAGAAAGACTTAGAAGTTTCCAGATTCCCAAAAGCATTGAGAGCCTGGACGAGATGGTGGCTGAAGAACTGGACAATGCCTATCGCATTTATGCCAAGCTGAAATGTCTGGTAATAGATGTTACTCTGGCTGATATAGAAGAAATAGGCAATACCATTACCCATAAGTTTAATCTGCCTCTACGGATTACGCATCACCGCTTCTAGCATCATATACAACCGATGGCAACAGGGGAGCCCACTCCCCTGTTTTTCTATGGATTTTTTGGTTATGACGTCACGGAAAATGGACAGCTCGGTTAACTAGCTCAAGGGCTCTGGAGGTTAAAAAATGTTTTATGTTTACATTCTGCAATGTGGTGATAATACATTCTACACAGGCTATACCGTTAATATAGAAAAGCGGGTGGAGAACCATAACGCCGGTCTGGCCAGTAAATATACCCGCAGCCGCTTACCCGTCAGATGTGTCTATACGGAGGAATGCTCAAGTAAAAGCGAAGCCCTGAAGCGGGAGCGGGAGATTAAAGCCTTAACCCGGAAGCAAAAACAAGCCCTTATAAATGGTTATTAATTCCGAAAGAAAGGCCATAGTCCATTTACATAAAGTACTGCCTGGAGGGCCAAAATAAGCTTAAAGACGGCAAAGGAGTTTTAAGCTTATGGAAGTAAAAAAAGGAGATATCATTTCTAAGAAACAGTTTCTGGAACCAGGGCTTTATGCCAAAGAAGAGTATGAAGGTTTGATAGTGAGTTCCGACCAGAAACAAGGATGCTATAACCTGGGAATACAACTGGACGAGGAGCGGATAATGGTGGTCGATCAGGCCCGGGAAGATGAGGTTGAAGATAAAATCCGCAATTGGGCTTCCCATATAGGAGAGATACAAAGAGAACACGATGCAAATGGTGATACGCAGACTATAACCGGTCTTGAGGAGGGGTATTGATGAGTGATCTTACCCAAACCAAATCAGTAGAGAAATATGAGACCCCCATCATGAGCATGGATGAATTTAAAATCGGACTGCTTGAAAAAGACCGTATACCAGGTTTGCTGATTCGCTCTGATGAAAACGGTTATTATACCATTGGGGTCCAGATAAATGACAACGAGGTGGTAAAAGTGGAATCGGCTCTTGAAGATGATGCCATACGCAAAATTACGTATTGGGCCGACAGAGTGGGGCAGATCCAGAGTTTATATAATAACAGCGCCCCTGATAGCGCACCTGGTTTATAAGCTTAAAAACAGCTTAAGCATCCAGCTCCATGACCCTGGTGTATTAATGAAAGAGTAATAACGGGCTTAAAGGCAGAAAGCCTCCGGGAATAAATCCTGAATTTCCCCGGAGGCTTTTTATGCGCTCTTATTCACCCGGCGGATTTGAAATACGCCTTCCTAGAAATAAATGGATACACCCCACAGATAAGTCGCAAAATGTAAAACCTTAACCGCTGTTAATATTTTTTATCGAAAAGCAGGAAAATGCTGCCTGGCAAACGAACATTATATAGCATTATATATGATAAGACCTGTTTATTATTTCCTTTAGCCAGGTTTCGAATCCAGGATAATGTCTTAATGCCGGTTAGGATTCCGAATTATGCCGAAGTACCGGTTAAATTACGAGTATAAAAAATTCATAAGGGGAGAGGCGGACAATGAAAAGATACTTCAATATATTCTTTTTGGCTTTATTGCTGATTCTTGTACAAGCGGGCCCAGCCAGTGCAGCACAGAACCACATAGTCAAAGCAGGCGATACCCTATGGGATATTGCCAACCAGTATGGTGTCAGTGTTGACAGCATTCAGCGCAGTAATCGTCTGACCTCAGACCGGCTGCAGGTCGGCATGAAACTCACGATTGATTCTTCCGCCCCCATCCAGTCGGTAAAGTCCCAAGCAGCAGATGCCAATAATGTATATATTGTACGCAGTGGTGACAACCTGTGGACTATCGCCCGTAATTTTAATATGACGGTTGAGCAATTGATGAGCCGCAATAACCTTTCCTCAGAGCGGCTGGACGTAGGAGACAGGATCTATGTGACCGGGCGCCCGGCAGCCGCAGCCACTCCTTCCCGGGCGATTGCTCCCAAGCCGGTAGTTGCACCTACGCCGGTTGAGCCGGAAGCGGCTGACAGCGGCTTAAGCCCCGGAGCAAGCGTATGCCAAATAGGAGCCAAATATTTGGGAACCCCATATCAGTATGGCGGTTCCAGCCCCTCCGGTTTTGATTGTTCCGGCTTTGTCGGCTATGTGTTTAAGCAATACGGTTATAGCCTGCCCCGCACTGCGGCAGCCATCTATGGTGAAGGGGCAGCTGTGGATAAGTCCAGTTTGCAGGCAGGCGACCTGGTGTTTTTTCAAGGCCCGGGAGCTTCCTCTATAAACCACGTAGGTATTTTCGTGGGCGATAACCAGTTTATCCACTCCAGCTCAGGACAGTCCTGGGGCGTTACCTATTCTTCACTTGACGCTTCTTACTACTGCCAGTATTATGCCGGGGCTAAACGTATTCTGGCGGAATAAAGCATATAAAATCAATGTGGTAACGCGGTAACCAAGGTATTATCATCAGGAGATGATAACAGATTATGATGAAAAACTCCAAGCATACCAATAAGGCGTGTATAATGCTTGCGACAGCCGTTTTCGTGCTCGCAAGCTTTTTTATAATAACTTCTTTAAATAATAGCTACGCCCATTCCGACGGCCAGGAAATACCCGTCTTGAACCAGGTAAAGGTCAGCTACAATGCTGTACCGGCTGCAGCTAAAAAAACCGATTTGATAATAATCAGCCAATATATCCCCAGTATAAAAATAGACATGCGCTATGCCGGCAATAACAATATTCATGGTCAGAAAATATATGATGATGCAACCCCTTACTTGCGGCAAGGTACCACGGTTAAACTAAAAAACGCCCAGGAGGAATTTCAGAGCCGGGGCTACTGTCTTAAGATCTGGGATGCTTACCGGCCGCCCCGGGCCCAATTCAAATTATGGGAAATCTGTCCGGACTCCCGTTATATTGCCAACCCTTATAAAGGCTATTCCAATCATAGCCGGGGATGTGCTGTTGATGTTACCTTGGTGGATGAGGAGGGGCAGGAAATCGAAATGCCCAGCGCCTTTGACGAGTTCGGCGGCCGGGCTGACCGCAACTACCAGGATGTTAGTCCGACTGCCGCCGCTAATGCTAAAATGCTGGAAGAGGTCATGACTCGGAATGGTTTTACTACCATTGCCACTGAATGGTGGCATTTTGAAGATAGTGAGAAAAAACTTTACGAAGTGGTGGAAGCGCCTCCCCTTAAAGAGGAAGATGCACCGGCATTTACAGATTGGCAGCCTGGCAACTACCAGCCGTCATGGCTGACTGAAGATGAGAACAGCCGCCGCCTGGTGGATGAAGCTGTAAAACAGGGGCTGATTCAGGGATACGGCCAGGAGGGAAAGCGCTACCTGGGCCTGAACCGCTATATGAGCCGGGCGGAGTTTGCGGTAATGCTGGCGCGGGTTCTGAACCTCAAAGTGGAAAAGGATGACGGCAGCGACTGGTATCAGCCTTATATTTCAGTTTTGGTCCAGGCCGGGATAATTACTGAAACCAGCAACCAGGATTGGAACCGGTATATTAAGCGGGAAGAAATGACCCAATGTCTGGGAAGTGCGCTGCAGCTTAAACACTATCAGGCAGAGAACCGGGAGGTTGCCGGCGTCAGCAGCCCTCAAGCGCGGCTTGCCATAATCGCCGGATTGGTGAATGGTGATAATCAAGGCAATTACAACTGGCAAAATAATGCCGAGCGCATCCACGGGATCATAGTTCTAATGAAGCTGCAGCAGGTGTTGGATCTGCCTCCGGTAATAAAAGAGGAAGCGGGAATATTCGGGACGGGACAGCGGCGCATTATAATAAGTGCCGTCGGTGATTGCACCATAGGAACCGATTCCAGTTTTCCTCGTGTAGGAAGGTTCGACACCACGCTTAAGGCGGTGGGGAATGATTATGCCTATTTTTTCAGCAAGGTCAGAAGTATTCTGGAGAACGACGATCTCACTATAGCCAATCTTGAAACCACCTTGACCCGGGCCGTGAGAAAGGCGGATAAGGGACATCAGGGCGCCGCCTATTTCTTCAAAGGGGACCCTTCGTATACCGAAATCTTGAAACAAGGCAGTATTGAGGCGGTTAACATAGCCAATAATCATTCTCTTGATTACCTGCTGCAGGGTTACCAGGATACCATGAGTAGTCTAAATAAAGCCGGAATCATGTTCTTTGGCTATGATAAAAAAGCCATTGCCTCCATAAACGGGCTTAAGATCGGCATGCTCGGATACAACGTCTTGGGCCGGCTGGAGGCAGGCATCAATATCGGCGGTCTGCAGAAACAGATTGCTGATGACATTTCAGCGTTAAAGCAAAACTGTGATTTAGTTATAGTCAGCTTCCATTGGGGTGTTGAAGGAGCGTCGCAGGTCAATGCACAGCAATCGGCTCTAGGGCACTTCGTTATTGATAATGGCGCTGATTTGGTGCTGGGGCACCATCCCCATATAGTCCAACCGGTTGAAAAATATAAAGGCAAATATATAGTATATAGCCTGGCTAACTTCTGCTTCGGCGGGAACCATAACCCGCGGGACAAGGATACCTTTATATACCAGCAGGCCTTCATATTTGACAATGATAATAAATTGACGGGATCATCTGAAGCTAAAATCATTCCCTGCTCAATATCTTCGGTCAGCAGCCACAATAACTTCTGTCCCACGGTGGTTGAAGGTGAAGATGCCCGGCGGATATTGCAAAAGGCGGGGCTGCAGGCAGAATAGGCCTTTATAATATGACATCCGGTCCGGGCTTGAATTTATTCTGACTATGAGGTACAATATTTCTTGCGTGTCGGGATGTGGCTCAGCTTGGTAGAGCGCCTGGTTCGGGACTAGGAGGCCGCAGGTTCAAATCCTGTCATCCCGACCA
>DHCD01000060.1:0-29245 GCA_002398105.1 Syntrophomonas sp. UBA4911
TTCCGCAGCGCGGCCCGGGCCCGGAATAAATGGGTTTTCACCGTACCCAGCGGCACTCCGGTCTGTTCGGCTATTTCCCGATAGCTCATCCCTTCCTGATGGCGAAGGACGATCAATAATCGGTATGCCTGAGGCAGCCGGTTCAAAGCCTCCTGAAGAAAACGGCCGGCCTCCCGCCATTCGATTTCCCGGGCCGGGTCTTCCGGGGAAGCAACCGTATCGGCCAGGGTGAGTTTGCCGTCCCCCAGGGGCTGGTCTAAAAACAAAGGGGCAGACGAATGCCTTTGCAGGAAATTGACGCAGGTGTTGATGGCGATCTGTCGCAGCCAAGGTCTAAAAGGGCGGTTTAACTGATAACTGTCCAATCCCTGAAAAACCCGG
The DNA here is from genome assembly GCA_002398105.1 of Syntrophomonas sp. UBA4911. Classification (GTDB taxonomy): domain Bacteria; phylum Bacillota; class Syntrophomonadia; order Syntrophomonadales; family Syntrophomonadaceae; genus UBA4844. The sequence goes on from DHCD01000060.1 coordinate 382, forward strand.
ATGAAGGTTTCCTGGGTCAGATCCAGGGCATCCTCCCGGTTGCCGGTCATGCTGCGGCAAAGGTGGTAGATATAGCCTTCATAGCGGCGCATCAACTCATGATAGGCCTGTTCCTGCCGATCGCGGCACTTAATTACCAGTTGGCGGTCCTCCTCGGCCAACGGTGCTCCCCCTTTCTTTATCATTAATCTATACCCGCAATTATATTAAAAAGTTTCAATAAAATAAAAAAATTGCCGCAGGTAAATCATAGCGATTTAATTTTGCGGCTTCCAAAATAAAAGCTGGGGAGACGGCCGTGATTATTATCCTCAAAAATGGGGAGGGGAAGATAATTGGCGCCGCCAGCTTTTTATCATTTAAGTTGTCCAATATTTCGTTACCGAAAAAATATTTAAGTTAAATATTTTCTACTGCCTCTACCAGTCTCATAAACGCATCCTTTATATTTTCCTGCCGCAGTTCCCAAACCGTATGTCCTTGTGATGGCAAATCATGAATCCTTTCACAATAGGGGATCGGGTCAGCTATCCTTTCAAAACCGACATAGTAAGCCAGAGCAAATAATTGCCGGCTGTTATGTTCCCATTCTTTGGTATTGATTTTGTTGGGAAGAATTAGCTTGATACAGTTTTCTTTTCCGGTTGAATCATGCATACATTGTTCCAGGGCTTTAAATTCCTCTAATTCATTAGTGTGGCTGAGATCAGTACATACAATTACAGCGTCAGTTATTCGATTCAGCAACCTGAAGTCTTCATAATTTATAGGGTGAATCAGCACATAATCATATGCAAGCATATCCGAAGCGGGGAAATCTATTATTGTATTATCGGAACTTTCGGGTGCATAACTCAACAGATCCATACCTAATCGGGAATTTGAAATGGTTAAGTTTTTATTATCCGCATCTGATATCTTATTTCGCTTCTGATTTATGCCCAACCAGTCAGGGATTTTCCCTTTGGGGTCCGAATCTATTATTAACACTCTGTGACCCTTGCGTTTTAAACCACTGGCCAGATTCACTACTATCATTGTTTGTCCGCAGCCGGAATGTTTAGAAATAACAGATATTGTCTTCATAAACTCATCCTTTTTTAATAAAAACAAACTCTATTGAGTATTTCTGCAACTTGCAATAAAGAAGACTTCAGATTGCTTTAATTGAATTTTGGTGTCATCTATACAAGTTTAATTTCCGCATTCATCATGATATTGGTGTTCATGGCAGACCGATCCGGTCGATTTTAGGCTACCCTGCAGATATAGCTCTGCCACAGCCTTGGCGTCGCCTCTGGCGCCGACAATTACTTCAATACCTTTTTCATTGAATATGTCAATGGCGCCGCTCCCCATACCTCCGGAAATGATCACATTTACCCCCTTATCGTTCAGGAAATTGGGCAGAAATCCCGGCTTGTGTCCAGGATTGGCTATGGTTTCGCTTTTAATAATTTGGTTTTTCTCGGTATCAAAAATCGTAAAGCTCTCACAATGTCCGAAGTGTTCCGTAACCATTCCATTTTCACTCGCTACTGCAATTTTCATCATTTCTTTTTCCTCCATTTCTTCTAATGTTTGGTTAACTTCATCAAGCCAGGCGCCATCATAAAACTCTATCCGGCCCTGATCGCATGATTCCGATATTTTAGGATCAATCGGCAATTTTGCCAGTACCTTTAAGTTATGCTTTCCGACAACCGTTCCAGTACAGTAACAGATAAATTTTGTCCCTGCTCCAAAGGTACGCTCCCAACATTTGTTTCTTGGTGTTTCATATAGAAACTAAGCTTATACCTGTAAAATATCAAAAGTCGATATGTTCTCCGCTAATGTTTTTATAGAGCAATATTGTTGAAAAGTATTTTTATGGTCTGATCATAAACTTCTCTGGCAGCGCGTCCCGAAGCACAATCCAGGTCGACAATGGCCTGCCCGTTATTGACCGCTTTTACTGCCTCCGCGTCAAAGGGTATTCTGCCGACTATAGGGATCCCCCTGCCTTGACAAAACAGCTTGATTTTTTGAGTCTTTTCAGGGTTAATATCATATTTGTTGATACAAACAGCCATTTTAGTTTGGAAAGTCTGGGCGGTTTTGATAATGCGCTCCATATCACTGACACCTGATATGGAAGGCTCGGCGACAATCAAGACCATATCGACGCCGCTTATTGATGCAATGACCGGGCATCCTATTCCCGGGGAGCCGTCAATGACCGCCAGTTTGCCATCCACAATCACTGATCTCATCTGCCTTTTCACTTCCGTAACCAACATTCCGGAAGTGCCGCTTCCCATCTTAAGTTGGGCGGTGGAGAATACTCTGCTGCCGTCGGAATAAAGCCTTAGTTCACCATCAACCGCCGGCTTTAGAGACACCGCATTTACCGGACAGACGGCTTGACAGACGCCGCAGCCTTCACAGGCGTACCCATCCACTTGGTATTCATGATGATTTTTGATTGCGTCAAATCGGCAGTAATTTCGGCATAAGTCACATTGAACGCATAGCTGGGTATCTATTTCCGCCTTGGGCAGCCCGCAATAGCCGGTCCGTTTTGGTTCAGAGGACTGATCCATGATCAGGTGCAGGTTGGGCGCATCCACATCACAGTCCGCATAGGCCCTGGCATCGGCAAGTTTAATAAAAGCGCCGGCCAAGGTCGTCTTTCCGGTACCGCCCTTGCCGCTAAGGATTAGCAACTGTTTCATGCCGCACCTCCTCGGTCACAATCTGCAGCAGGGAAGAGAACATTGTTCTATATTTTTCTTTTTCCCTGACAGCGATTTGGGCATTTGAATTCAGTATCCCAAGCTCATCGTCAAATGGTATCCTGCCTAAGATTCTGATGCCTTTTTCCAGGCAAAATTCTTCAGCAGGATTTTCCCCCTCCAGGCACTTATTGAGCACCACTCCATGGGGCTTATCAAATAACTTGACCAGTTCATAAACCATATTTAAATTATGAACGCCGAACAAGGTAGGCTCTGCTACCAATATACAGTAATCCGCATCTTTGATGCTCTCCATGACTATGCAGGCGCTGCCGGGGGGGCAGTCAATGAAAGTGGGGCTGCCACCCGCAAGCTCATTCTCATTGAGAAGCTTCTTTATAAGGGGAATGCCGGACGCTTCACCAATGTTTAATATCCCTGTATTTACAGTTACATTATCTGACACTCCTTTTTGCACCTTCCCGATAAACTTATCTTTTTCCGAAAGGGCGTTTTCCGGGCAAAATAATGCACATCCCCCGCAGGAATGGCAAACTTCCTCAAAGATTTTTAATTTGCCATTAATGTAGGCCAGGGCATTGAAGTTGCAAAAATCAACACATATACGGCATCCGTTGCACAGCTCTTCATCTACAGAGGGAATATTAATTGCTGTTTCTTCATCTTGGACGCCTTCAGGTTTAAAAAACAGATGCCCATTCGGTTCCTCAACATCACAGTCTACATAAATGGATGTTTGCGCCGCTGCTGCCAGATTTACCGATATCAGTGTCTTTCCCGTGCCGCCCTTGCCGCTGAGCACAGCTATCCTCATATTTATTTGCTCCCATGGTTGTGAAATCCGCGATGAATCTCATCTAACAAAGAAAGCTTCCCATTGATAAAAGCATTGATATTGTCCGGAGCCGAAGCATCGGTTGTCTTATATATTTTTATATTTGCGGCATTGATCACCTCGGAGGCGTTTTCTCCGCACCTTGGCGTAAGCAAAGCGCCTATTCTGTAATCAACGACGGCTTGGGCCGTCTTAATCCCGGCGCCGCCCTGGCTGGCCGCTGCGCTGTTATTGATGAACTCACTTTCTTTTGAATCGGTATCATAGATGAGGAAATACGGCGCCCGTCCAAAGGATTGACACACACTGGCTCCGATGCTTTTTTCATCTACCGGTATCGCTATTCTCATAGGGAAGTCCTCCTTAGTGTCTATTAGTATTCTTGGCAATTTATTTAAACATTACCGTGATTTGCATAAAGCTTCGGCTCTATCAATCCTTTCCCAGTAGAAATCGGGATCTAAACGGCCAAAATGTCCATAGCAGGCCGTCTTTTTGTATATAGGTCTGCGCAGATTCAGATACGATTGCCCCCGGTCTTAGGTCAAAATATTCCTGTATAAGCTCAACAATCAGTGGAAATTTTCAGGCTCTTGCCATAGCCGCGCCGCACTGCGGGCACCTTAGTGCATAACAAGGCTGCCCGGGTTTATGCGGTACTTTTGTCCCGCACTGCGGACATTCGCAAAATCCTCCGGGCCCAGCACTTGCCGAACCTCCCATTTTGCCTCTGCCAGATCCACGTTTGGATTGACGGGCGACCCCTCCGCCACCAAAACTAAGCGGTCCTTTTCCATCTTTTCCCGGCATATGATTCACCTCTTTATTTTTGGCATATGTCATTTACAATTTTTATTGTATGCTATTCCGGGCATATGTCAATAATTATTTAGGAATTTATTTTATAACAACATATATAAAACGGCCAGCCATGTCTGTTCCCCTGAAATGTTCTATAAAAATTTAATTTCAAGCCGGCAGTAAAGCTACCAGGCATGCATTCCTAATAGTTAAGGCGTGACATAGTTTCAATTTTTTCTCCTGATAATTATTTTCATAGCTGCTTTCAGTATAAAAATGCCGATAGATGAAGAACTTAATAAACAAAAGTTAAGGGGATACTTCGATTAAAAAGCTATTTCGGGCGTTAAATTATCTAAAACTTAAATCAGCCAATAATCAAAAACAGGACCCGGCAGTTGGCGACTGTAAGTTGCAGAATATTCCTCAGTCTCTCGAACAGGCCAAACTGGAGTTAAAGCGAGTATTTGCTGATTGCGACGATTTCTGCTTACGCGAGATTTCATTGGGTACGGATGATGAAATAAACATCATGATCGGTTTTATGGAAGGTTTGGTTAACAAACAAATGGTTAACGCGGACATATTGAAACCGATAATGATTGAGTCCCATAAAATTGATTTAAAATACAACAATATCATCAATCTACTGCAAAAAGAATTACTGACTGCCAATCAGTTAACTGCGGTTAACAGTTTTACCGATGCGGTAGTATCTATTTTATCCGGCGATACCGTCATATTTATATCGGGTTACCATACCGCTCTGAAAGTTGATACCAAAGGATGGGAAGGAAGACCGGTGGAGGAACCTGATACGGAGTCAGTGGTGCGTGGGCCCAGGGAAGGGTTTATTGAAACCTTACAAACCAACCTGGCCATGATTCGCCGTAAAGTCAAAAATCCTAATCTGAAGTTTGAGAGAATGAAACTGGGAGCCCAGACTAATACTGACGTATATGTCTGTTATATCAAAGGTATCGCTCATGAAGGTATTGTGGATACAGTCAGAAAAAGATTAGAAGAGATAAAGATAGATGCCATTTTAGAGTCGGGATATATAGAAGAGTTTATTGAGGATGCGCCTTTTTCACTGTTCCCCACGGTTGGCAGCACGGAAAAGCCTGATGTAGCCGCAGCCAAACTTTTAGAAGGCAGGGTAGTGATTCTTTGTGACGGAACTCCTTTTGCCCTGACGGTGCCTTTTTTATTTATTGAATCCTTGCAAGCCAGTGAAGATTACTATTCCCGATTTTATTTTGCTTCGCTGGTAAGAATTATAAGAACGGTTGCGCTGGTAATAACTACTACTCTGCCTGCGGCCTATGTTGCATTAATATCCTTTCATCAGGATGTAATACCATTTAAGCTCCTGTTAAATATCGCGGCATCAAGGGAAGGTATTCCCTTTTCAGCATTTACCGAGGCCCTCTTTATGGGAATTACCTTTGAGTTTTTAAGGGAAGCCGGAGTCAGGATGCCGAGGCCTATCGGCCAGGCAGTCAGTATCGTAGGCGCCCTGGTCCTGGGTGAATCTGCTGTAAGTGCAGGGCTGGTCAGTAACATCATGGTTATAGTCACTGCCCTCACAGCTATATGCAGTTTTATGTCGCCTTCCCTGGGTGTGACCACAGTTTTTCTGCGCCTTATTAATCTGGCTGCTTCCAATATTATGGGATTTCTGGGGCTGACCTTAAGCCTTACGGCATTTTTAATTCATCTTTGCAGTTTAAGGTCTTTCGGAGTCCCTTATACGGCTCCGTTTACACCTCTGGCCGGAGCGGATTTAAAAGACACTGTAATCAGATATCCTATGTGGGCCATGTTTACCAGGCCGAGGTCTATTACCAGAAAAAATGTGGACAGAATGAATTTTAATCAATGATAGGGGAAAATTAGTAAATGCCGAGTTGGATCAAATTAATAACTATGGCCCTGCTTTTCAATTTAGTCACTTGCACTGCCACCGGCTGCTGGAATAACCAGGATTTGTCCGAGACCAGCATTGCTGCAGCTATGGGCTTGGATAAAGCTGAGGATAATAAAATCGAATTGACGGTACAATTGGTCAATCCATCTGCTCTTAAGAGTGCTCAGGAGGGAGGAGAAAGCAGTAATAAGGCGTCCTGGACCCTTTCCAAAACCGGTGAGACGGTATTTGAGGCCAATCGCAATCTGCTCTCAACTGCCAACAATAAGATTTTGCATAATCATATTCAGATAATTATTATCGGGGAAACTCTGGCTCGGGACGGAATTACCCGAATACTGGATTTTTTGGAAAGAGGTAATCAAACCAACCGCAAGGCGGATATCCTCATTGCCAAGGGCACTACGGCCAAAGAGATACTCAGCCTCCAAAGTGAGCTGGGCAATATTCCTTCAATTAATCTGGCCAATACCATAGACAATGAAGACAGCATCGGCAAGATCAAAAAAATTATGTTTACCGACTTAATGAAAGAATTGGCCACTCCGGGGAAAGATCCGGCGATAGGGGTGGTGGAAATAATGAATGATAAGGAGCAGCTTTTTATTAAAGACATGAAAATAGAAGGAGCTGCGGCTTTTAAGAAGGATAAACTGGCATTCTGGTTAAGTCCGGTTCAGACCAGGGGATTGTTGTTTGTGGAGAGTAAAATATCCAGCGCGGTAATAAATATCCCCAATCCCCTTGAACGCAGTACCAAGGTGGCTATAGAAGTCATATCATCTAAAGCTAAGACAAGTGTGGAGCTTAAGGATGGAAGTCCTGTTTTTAATATAGAAATTAATGAACAGGGAGATATTGTTGAGCAACAGGATGGCGGTGACCTAAGCTCTCCGGAAGCAGTAGAGAAGCTGAAAAAAGAGACGGAAACAGCTATTGCCAATGAAGTGAGAAACAGTATCCAATTAGCCCTGGATAATCGATGTGATCTTATGGGGTTTGGGGATAAATTGCATAAAGAATACCCCCAGTATTGGAATAAGGTTAAGGGGAACTGGGATGAAGAACTAAGCCGGGTTCAGTTTAATATCAAGGTTTCATCAGATATTGGCCGGGTAGGCTTGGTAAAAACCTCGGTATTGCCTAAATAAAAGGAGAAAGCAATGATGGTCATCGGTGTCATTCTGGTGTTCGCAATACTCATGGTGATTGATATTCCGTATTTTTTGAAAAACCAGAACTTTAAAATTATTTTAGCTTACTCTTTTTTGATGACCCTGGGATTGGCTTTGAGCTTGATTCTGGCCCTGGATATTTCCATCACAACTCCATCCCAGATTATAGAAAGTATTGTTAACATGATGTGAGGTGAGTATGTGCCTGAATATATCCGTATCTCTTATATTCAATTAACATTATTGCTTACCGGGTTTTTATTGGGCAGTTCAGCAATTATGAATCAATCCGACACAGCTCGGCAGGATTCATGGCTGGCGGCTATTCTGGCCGTTATTGCAGGAGTCGCAGTTATAAGCATGAATGTTTGGATATCGTTGCTGAACCCGGGGAAGTCTTTGATAGGAATATTAAAAGATAAATTCGGAAATGTTTTCGGAACTGTGACCGCTGTTCTTTACATCTGGTATTTCATTCATATAGCAGCACTGGTTACAAGAGAATTAGCCGAATTCATGGTCACTACCACCTATGCCGAAACCCCGATCATATTTGTCGCCATTTGCATGGTATTAGTCACAGCTTATCTAGTCAGACACGGACTGGAGGTAATAGCCAGAACCAGTGAAATATTGATACCGTTATTGATTGTCAGCGTTATTATAATTTTCCTGGTAATGATAAATCTTCATGAATATAATATAGAAAACCTTTTGCCTTTTAATGAGCGGGGATTAAAGCCCATTTTGCATTCTTCGTTTATAATGACGACTTTTCCCTATGGAGAAAGTATATTATTCACCATGATTTTCCCTTATTTGTATCACCGAAAATTGTTAAAGGCCTCAATTCTGGGAGTATTAATTTCCGGATTATTAATACTCGGCATTACGCTTCGCGACTTGATGGTTCTGGGACCGGACTTGATATCGAGAGTAATATTCCCGCCTCATATAACCACAGGCTTGATTCCCAACCTGGATATTACTCCCTTAGTGGAAGTTAATCTCATAATCGCCGGAGGAATAAAGATAGCTATTTGTATTTTTGCTGCTGCTCTGGGGATCGCCCAGCTTTTAGGGGAGCACGACCACAAGCCCTTTGTCGTCCCGATATCGGTGCTGACAGTTGTACTATCCATATGGATATTTGACGACATACTGGCATTTTTTTATTGGATAAACACAGTATGGCCTTATTATTCGATTCCCTTTCAATTTGTCATACCAGTCTTGCTGTTGTTGATGTCGTGGCTGAAGACCAAGCAACGTACAGTCTAAGCCGCTTTTCAATTCCGGCAGCTCAGCAGGTAATCTATATTCGGATTGATTCCTGGGCGATTTAAGGATATTATATTGATTAGCAATATTTAGCAGGGAAAATGCTGTTTTATAGATTTAAGAGCCGGTGTTTTATATGTTCATAGCTGATTTTCATATCCATTCCAAATACTCGAGAGCCACCAGCAAGGACTGCGTACCGGAAACGCTCGAATTCTGGGCACGGCGTAAAGGCATTGACCTTATCGGCACCGGCGATTTCACCCATCCGGCCTGGCGGGAGGAATTAAAAGAAAAGCTGGTTCCGTCAGGGGAAGGACTTTATACCCTCAAGGATGATTTCCGCCAAGAGGATCAAGCCGCAAGCGATTTGCTCAAGACTCAATTTATCGTGACCGGTGAAATAAGTTCCATATACAAAAAGAACGGCAAGGTCAGAAAGGTGCACAATCTGATCATCTTGCCCAGCCTGGAGCATGCCGAACTGGTATCGCGCCGACTTGAGGCCATAGGTAATCTGCACTCCGACGGCCGGCCCATATTAGGCCTGGACAGCCGGGATTTGCTGGAGATCGTATTGGATACGTGCGCGGAGGCCATCTTTATCCCCGCCCACATATGGACCCCGCATTTCTCCTTGTACGGCGCCTATTCCGGCTTTGACCATATCCAGGAGTGCTTTGAAGATTTAACCGGCTGCATTTATGCCCTGGAAACCGGGCTTTCCTCAGATCCTCCCATGAACTGGCGCCTTTCCGCCCTGGACGGCTTTACGCTGGTTTCCAATTCGGATGCCCATTCCCCGGCCAAATTGGGACGGGAAGCCAATCTTTTCGATACCCCGCTTTCTTATCACAACATTCTGCGGGCGTTGAAAAACCGCCATAGCAAAGAGTTCTACGGCACCATAGAGTTTTTCCCGGAAGAAGGGAAATACCACTATGACGGGCATAGAAACTGCAAGGTATGCTGGAAGCCTGCGGATACCAGGACTGCACAAGGCATATGCCTGGTATGCGGAGGCCGGATTACCGTTGGGGTACTGCATCGGGTTGAAGCCCTGGCCGACCGGGAGGAAGGATTCGTACCGCCGGATCCCCGGCATTTTGAAAGCCTGGTTCCCCTTCCCGAGATAATAGCTTCCTCAATCGGAGCCGGGGTCGCCAGCAAGAAGGTAGGGGAGATATACCGAAACCTAATCAGAAATTTGGGATCGGAACTGTTTATACTCCGGGAGGCAACGCTGCCGGATATTGAATTGGCCGCCGGTTCCTGGCTGGCGGAAGGGATCCGCCGGCTGAGATGCGGCGAGGTCAGCGTACAACCAGGATTCGACGGGGAATACGGCAAAATTACGGTCATGGACAAAAGCGAGATTGAGCGCTTGTCCGGTCAGTTGTGCTTTTTCGACGATACCGGCGATATTCTGGCCAGCCCGTCAATGCCTACGGTGCCAGTCGATGAAAAGGGTTCGGCCCGGCAAGACATGCTGCCGCCGATTTCAGCCGACGCCCATCCGCTGGAAAGCAGCGGTAAGGCCCAAGGTGCGGCTACTGCAGAAATTCCCTATGATCTGAACCGGGAGCAGTGGGAGGCCGTTTCCTCCTCCAGCCCGGCCATTGCCGTGATTGCCGGCCCAGGAACGGGCAAAACCAAAACCCTGGTCTGCCGCATCGCCTACCTGGTGGAAAAATGCGGCGTCCATCCCGCGCAGATAACCGCAGTCACTTTTACCAACAAGGCCGCCCGCGAGATGCGTACCCGCCTGGAAAAGCATTTCGGGCAAAAGCGGACCGTCGCCGCTATGACTATAGGAACCTTCCACTCCATCGGTCTGCAAATTCTGTCGCAAGCGAGGGATGGCAGCGATGTCGTGATTATTGACGAATACAATGCCCTGGCCATTATTGAGGAAATTATAAAGGAAATGCAGTTGGAGATTTCTCCCCGCGCTGCCCTGCGCGGCATATCGCTGCTTAAAAACGGGCTGGCTGCGCCGGAAGAAAAGCAATCCGGCTTTCAGGAGGAGACAGCCCCCGACCATCTGCCCGGCAGGGGAGGCCGGGCGGCAATCCCTGCCCAATTATACGATGCCTATTGTGCGCAGCTTAAGCGTTACGGGGTAATGGATTATGACGATATCCTCCTGGAAACGCTGCAGAGCTTTAAAGGCGGGAACAGCTGCTCCTATTTGCTGGTAGATGAGTTCCAGGATATCAATGAAATTCAATACCGCTTGATCAAAGCCTGGGCCCGGGAAAGCCAAAGTATTTTCATTATCGGCGACCCGGACCAGTCGATCTATGGTTTCCGGGGTTCGGATCTGCGCTATTTTGCAAGATTCGAAGAAAATTTCCCGGCCTTCCGGCAGTTCCGGCTTACCCGGAACTACCGCTCCACGCCCGAGATCATCCTTTGCGCCCAATCGCTGATCTCCTCGAAAAACGCCGGCAGTCCGGAGAGATTCCTGGAGGCGAGCAGGGCGGGAGGACTTAGAGTGCGTTTGATAGAAAACCGGGATGAGTTTTCCGAAGCCCTGTTTGTAGCCAAGGAAATAAACCGGATGGTCGGCGGCATTGATATGCTGGATACCCAGACCCTGGCGGCGTCTCGCCGTAAAAGCCCAGGGGCCCGACCGCCCCGAAGCTTTTCCGATATGGCCCTGTTGTACCGCACCAATCAGCAGGCGCGAGTCCTGGAACAATGTCTGGTAAAAGAGGGGATTCCCTATGTGGTGGCCGGGAGGGAGGACTTCCTGGCCGATAAGCCGGTGCGCCGGGCCCTGGCTTTTTTCAGATTTTTACTCAACCCCGGGGACATGGCTTCTCTGCTGCTGTGCCTGCAAGGGGAAAAGAATGATTTGATTGACCTGAAGCAAAAGGTTCTGGCCAGTTATGCGGCCGGGGAGAAAAACCTGGACTCTCTGTCAAGAATCATGGAAGAGGTTCGTCCCTCCCTGGAGCAGCCGAATCAGCCTGAAAATTTACCGGCAATGCTGAACAAGTATGCGGCCCTCATCCATAAGGAAAAGCCGGGGAAAGTTATAGATGCCTGGATTGACGACCATAACCTGTCCGACAGCCAATCCATGAGCTTGCTTTCCCATACTGCGGTCATGTATGACGACATGCCTGCTTTGCTGCAAAACCTGATACTGGGCCGGGAAAGCGATGTGGTCCGCAGCGGCGGCAAATCCTATTCCCCGGAGGCGGTTTCCTTAATGACCATCCACGCGGCCAAAGGCCTGGAATCTCCCATCGTGTTCATCTGCGGCGTCAACGACGGACGTATTCCTTTGCGAAACAGCCGGATCGACGTCAATATGGACGAGGAGCGACGGCTGTTCTATGTGGGGATGACCCGAGCCCGGGACGAGCTTCTTTTACTGACTTCCGGCATCCCTTCTCCCTTTATCGACGATCTGGCTGATGCACAGTTTACCAGAGAGCATGCTGCCGCCGCCAGACCAAAGCCCCAATACCGGCAGGCCGCTCTTTTCGATTAATCGGCCCGGCCGCAACACCCGCTATTATAAAAATTACCAAAACATGCAAGCCGGACCGTTGGCTAGCGTATATCATTAATAGAGCGAATGCAGAGGACCGAATATTGAAGGAGGCCGCGAGAAGATGAGATTTAACCGGAGGGCGGGAGATTTTGTGATGAAAAAAAGCATACCGCTAGTTGCGCTGATGGCGTTCGCATTGATTTTGTTTCCGGCCCTTCCGGCTCTCAGTTCAGCCCAGGAAGATTCCGGCATCAAAGTATATTGCAACGGTGATTTCCGGGGCAGCACCGCCTATATTGATTCCGCCAGCGGAGTGGGCATGGTGCCTCTGGCTCTCATTGAATCTTTTCCCGGATTGCGGCTGAACGTCCGTGACAATCAGGCCTGGTTTGCGTTGAACGGCCGGCAGCTGCGCACTACGATAGGGAGCAATGATTACACCATCGACGGGCAGAACAAGACCTGGCGGTGCGGTCTGCAGTCCTGGCGGTACGGAATCGCCGTCCCCGGACGCGATCTTTTCGAGGCTTTGGGGGCTAGTGTCCGCTGGGACGGCAACGAGAGAGCTATTTACATTGACGCTCTGCCGCCCGCCTCAACCGCGCCTGAAAACCTCAGTGAAGCAAGCCTGCCGCTGCGTCTGGCTTTCATCCAGGATGAACAGCTGTGGCTGCTGGATGCCGGCGATCCGGGAGTGCAGCCTTTATCGGTGCCCGGCAGCAATGTTGAGCAGATCATAGGCTGGTCCCCCGACGGAAAATGGCTGGCCTATCTGCAGAGGGTGAACGGCGAGCCGTTTTCGGGAGAGAAAAATCTGTGGGTGGTATCGTCCGACGGGCAGCGGCGTCAATGCCTTGATAACTTGCCGATGGCCTATCATACTCCGGTATGGTCGCCGGCGGAAAATATTATCGCTTATCAGGTTCAACCGGAGAATCAAGCTGACATTCAGGACATTGCCTTGAGAATCGCCTATCCGGAAAACGGGCAATGGCGATATCGTGAACTGGCGAGCTCGGCCGAACGCTCCCTGGGCTCGGGCTTGGCCTGGTTCCCGGACGGGCAAAGCCTGGCGGTAAGCTGGGTGCATGATAAGAACAATTTGCCCGAACTCAGCCGGATTGATTTGCAGGGCAGGGCCGGCAGCCTGCTGGTGCTGCCGGCGGCTTTGGCCGGAAATTATCAGGATGGAATGTATATCCGGGACATCACCGGTCTGAAATTGTCGCCGGACGGACGCTATTTGGCCTGTTTTCTGGGCATGAACTCCTCTTCCATGAATGCTGACGGCATGAATCTGCAGATCGTCGATCTGCAGCAAAGGACCTTGTTTCCAGTCGGCGGCGCCCTGGGGTACCCGGAATGGGTGGCCTGGTCCCCGAATAGTAGGGAAGCGGCGGTAATACTCGGAGGAGGCCGGGAAGCCAGCATCAACAAGCATCTGGCCCTGGTGCAAATAGGCGAAGACGGATTTAAGGTCCGGGATCTGGGCGAAACCGGCCGGGTGGACGGCAGGCCGGTTTGGGCCCCGGACGGCAGCGCTTTATATTTCAGCCGCGGCTCTGAGAGCCTGGCCTGGGAGGAAGAGGGCCGGCGTCAGGAAGCGCCGGTTCCCGGGCAGCAGATATTCTGCCGCCGGACTGAACAGGTGCAGAGCCTGAGCAACCCTGGAGAAACACAGGCCGACTACCCCCTGGCCTTATCTCCGGACGGCCGCTATCTGGTCATGCAGAGGCTGGACTACGTCGATCTGGGCGCCCTTCACTTGATGGATTTAAAAAACGGGCAAACGGTCAAATTTATGGATAATTTGCAGGCCCAACCCGGTTATTACGGCAATTATTACCCGGATGGGGTCAGCGTTTACTGGATGGAATAAAAGCAAGCCGGATGGCAAGGGGACGGTTCCCGATCATATTCTTGTTCTCAGTTTTATGGTAGCGAATAATCATGGCCCGATTTATAATTTAATGCAGAAGGCATACTATATTAAAAAGCTATAAATCAATTTAGTCGGAGAGGAGTAATTTTATATGAAAGAAATTACTTATACTGATTATGTTGTACCATTTTTAAACCAATTGCCCCGAGGAGCTTTTCTGACGGTAAAATCAGGGGATAGAATCAACACTATGACTATCGGGTGGGGCACAATCGGCTATATATGGAACAGACCGGTCCTATCAGTATTGGTGCGCTATTCCCGCTATACTTATGAATTAATTAAAAATGCGGCCGATTTTACGGTGAGCGTTCCCTTGAATGAGGATTTGCAGCGAGCCCTGGCCCTGGCCGGAACGCGTTCGGGAAGAGAAACCGACAAGTTTCGGGAATGCCAATTATCCGCAGCCCCGAGCCCCAAGGTCAACAGCCCTTATGTTGGAGAATGCGGGTTGATCTATGAATGTAAAATCGTATTTCGCCAGAAAATGGAGGCGGAATATCTGAATAAAGATTTAAGGGAAAAATTTTACAAGGACGATGACTGGCATGAGATTTTCTATGGAGAAATCGTAGGCTGTTATTTAGCCGAATAGTTTAAAACAAATCGGATAAATATGAAAAGGTTATGACAAAGGGGCGTTCTTCTTGTCATATTGTTTTTTTGAGTGATTTTTTTAAATCTTATTATGGTGGTCAATTATAATATATATTGGAAAATAGTTATGCATTATTTCCCGGCTTCCGGATATTATGAGTTGAGAATGTGGCTTCCGGAAATATTGAAGAAGAGCTAAATCCAAGGGGGGATCATAATGTCGCAACGGCAAAGGTGGATTGTGTTGTTGTGCTTATTAGGAGCAGCAGCTGTATTTCTAATAATACCAAAGTCCTCTTTTCCGTATCTATCATTGTTGCTAGGGCTTTTAGGATTTATATTTATTTTTATTGCTTGTTTATTGGCTATAAAAGCTTTAAAAAAATGATAGCTTGATTCAATACTTTACCTGCTTTTCTTAGTCATCCTAATCGTTAACCTCCGGGATTATACCCAAAAGATAAAGGTTAAGATTTAGCCAGTCATGAGACAATAGGGAAAAAGACGGCAGATCGAAACCATAAAATAAAATGCAAAAGGTACATAGACAAGGGGCGGTGTTCTCGTCATAAAGTAGAAAACCCGGGGGACGACCCCGGGTTGGTGTTGCGTTAATCCCGGCGCAGGGCATCTATCGGATCCAGATTGGCCGCCTTGTTGGCGGGCAGGATGCCGAATATGATGCCGATAGCGGCTGAAAAGGTAAAGGCCAGCAGGACAGTGGTCCAGGAGATCAGCGGCGGCCATTTGGCCAGAGCGGATATCAGGAAAGCTCCGCCGATGCCCAGGGCCATTCCGATAATGCCTCCCAGCAAACAGAGTACTACGGCTTCAATTAGAAACTGGGTCAGAATATTCCGGCGGCGGGCGCCCAGAGCCATGCGCAGTCCGATCTCCCGGGTCCGTTCCGTTACCGAGACCAGCATGATATTCATAACCCCGATGCCTCCCACCAGCAGGGAAAGTCCGGCGATTATCCCGATCACCAGCGTCATTACCCCGGTCACTTGGTTCACAGCCGCCATTTCTTGCTCCATAGTGTAACCTTCATAGAGATCCTCGCTCCGGTGGCGCTTTTCCAGTATTTTAATACTGCTCTCCATGGCGGTTTTAACCTCTCCCGGCGTGCGGCCGCCCCCTTCAAGGTAGGATATATTGTCTTCGGGATAGATATCCAGCCAGACCCGGGTAGGAATATAGACGGATTTGGTCCCCGAGCCGAATAGTGAACTCTCGGCTTTCACCAGTCCGCATATTACCAGTCCCTGATTGTCAATGACAATTCTCTTCCCTATGGCGTTATCCCGGGGGAATAGTTCCCGGGCCAGGTCTTCGTCGACCACGGCTACTTTTCTTCTGCCCTGACAATCGCTCTCGGTGAGAAAGCGGCCGGCGGCCATCTCCAGCGGATGCAGGCGGGCGTAGTCGGCCTCGGTGCCCCGAACCTGGGCAGTTTTGGATTTGGTTCCCCCCTTGACCTGGGTATAAGAGCTGACGCCCGGAAGCAGGTATTGCACCTCCGGCACATTGGCTTTTATAATTTCGATATCCTGCATATTGAATTCATTGCCGGTTGGAAGTTCATCACGCCGCCAATCGACCGAGATCTGGAACAGATTGCTGCCGAACTTCTCCATTTCCTTCAGGATTGATTGCTGTCCGCCCTGACCGACTGCAACTACCGCGATAACTGCGGTGATGCCGATCATTATGCCCAGGGTGGTAAGAACCGACCGCATCAGATTGGCTCTGATCGAATCCAGCGCAATTCGTATGCTTTCACTCAGATTCATTCGGTTTCACCACCTTCAACTGGGTCCGATATCCCGGCAGGGTGAGGGTTGATTACTTCATCTACCAATCGGCCGTCCCGGAAATGCAGAACCCGGCGGGCATAAGCAGCGATATCGGGTTCGTGGGTGACCAGGACGATGGTGCGGCCTTCCCGGTGCAGAGACTGGAAAATATTCATGATCTCCAGACTGGTTGCAGTGTCCAGATTGCCGGTAGGTTCGTCGGCCAGGATAATATCCGGAGTATTTACCAGAGCCCGGGCAATAGCAATACGCTGGCACTGGCCGCCGGATAGTTCGGAAGGACGGTGATGCATGCGCTCCAGCATCCCTACCCGGCTGATGCAGTCCAGGGCCCGGCGGTTGCGTTCCTCTTTGTCTATGCCGGCATAAAGCATGGGCAATTCTACATTGTGCAGGGCGGTCATCCGGGGCAGCAGATTGAAATTCTGAAAGACGAACCCGATTTTTTTGTTGCGTATTACAGCCAGGTCGTCACTGTTCATACTGCTGATCTGGACTCCGCCCAGCCAGTATTGGCCGGAGCTGGGGGTGTCCAGGCATCCCAATATATTCATCAGGGTCGACTTGCCCGATCCGGAAGGACCCATTATGGCAGCAAAGTCTCCCGCCGCGATATGCAGGTTTATGTCCTGTAGCGCATGCACCGGATTGGATTGAGGGCGATATATCTTATTGATCTGCTCCATTTTAATCATGCTGCTCATCCCCTGCGGCGGCGGAAGGCATGGGAACCTGGCGCACCTTTTCTCCCTCCTTGAGCTGAGCAGGCGGGTCAGGTATAATGATATCGCCTTTTTTCAATCCCCGGCTTATTTCCAGATAGAGTTCCCCTTCCAAACCGGTGGTAACCGGTTGCAGACGGGCTTTTCCGTTATCGCATACCCAGACCTGTTTTTTGCCGTTGCTATTGTCCAAGGCTTCGTAGGGTATCACCAGGCGTTTCTTGGCGGCTACGCTGATAATCTCCAGATCTACTGAATAGCCGGGTTTTAAGCGGCCCGACTTATCTTCTACGCTGACCTGAACCGGCACTTCTACCGAGCGGGTATTATTGCTCTCTTTTTCCCGGGCCAGGCCGGCCACTTCGGTTACCTGGCCGCTGAATTTTTCTCCCGGCAGGGCGGCGGCTTCTATTATCGCCTTTTGTCCCGGTTTCACCCGGGCGGCGTCAGCCTCGCTTATCCCTACTTTGACTTGCAGGCGTTGGGGTTGTCCTATGGTCATAAACTGTTCTCCGGCTTTTATCATGTCGCCCGGCTGGTTTTCGAGATTCAATATGGCTCCATCCATCTCAGCTTTGATCAGGTAATGGCCCAAATCCTCCTCAGCGGCCTGCAATGCGGTCTGGGCCCGGCTCAGTTTGGCTTCCGCGGCTTTGCGATCTGCCGCTCTGGGTCCGTTGCGGAGAATATCGTAAGTTTTCTGAGCTTTGAGGAAAGCAGCTTCCGCGGCAGTCAATTCCTGGCGGGCAGTCTCCAACTCCTGGGCGCTGATAGCTCCTGCGGCGTACAGGGAATCCTTGCGCTGCCAATCTTTCTGTTTATTCTCGTAAGCGGTTTGGGCCTGTTCAAATTCTGCCCGGCCGATGTCCAGATCCTCCCCGGATGGGGTTATAAGGGCCTGGTAATCGGCTTCCTCTGCTGCCAGGTTGGCCTGGGCATCGGACAGTGCCTTTTCCTCGGACAGAGCATCCATAACTGCCAGTAACTGTCCCGTCTTGACCTGGTCTCCGGTTTTTACGTATAACTGTCTCAATATCCTGGTATCCCGGGCCACTACTTCCTGTTTGTTCTGAAGTTCAATGCTGCCGCTGGCATATACCTTTTCCCCCATGGTTTTCTCTTCCACTTTGGTGGTATGTACCAGGGTTCCGCTGTGGGTTCGGTTGCGCCACAGGTTAAGGCCGATTATGAGGGCGGCGATTAGTATGATCAGTACTATTTTAAATGCCGGTTTTCGGATCGTGGTTTTTATATTCAGAGCAGACACTTTTAACATTCACTCCTTGCATTACCAATGGTTCAAATATTTATTTAGATCATGGTGCTCATTTTAAGTGCACTGTAATAGCTGGTGCTCAGAGAGTAAACCAGCCATAGCAGAAAAATATAGAGGCTTACATTCTTGACTTTGCTCTTCATCAGGGCAGCTCCTCCCAGGGCAGTCAGGTATAGGCTCCAGAGCATGAAAGGATCGACATGGGATGCCATCATAGCTGCAAAACTATGGGAATCAGGAGGAAACAGGAGATAAAGGCTGGTGGATACATTGCCGAAACTCTCTACCGGGGTTGCCAGCCCCAGTCCCAATCCGATCAGGGAAGAGAGCAGAATGGGGAGGTAGGCATAGACACAGACGGAGAACAGCTTGCGGTACGGTACCTTATCCCCGGCAAAGGCATTGAAGAATTTGAGCAGCAAAGCCATGAGCAGGGCAAAAAATACCGGTATCAGTACTGCGCTTGCTATGGCAGCCACAACCGTAACCTGAGCTGTGGTTTCCAGGGCTTGAGGGCTGGCCAGAGCAGGATTATCAGGCAGTTGCTGCAACTGTATAAGGCCATAGGCTTTAATCTTGGAGAGCAATGGCACAGTAGCGGCCAGGCTGATGGCCGAGATTGTCAGCAGAGCGGCCAGCCAGGAATGATTGCGTTCCAGGTCGGCAAAAACACTGCTCGGACTGGTAAATATACGGGACAATCGCTGCCCCAGGGACAGGGTTTCGTTATTAAGTTCCAATTCCATGTTAATCCCCCTTTGTGGTTGTAAACCATAATTCCACAGCAAAGAGTTATAAAGGCTGCTTCGCCTCAGGGTGTTTCTAACCTTAAATAGCGACCGCAGAGAGTAGCAGTGGTGCTCGTAGAGTGCTATCAGGCTACGTCTGAGGGCTCCTGCATATTTATGCATCTAAACAGGATTTTTGCAGTGGAACCAACCATTGAATTTTGGTGAGAAAGACTTCTTCCCCCTTTTTAAACTACGGTTATATATACTAATTCTTGCATAGAGGACAGTAATTTCTGCCAGAAGCCCAAAAATCACTGCAATATTCCATAAATGCCTGGTTTCTCCTGCAGATCATCCGACACCAGTCTCATTGCGAGTATTGACCAGGTTGTTACGGGGGTCCCAAAAAAATTCATCATATCTGCCTGGACTTTGTAAGCTGGACACTTTATTTTCGTAAGCTTTATAATGTACAGGGAGGTACGGAGAATTGGAAATCAAGCGTCTTAAGTTTATAGATAAAAGTTATGTTATAACCCTCTTGATCCTGCTGATTTTCGGACTGGTGGTGCTGACCAGCGCCAGCAGCAGTATTTCCAGCGATCCCTATTTTTATTTAAAGAAGCAGATAACTTCCATTGTTCTGGGGGTTATAGCCATAATAATCATTCTGCGCTATGAGTATGTTGAACTTAAACAGTACAGCTGGTTTTTGTACGGCTTAGCGGTTCTTATGCTGATTGTGGTGCTGGTGCTGGGAGAAGAGGTGCGGGGAACGACCGGATGGATTAGTATCGGGCCGCTGCCGGCCATACAGCCGGCGGAGTTCACCAAAATCCTTTTGATATTGGCATTTGCCGATTTCTTGGAGCGCAGGAAAGGGGAACTCAATACTCTGGCGCAGATGCTTCCCTGTTTTGCCTATATGGGTTTACCTTTTATTCTTATCATGCTGCAGCCCGACCTGGGTACGGCTTTGGTCTACATAGCCATAACCCTGGTGATGATGTATGCTGCCGGCGCTAATCCCAAAATCCTGTTTACGTTGCTGTTTTCTGCCGTACTGCTCACCGTGCTGCTGTTCCTGGCCCATGTTCATCTCGGTCTGCCTCTGCCGCTGGAAGATTACCAGATCAAGCGGCTGATAGTATTCCTGGACCCTTACAATGATGGCCAGGGGGGGAGGGGACCGGGATGGAACACGATTCAGTCCCTGGTCGCCATCGGCTCCGGCGGGCTGACCGGCAAGGGACTGTTTAACGGCACCCAGGTACAATTGAACTTTCTGCCCGAGCATCATACTGATTTTATTTACGCCGTCATCGGAGAGGAACTTGGATTTGTCGGTGCTGTTTTTGTTATCATACTTTATGGCATCTTGATCCTGAGGGCTGTAAATATCAGCTATAATGCCAAAGAACTCTATGGTACCCTGATGGTACTGGGAATAACTGCTATGTGGCTGTTCCATATTTTTGAAAGCATCGGCATGTCCATTGGATTGATGCCGGTAACCGGGATACCGCTGCCGTTTCTGAGCTATGGAGGAAGCTCCATGCTGACCAACTTAATTGCGGTGGGCCTTATTTTAAATGTAAATATTCGGGGCAAGAAAATAGTATTCTAACGGTTGAGCCATACTAGATTAAGGTATGGTAAAGAATCTGAAGCCTTTTAGTGGGTGGAGCTGAAAGGCCTCGGAACAAACTTCTAAGGGGGCGCAGTATGGTTAAAGATGAGAGCTGCAATGCTGCTATGACGACTTTAAAAGAAAGCCTGTTGTTTATACCCAATTTCCTAAAACTCATTTATCGGCTGGCCCAGGATCCCCATGTGAGCAAAACTGACCGGGTCCTATTGCTGGGGACGGCGGCCTATGTGCTTTCGCCCTGGGATTTTCTTCCCGACATAATGCCCTTCCTGGGTCAACTGGACGACCTTCTCCTGGTGGCGCTGGTTTTAAAAAGGCTGCTGGACAGTGTCAGCCCCGATACCCTGTTATCCTACTGGGATGGCGATAAAGAACTGCTGAAACTGATGGAAAATATAATCGACCTGGCGGTGCAGTTTGTTCCCCAGGGAGTTTATCGCAAGATCGTCAAAAAATCCCGTCCCCAAGATTACACCGACGTGGAATATAAAGTAAAGTAGATGCAGGATTCACGGAAAGTCATATAGTTATCTGCAAATTCCGTCTACTCCGGGTCAAAATAAACAAACCCTCTGGTTAACCTGATGATTTTTCCAGAGGGTTTTCTAAATTTAGTTTTCAGTCCAGATTGCGGCGGTCAAATACCCGCTTGCTTTTTTTCTCGCTGCGCGGCAGGGTCTGGTAAGGGGATACTTCCACATCAGCAATGATGTTTATTATCGCTTTAATATTATGTCTGAACTCTCTGGCTGCTTTCGGGCTGGGACGCTCAGGGTCTTCCTCCACCCGAATCAGCACCGAGTCCTTGCCGTCCTCTCGCTCAATTATCATCTGGTATTCACTGGATAAGCCCGGGGTCATGCGAATGACATCTTCTACCTGGCCGGGGTACACATTTACCCCCTTTATCTTGACCGTGTCGTCGCTGCGGCCCAGTATGCGGCCCATCAGGGGATAGGGCAGACCGCATGGGCACGGTTCAGGGCTCAGATAAGTAAGGTCGCGGGTGCGATAGCGCAGGAGAGGCATCCCTTCCTTGGCCAGGGTAGTTATAACCAGTTCGCCCAGTTCCCCCGGAGGCAGAACCTTTCCGGTTTGAGGGTCAATTATCTCACAATAAATGTATTCCGGGTAATAATGGATACCACAGTGCAGATCGCAGTCGATGCCTATCCCCGGCCCGTAAATTTCGGTGAGACCATAAATATCATAACTCTCCAGGCCCAGAATCTCCTCCATGCGGGTACGCATCTTTTCTCCCCAGCGTTCCGAACCGAATATGGCCTTGCGCAGTTTAAGCTGATTTTCAAGGCCCCGCTTTTTGGCTTCCTCCGCCAGCAGCAGACCATAGGAAGCAGTGCCTATGAGTACCGTAGCCTGCAGATCCAGCAACATGGACAGTTGCTTATCGGTATTGCCCGGCCCCATGGGAATAGCCATAGCCCCTAATCTTTCGCATCCGGTCTGAAAGCCGATGCCTGCAGTCCACAGACCATACCCGGGAGTGATATGCACCCGGTCCCGGTTGTTGATTCCCACAATGCGCATACAGCGTTCCATCATTTCCGCCCAATCATCCACATCCTTGCGGGTGTAAGGGACTACTACCGGTTTGCCGGTAGTGCCGGAAGTGGAATGAATACGGACGATTTCTGATTCCGGCGCCGCCATCAGGGCCAGAGCTTCCTCCTGCCGCAGTTCTTCCTTGTCGGTAA
The DNA here is from genome assembly GCA_002398105.1 of Syntrophomonas sp. UBA4911. Classification (GTDB taxonomy): domain Bacteria; phylum Bacillota; class Syntrophomonadia; order Syntrophomonadales; family Syntrophomonadaceae; genus UBA4844. The sequence goes on from DHCD01000060.1 coordinate 23,104, forward strand.
AAGGCAGGTATTTTATATCCTCTATCGAATTGATATCGGTAAAATTGATTCCTGCCTGCTGCAGCTTCTTCCGGTAAAAACAGGAATGTTCCTGCAGGCGGTCCATCAATCTCCGTAAGAGAACGGACTGCCGCTCCCTAAGAAATGCAGGCTGATATTTTTCTTCAATCAACTCCACTGCTTTGCTCATCTCGTCTTTCCCTCCACATATTCTCTGCCCAGGCTGAAGGCCCGGGTATTTACTTCCTGCACCTTTTGGGGCAGATGGGCCAGGAGCTTCTCCAGCAATTGGGCTTCCTCAACAGCGGGGCACAGCTTCGAAAATGCTCCCAGCATAACGGCATTCAGTGCTTTGGTGCTACCGGCATTTTCTGCCAGTCGCCGGGCGTTGACCAATACCACTCCCGGGATCTGTTCCCGCAGGAAACTGATCAGTTCTTCCCCGTTATAACCGGATATCCCCAGATAAACGGTGGGAGGAACTATCATTCCCGTATTTACCAGGGCCCGGCCGCCGGTTTTTAATTTTTCCAGATTGCGTACGGCCTCGGCCAGTTCAAATCCCAGGAGGTAGTCGGCAGCAGCGTCAGGGATCAAAGGCCCCTGCAAAGTCTGCCCGATTCGCACCTGTGATACCACCGAACCCTCGCGCTGAGCCATGCCTATAATCTCGGAGGTACGAACCTCATAGCCCTGAGCGATAGCCGCTTCGCCTACTGCCCGGGAGGCCATGACCGTTCCTTGTCCGCCCACGCCGCACATAATTATATCCATCAGGACTCTCCTCCTTTAATGGCGTTAAAGGGGCATACTTCTATACAAAGGCCGCATCCGGCACAGCTTTCCAGTACCTGCGGCAGCTGTTTGGCTTCCATTACCAGGGCCGGACAACCTATCTCAGTTACGCAGAGGCCGCATTTTTTGCATGCTTCCTCATTAATTATAACCGGAGCTTGATTTTTGATCCGGGGCAGGTTAATACAGGCGCGTTTCATTATAACTACCGCGGGGCCGTCAAAGGCCAGAGCGTCTTTAACGGCGGTTTCGGCCTCTTTCAGATTGACCGGGTCCACCTGGCGAATAAAGGCGACCCCGCAGCCTGCCAGTACTTGGGTCAAGTCCAGCGCCGGCACTGCTTCTCCGGTAGCCGTTTGGCCAGTCCCCGGATGGGGCTGAAAGCCGGTCATGGCAGTGGTGCTGTTGTCAACTATCACCAGGGTAAGAGGATACCGGTTATATACGGCATTTATTACTCCCGGGATACCGCTGTGGAAAAAAGTCGAATCTCCCAGCACGGCGATGGTCTGACGCCCGGGTTCGCCCCGGCCGATACCCTGGGCCTGGGTTATCGCCGCCCCCATACACAGACAGGTATCCACCGCTGAAAGCGGCGGCATCATCCCCAGGGTATAACAACCGATATCACCGGTAAACACCACTTCCGATTTTTTCCCTGCCGCCTTGCGAATGGCATAAAAGGATGCCCGGTGAGGGCAACCGGCGCAGAGAATCGGCCGGCGGACGGGCAGCTCCGGTTTAACCATGGCCGAGGTTCGGTCGGTGTTTTTTCCCGACCAATGGGCAATGGCCTGAGCAACCAAATCCACGTTCAGTTCGCCGATTTCAGGAACCATGGCGTCATTTTTCCCGCTCAACTGTATATGCAGACCATGTTTACCTGCCAGACGCAGCATCGCATCCTCCACTACCGGATCCTGCTCCTCAATTACCAACAGCCGCTGGTGTCTTTGCAGATATCCAGCCGCTAATTCCTCCGGGAAAGGGTAGGGGGTAGATATTTTTAAAATCTCTGTATTATCTGTCAGATTAAGCCGAAGGAGCGCCTCTTTGACATAATGATAACTTACCCCGGAACAGGCAATGGCATATTCGCCCTGACCTTCCCGCCGGTTGAAAACAGAAGCGGAAAATTCCACGCTTAAATTCTTCAGATTTGCCAGTAATTCACCATGTTTGCGGTAAGAGACACTGGGAAAAATAACCCAGTCGCCACCTTTGTCAAAACCGGTCGGAGCGGCCTTAATATTTATTACCGGCAGCTCCACATCCTGTCCCACGTGGCATACTCTGGTGGTGGGGCGCAGTATCACCGGCAGGTGGTATTTTTCCGATATATCGAAGGCGGCAATAGCCATTTCCATGGCTTCCCGGGGATCGGAGGGATCCAGTACCGGGACCTTGGCAAAGCTGGCAAAATGCCGGGTATCCTGCTCGGTCTGAGAACTATGGGGCCCCGGATCGTCAGCCACTACCAGAACCAGTCCGCCTTTTACTCCCAGATAAGTGCCGGACAGAAGAGGGTCGGCCGCCACGTTCAACCCCACCTGTTTCATGGTGACCATGGCCCGGGCGCCGCTGATGGCGGATCCGTACGCAACTTCCAGAGCTACCTTCTCATTAACGCACCACTCGGCATGAAACCCGTAGCGTTTGGCTTGGGCAGCCAGGGTGCTGAAAATTTCGGTGGAAGGCGTACCCGGATAGGCGGTGGCCACCTTTACCCCGGCAGCTATAGCTCCCCAGGCGATAGCCTCGTTTCCCAGCAATAACTGTTTGGTCAATTCTTACACCTCGCCTATAAAATAAAAAGCCAGGTCAACATAATAGGTTGACCTGGCCCGATTATCCGCAACCAGCTCAACTAATCTCATCCGCACTTGTCTCAGCTCTTCTCTTCTGCTTACTATAGCCTATTCTAGCATGGGATGGTGAAGATTGTAAATGATTTTACGTTCGTGCCGGTTGGCATTTTTTATTGGTAAATAGGCTGAGATGCTTATAATCCATGGCATAAAATCAATCGGGCAGCTATATATTGTATAAAAAATGGGTACAAGTTTAGATTCGGGGTGATAGGTATGCTGGGAAGCTTTAAAACCCGTATGTTAATAGTCATCGTGATAATTACTCTGGCAGGATTGGCTATGCAGTCCAATAACGGCAGCCGGGAAGTGGTCGAACCGATAATTGTCTATGTGCTGAAAGATTATGGAGTGGAGAAAAAAATAGCCACCTTTGTACATAACGTCCGGGACGACCGCAGTATCATATCGGTATCAGGAGATGCCGCCATGCAGGTCCCCTGTGCCTACCTGGAGCTTACCCAGAAATATGGCTGGTACTGGGACCCGGCAGAACAGAAGCAGAGCTTTTATCCCGGACTCAGCTTAAAGGTGGAGGAAAACACTCTGGTAAAACCGGTAATGGCCGGAAAGGTAGCCAGAATTTCCAGCGACAGCAAGGGGCGAACCGTATTATTGCAGCACGAGGACGAGGTTTATTCTCTATATGGGGGACTGAAAGAGGTGCTGGTGGAGGAAAAGGATGAGGTGGAACTGAATGATACCTTGGGTAAATGCGGCGACAACTTATATCTGGAGATGAGAAACCAGGATGGACCGCTTAACGTCAATTATCTTTTTGAATAATGCGGCTGGGTAAGCTGGCCGGGGCTCTGGTCAAGGTTAACCCGCTTTTTCTACTGCTGTGCGGCATATACATTTACCTGGGACTGGCCCGGGAAATACTGGTGGTAGTAACATCGGTACTGGTGCACGAAATTGGCCATGGTATCATGGCTAAAATTATGGGGCTGAAAATAGCTGAAATTGATTTGCTTCCTTTTGGCGGGCAGGCTAAGATTGAGGACTTTACCGGACTGGACCCGGATAAAGAGATATACGTTGCTTTGGCAGGACCTATAACCAGCCTGTCTTTGGCAGCGTTTTTTTATTTTCTGCCCCTGAAATTCGACCCTCTCACCCTGGATATGATGGTTAAGGTTAACCTGCTTTTGGGATGCCTGAATCTTTTACCGGCTTTGCCCCTTGACGGTGGTCGGGTACTGCGGGCTTTGCTGTCGTCTTATCAGGGCTACAAAAAGGCTACCCGGGCGGCAGCCTGGGCTGGTGAGACCATAGGAGCACTGATGATTGCGGGAGGAGCTTATCTCACCTGGAGAAGCCTCAATGGCGCCAACTTCATTATATTGGGGGTCTTCCTGTTCTGGGCGGCCCGTCGGGAAGCCCGTTTACTGGTCTATGCCTTCATGCGTTTCCTGGTCCACAAAAAAGGAGAATTGGCTCGAAAAGGTTTCCTGACCTCCCGCCAGGTAGTAAGCTCGGAAAACGCCGCCGTAAAAGCCATCCTTGACTCCAGCCAGCCTAACCACTACCTGCTGGTGGTGATAGTCGACCAGGAGCATCATATAGTAGGGATGCGCAGTGAAGCCGAACTCATCGAATGCCTGTTTGAAAAGGGCCCCCGGTCTACTCTGCGGGACTGCTGAACCGGATAAAAGGGCGAGCCTATGACTAATTAATGGGTACAATTCTCAATCAGATAATCCGACGCCTTATGCAGATCAGATCCAGGCATGCCATATTGCTTTTCGAACAGCGGCCACATCTCCACCGCCGCCTCCAGTATTGCAGGATCAAACTGCTTCCCTTGGTTCAGCTTTATTTCCCGCAGAGTCTCTTCCAGGCTGAAGGCTTTACGGTAAGGACGATTAAAGGTCATAGCGTCCACCGTATCGCATATGGCTATTATTCTTGAGCCCAGGGGAATCTCTTCTCCTTTCAGTCCTGCCGGGTAACCATTGCCGTCCCAGCGTTCATGATGATGACGGACAATCTGAGCGTAGGTTTTTAAATAGCGGGATTGGGTCAAAATATCGTGCCCATAATCAGGATGCCGCTTTATTTCTTCCCACTCTTTCCGCGATAACGGGCCGGGCTTTTTTATTATTGACGCCGGAATCTTTATTTTACCGATATCATGAAGATGAGCGGCTATGTGAACTTTTTCCAGTTCAATTCCGGCCAGGCCCAATTTCTTGCCCAAAAGATAAGACATGTCGCCTACCCGCGCACTATGCCCGCTGGTATATATATCTTTGGATTCCAAACCTGCTATCAGATGCTCAATGACATCATGAATAGCGCTGTTCAATATTGCTGATTCCTCGTTGAAAATAAAGATATTACCACCTTCTATCAATTGATTCACCCTAATCGCGTATAATTTCTTTAACTCATATTCTGATAGCCGTTCCCGTTTTCTGTTACTTCTATGGGTCCATATTGATGATCATAAAAGTAAATGCGGTTTCTTCCCGCTTCCTTGGCCGCATAAAGGGCTATGTCCGCTTGCTTGCACAGCTTATCGGCCGATCTCACCGAAGCCTGGCTGGCAACGGTGATTCCCGCCGAACAAGTTATTTTAAATGTCTGTCCTTCATCGTCCTTGAAAACATGTTCCCGCACCTCCCGGCAAATCCTGCAAGCGATATGTACAGCTCCATCCTTGTCGGCATCGGGGACCAGAACGGCAAATTCCTCTCCGCCGATACGCGCCACTATTTCACCGCTTCGCACAGTCTTTTCAATTGCCCGGGAAAGTTCGGTCAGCACTATATCGCCCGTCTGGTGCCCATATTTATCGTTAATTATTTTGAAGTGGTCTATATCCAGCATGATCAGCGAAACTGACTGGGGTTTGCGGTTCATATGAGCGCATTCTTGCTCCAGATGGTCAAAAAAATAACGCCGGTTGTACAGCCGGGTAAGGGGGTCGGTCATAGCCATCTCTGCCAGGCAGGCGTTGCTTTGGTTCAATTCATCCTGAGCCGCTTTCAGCATCGCTATGCTGGCGCGCAGTTCCTGCTCTCTCTTCTTGATCAAACGAGCCATCCATCCCATATCCCGCATCAGGGATATGAATTCGTTTTCATCGCTGTTGATCAAACCTTGACCGGGCAGGTCGTCGAAACCGTCATATTTCCCCTGCTTAACCTGTAAACAAAAATCCTGAAGCCTTTTTATTGCCCCCATGAATAAACCGTTTACCACCAAAGAGCCCAAAAGCCATGATATGGATAGAGCTACCAGCACCCCCAGCACCATGGCCAGATTAAACCTATCGTCATCAAGCAAAGGCGCGGCAGCTATAACGGCGACCACCAGCGGAGCCAGGCCGGTCAGCAGCAGGCTGCTTCTCAGAATGGTGGTAATTTGGATGGAATTTATTTTCGCCATAACCTTCGTTGCCATTTCTTCCATGGGCAAATACCTTTCTATGTAAAAAACGGAGCAAGAATTAGTATGATAATCATGATAAT
>DHCD01000060.1:29447-43148 GCA_002398105.1 Syntrophomonas sp. UBA4911
ATTATCATGATTATCATACTAATTTACTCAAATTTTGTCAATCAATATTTCAAGAATCTTGATAATAATGATAGGAAATCAAGAGAAGATTTTTGCCATGGTAATTATTGAGGAGATGAATTTGGGCTCAGGCCAAGATTTTAGTTGCCTGAGTGCAGATTTTTGTTGCACCTGGCCAACATTTCTGCAATAAAAATACTAATGATTCGGCTATGTTTTTTACATTGATTCAGGGGAGAACGCGGATATATTAAAAAGCCTGGTATTGCGCATCCGTTTTGCTTTTTTAATCTGCGTCTATTTACTTATTTAATTTGTAGTATATATAAGAATGTTAATATATAATTATATCCATATAAGTAAAAAAATAATATATAAGATACTAAATGTAAATAAAAACAAGAAAAGCAGATATTTTTAAACTAAATATATTTTCATAATATAACTTAAATTGCTGATAATTAATTTTGTTGCGGGATAGAAACAAATATGAGTGGATTTCAGTAACAATTGATTACTCAAGGGCCGGTAGAAGTAGATTTTGGACAAGTGGCACACTCTATGCATTAGAACTAATTGAATCTATTGCTTGAAAAATGGCCTCACCCCTCAATGACGGCAAACAACAAAGGAGGTGATGGGTCCGATAATAGCCAAAATGAAATATCCTGTAAAAGTTCAAGGAGTTTAATTTGAAATCTATATTTATAGGAATGAGGTATTTATATGAAAATTCGGGAAATTATGAGTTCCAACCCTATTACCTTAAGTCCTGACCAAAAAATCAGTGAAGCAGTAGCTATTTTCATAGACAATAAGATAGATGGCGCCCCAGTAATAAACAAAAACGGGAAATTAGTGGGCCTTTTTACCAAGAGTCATATTTATCGTTTAATAAATACCAGTATGGATATAGATGCCAGAGTTGAAAAGTTAATGACTCGGAACATTTTAGTCGGTTATCCCGATGAGGAGTTTGGGGAGGTGGTTAATCCCACCGTACCTCGGCTTCCTGTGGTTAATGAGACCGGGCATGTTGTAGGCATGATTACCCGTGGAGATATAGCCAAAGCTTTCTTTTATTCCTACAGTAAAATTTGTCTGGAATATGATACTATAATCAATTCAGCCTATAATTTGATTGTCTCCGTAGACGAAAAGGGTATGATCAGAATTTGGAATTCGTCGGCGGAAAGATTGCTGGGCAAGAGAGCAGAAGACGTTATCGGCAGAAATATTCTAGATGTGCTTCCTGACAGTGATCTTATTGATGTAATCCAGACTGGAAAAGTTGAGCCCGTGAGGAAAGTGAAGCTCAATGAGCGTTTCTTTATATCTAACCGCTCCCCTATTATAAAGGATAGGAACATAATTGGAGCGGTAGCAGTTCTTCAGGATATATCCGACCTTGATAAAATGTCTCAGGAATTAAGTTATGTCAAAGAGTTGAATAAAGAACTTGACGCTATAGTGGAATCATCTTTCGATGGGCTATTTATAACCGATGGCCAAGGAATTACCTTGCGTTACAATAAGGCCTTTGAGCAGTTGACGGGGATAGAGGCCTGTGAATACCGGGGACGAAGCGTAGATGAAATTAAGCGTGACGGAATTATTTCCGATCCTGTTACCTGCTACGTACTGGAACAGAAGAAATCAATAACCGTTATGCAGAAAAGCCGGAGCGGAAAAATCACCCTGACTACAGGGAATCCGGTGTTTGATGTAAAAGGTGAGATAATAAGGGTCGTTTGTAACGTCAGAGATATAACTGAACTGAATCTATTGAAACAGGAACTGGAGAAAGAACAAGGGTTAAGTCAGCATTATGAGAACCAAATTCGGGTTATGCAGTTAAAATATACGGCCAATGAAAGACTGGTGGCAAATTCCCCTAAAATGAGGAATTTGGTAGACATGGTCATAAGATTGGCCGTAGTTGATTCTACCATATTAATAACCGGTGAATCAGGTACCGGCAAGGGGCTAATTGCGGAGACCATTCATTCCAATAGTATGCGCAAGAATAAACCTTTAATCAAGGTGAACTGCGGAGCCATTCCTGAGAATTTGCTGGAGTCAGAATTGTTCGGATACGAAGGCGGGGCCTTCACAGGAGCTAAGAAAGAAGGCAAGCCGGGATTTGTTGAACTGGCAGCCGGAGGTACCATATTTCTGGATGAGATTGGCGAGATACCTTTAAATTTGCAGGTAAAGCTGCTGCGGTTTTTACAGGATAAGGAGATTACCCGAGTCGGGGGAGAAAATTCTATTGAAGTTGATGTACGCATTATCACTGCTACCAACAGAGATCTTCTGGAAATGGTGCAGAAAAAGCAGTTCCGTGAGGATCTTTATTATAGATTGAATGTAGTACCGGTGAAATTACCGGCCCTACGCGAAAGAAAGGAAGATATCCCCTCTCTGGTAGCCAATTTTACTCAAATCTGCAATCGCAAATATAAGATGAATAAAAGGTTCTCTCCCGGAGTTATTGAGGCTTTCATACAATATGATTGGCCTGGTAATGTAAGAGAGTTGGAGAATCTTATTGAGAGAATGATTGTTATTACGAACCGGGATATAATAACCACGGGCGATCTGCCTTCTTGTTTATGGGATACGGTGAAAGATGATAATTCGTGTGTTCTGGTTTCGGGAATAGTTCCTCTTAAAGAGGCTATAGAAATGGTGGAGAAACAATTATTGGAAAGGGTTTATGCCAAATATCGGACTACCAGACAGATGGCGGACGCATTGAAAGTAGATGCTTCAACCATAGTAAGAAAAGCGGCAAAATACCGCATTTCCAAAAGTCTAAGACTCAATCATTAACTAAAGCCTTAAAGCCATCCGGTGAGACAGTATCAGTCACAAAGCCGCAACTCCAAGGCAAAGTTAAAAGAATGGCCGGCTCGACCTCGGCCTCGGATACCACCTGGGGAGAATTTTACCGAAGGTTTTTAAGCCTTCGGTATTTTTGAATCAATTTATAGTTTCCTACGATTTTTTATTTGATAAGCTTTGCAGCAAGTTTTCCATTTCAGCCCCAACCAGCAAAGGCATCTGGTTCCAGTATAGATAGCCGGACACCGCAGGGTGCGGCAGAACATGGCATTTTAATGTCTTCGCAGCGGGTATGCCGGCAATCAGCGGATCGGCAAGCATACTATCATATTTACCGCTGCGCAGCATCTTAATCAGGTGACCTTCGTCTTTCAGCAAAATATCCTCCGGAAGGGCTAGTGCCGGCTCCAGGGCAAAAAAACTGGCCACAGTTATCCTGCGGCAGCTACCTGCTTGCCACAGGGCTGCCCGCAATGAATTGGCCATAACCTGCTCCCCGACAACCAGCATGGAAGAAACCGCCTTTTGGGTTGAGGGTCCTCCGGTGATGATCCGGCTTACCTTGTCCAGTTCCGTTTGCCGGATCATTTGAATTATGCTTTGACTATATCTTTGTCCCAGGGGGACAGCGACGATATAGGGAATGCCGAACTGTGCCCGCATATATTGGGCTGCCGCCCACCCGGTCTGGGATACCACCAGATTAACTGCGGCGCCAGCAGCCCGGCGCACCTGTTCCAAATCGCTTTCCATCAATAAACTGGCATTGATCTTAAACCCATGCTCTTCCAGCAGTTTTCGAAAAAGTTTACTATTATTATTAGCCGAAAAATCCAGAGGGGTCAGTCCCAAAATGTTTACGCTATTAGCTATGGTCATCCCTGCGGGAGCGGTAAATCTTTTCAGCAGCATCATAAACGCATCGGAAACGCCTTTGTTGTAATAGGAAAAACCGGTGGTATTAAAACCTAAAGCGGGGCGACCGCTGCGCGCTTCTATTTCCCGCGCCATCCCGGTCATATCCATACCGATAATAGCCGGAACCGGGCTTCCCAGCACCGCAATAAAATCCGCATGCAGTTTTTCTGCCGCCTCAACTACCTGCAGGATTACTTTTTCATCATTCCCAAGCACTGCATCCATGGTCCGCAGCTGTGAACAGAGGATGGATTTTTTCTTTACTGTCCAGCGCGGTTCGTCGCAATTGATATAATTGCCTGTACAGCCTTGAGCGTCGTTGATAACCACCAGGCAATTTAAATCAAATAAAGCTGAACAGACCCCCGAATAATCACTGGAAAAGGTGGGAAGGTAAATGGACAATTGTTTCATTAAAACTGTACTCCTTTTTAGAACATGTGGGTTACCAGGATGTTTGCTTATCACAGGCAGCGCGCATAAGCCCCATTAATTTTCGGATACCGTGAAAGCCGTAAAAAGATTCGTCATCAGAAATTCTCACAAAATGGCGGGCCCGCAGCGTATAAGCGCAGTCAAAACCAATAGCCAGACATTCCGGGCTGAACCCGAAGCCAGGAATGGCATCGTATCTTTCTGTCCGTAAAACTTTGATATGCGGGTACTGTTGAGTCAGCCAGGCCTCGTCCTCACGGTTGATATCTCTGATGCGCGTAGTAAATATGGCCTTTACCCGGAAGCCATATTGGTGCAAGGCTCTGGCCAGGGCAAAAGGTCTTAAGGTTGCGGAAGAGTCCACAACGACCGGCATGTCGCCCATATGTTCCCGCGCTTCCTGCACCGCACGCCGGGTTTGCATGATTTCCGAATCGAAATCCGGGCTTTTTTGATCCAATAGAACGGCAATATTTTCGTAATTCTGCACAACTTCGCTGATATCATAAGACGCTGGACTGACGAAATAAGGAATACCCAGTCTGCGACTCATATTTTCCGCGGCCAACTTCCCTATAGGTGCCAATACCAGATTCAAGCGGCTGTCCGCCATCTGCTGATATTCCGCGAATGTCCGGCAAGCGAACATCTGGCGTACCTGATGGACTCCCCACTGGTTCAGCACGGAAAAGAATTCACTTTCCGCGTCAATAGGAGCAAAATTACCGATAAGATTAATCCCATCGTCCTTTTTTCCGGAATAATCCAAAAGGCCATAGAGTTGATTATAAATACTCATTCCGGGCATTGTTTTCCCATCCAAGGCCACGGGGTGGTTATGGCAAACGGTGAAGCGCAGGGAAGGAAAGCGGGTGCTCAGTTCTTGCAGCAGAGCTTGTTCGTCGGTACCTAAAAAGTCGTCAATGCATTTTAAAAATATAATAAATGCTTGGGGAAGGGGCTTTAGTACCGTTATTAACTCTTCAACGGCATCGCCGATGAATTTTTCATAATATCCGGATGCTATGTCAGCTTCCGTAATCTGGAGAAAAGAAACGGAATCTTTCCTGCCCAGTTCCAGAGCCTGAAGGGAATGGTGACGGCCGCAGGCAGACGGACATACGTGCAGGTTGTGGCTCTCCGGCAGGCGTAAGAAATCGTTATGCTGTCTATAGTTGGGAACAAAATAGGCAAGGCCTTTGTCAGTCAAAATATTACGTATGTCAGTCATTATTAAATCATCTCCGAAACCATAATTCCTGGCAGGTGAAATATTGCAACCAGGCAAGCTATAAAATAAAGAGGCCGGGAATTTTGCCCGGCCCTACCAGACGCATTGTATCCTCGGCTTCAATTTCCACGGCGATATTTTCCATAATTACATTAGGCCCAGATCCCACAGTTCCTAATTACCAGCTTCATACCCATTTCCTTTTTTTCCTTCTCAGTAATAAAAATATAAAAAAGGGAGCGCCGATTAGTGAGGTCAAAATGCCTAACGGTATTTCCATGACAAATAGACTTCGGGCCAGATCATCAATAAAAAGAAGATAAGCGGCTCCGATTAATACGGAAGCAGGAAGAACTACTTTATTATTTTGCCCTACGATCAATCGGGACAAATGCGGAATAACCAGGCCAACCCAGCTAATTTGGCCCCCGACTGAAACCGCCGCGCTGGTAATCAAGGTGGCGCAAAGGATCATTATGAGCCGTATCCGGCTAGTATTTATCCCCATGGACTGAGCTTCCTCATCCCCAAAGGAAAGGGCGTTAAGCTTCCAGCGTAATAAAAGCAGGGGCACGGTTCCTAGCAGTACTGGCAGAACAAGAATCTGCACATCTTTCAGGGATATGGTAGTAAGTCCCCCCATAAGCCAAAAGGTTATAGCCGGGAGTTTGCTGTAGGGATCGGCGACATATTTGGTTATGGAAATGAAGGCCTGAAACAGTGCCATAACCACCATGCCCACCAGAACCAGCATCAATATTTCGTCCTCGCCGTTACCCACCGCCTTGCTAATGGTGTAAGACAAAGCGACAGCCGCGATCCCAAAAGTAAAGGCACTGATTTGGACCCCTACGGCATTGCAGGACAATAATAAGGCCAGAGCAGCGCCGAAGCTGGCTCCAGCCGAACATCCGAGAATATCCGGCGATACCATGGGATTTTTAAACAACCCCTGATAGGTTGCTCCAGCTATGGAAAGAGCGGCGCCGATCAACATGGCGGCGAGAATTCTCGGCAGCCTGATCTTGAATATGATGGTTTCCACCATATTTGACCAGGTAGGAGGACCGTGGATTATTTTAACCCAAAATACCTGCAGCAGTTCTGCCGGCGACAGCGTAAATCTTCCTATAAAAAAAGAAAGAAAAAATAAACCGACCAGTATAAGCAGGCATATCAGCAAAATAAAACCTTTATTATTATTCGATTTTAGGACGGCTCCTGCCCCGATACCAGTATCAGCGGCGGAAATTCGATTTTTCTTGGTATGGGGAAATGCAATCACCTCCCTGTTTAGCCATGGACGGTTTTGCTTCCATGCTTTATTTTGATGCCGAACCGGGATTCAAAAAGGCGGTGTATTCAGCATCGCTGAGGGAATAATGGTAGAATTCCTTATAAAACTCTATCGTTTTTGCCTTTAAATCAATATCATGCATAGCTTCCGGATAAAGTGTCTTGGCCAGCCATAAAAAGCCTAAAGGTGATTCGGGGGAGGGACGGTCCCACCAAAAAGCTCCCATCGGATTGTCGTATACCTGGTTGTTTTTTACCGCCTTTAAGTCTTGGAATTTTGGATCCTTTTTTATCCCGGCAGCGGATAAATTGGCATTATTCCTGGATATTATTACATCCGGATCCCATTGCATCAGTTGTTCATCATTGATCTTGGTAGCCGAGCCGAGTTCCGCAGCCACATTAATGCCGCCGGCCGTTTCAATTAGCTCTTGACCCCATTTGGCTTTACCTTCTGTTTCATAGGCCGAACCATTCATCAGGTATACTTTTTTGCGTTGTTCCGGGGGTATATTGGTCACCCGGTCGCTGATCAGCTTTATGGTATCATCCCAATAGGTGACGAGTTTCTGGGCTTTCTGTTCTTCATTAAATATGGTTCCCATGGTTTGAAATTCTTTTTTCAGGGTTTCAATGTCAGCCTGGGAGCAAAGGACTGAATATACCGGAATATCTGCATCTTTTATTTTTTTATTGCCGGTGGGGGAGAACACCCCGGCAATAACCAGATCGGGGTCGGCTTTGGCTATCTCCTCCAGATTCGCTTCATCTCCCAGACCTAAATCCGGGATGTCTTTAAATTGCGGGAACATTTTCAGCAATTGATCAAATTTACCGACACTGGTAGGCTGTGCTACAACCTTTTGGCTGGCGCCGAAAAGAGCTATTTCTTGACCGGCGCCGCCATAACAAGTGATTACTATTCTGTCAATTTTAGCCGGTATTTCAACTTCGGCTCCGGATGCATCAACAACGACCTTAGTTTTAGGTTCAGCATTCTGAGATTCGTCCTTTGGCTGAGATTGTCCGCAACCTGTCAGTAAAGCTGCGGATAGAACCAGAACCATTATTAAACTTATCGGGGCAAATTTTTTAAACATTTCACTACCTCCATATACTAATAATTAATATGCAGGATCAGGGGCAAAACAGTTGGCATAGCTCTGTTTCTTAAGCTGGGCAGGGCTATTCCGCCGGTTTCTCAGCGTGATCCTGAATGAATCAAAGGTCTTCCAGGCCGCGCAGCAGCTCGGCCTCCACTTCTTCTCCGGCCTGGTATTCTGTGACTCCAATGGGAGCGATGAACAGGGCATCGGCCTTAAGCATGGTATAGGGCAGACTCTTAAAAAAGCCTATGTTGGAAGCGGTATAACCGTCGCCTTGCCTGGTCAGAACCAGTCGGAAAAACATTTCCGAATCAGGGTTCTTTATCAACGGCTGTTCGAGTCTGACCTTGATTTTGGGCCGCACAGGAATAGGCAAACCATAGTAGTGATGCACCAGACCGGACACACACCAATCCATAGCCAAAAATGCGGCAATAACCGGTCCCGGCAGATTAATTACGGGTTTACCGTCAATGATGGCAAAGGCTACCGGCCGGCCAGGGACTGCTTTAACTCCGTGACGGAAAAACGAGGCCTTCTTCTGCAGCAGGCGGGCATTAAAATCTTCGGCTCCTTTGGAGGAGCCGCCGTTGATTAACACAATATCCCCGGTCTTGAGGGCCAGGTCCAAAGTCTGCTCCAAGTCCGCCGGCTTGTCCTTGATAATGGGATAGCAAAACGTTTCCGCCCCCCATTGTTGCAGAAAAGCCGAGACCATCAAGCCATTGGCTTCAACATTCTGACCACGTTCCGGTTTGACGCCGGCGGCGACAAGTTCATTGCCGGTAGGGATAAAAACAACCCGGGGCTTTTTTATGACTTCCACCTGATAAATACCGCCGGCAGCCAATACCGCCAAATGTACCGGAGTCAAGCGGACATGCGCCTCAGCCAGCAGTTCTCCTTCTTTGACCATACTGCTTTGCTCTCGAATAAAGCCGCCTTTTTCAAATATAAATCCATCCGCAAAAAGTAGCTGACCTTCGTCATTATAATAAATTCTTTCCACGGGAATTACGGTATCGTAATCATCGGGGAAATCGTCTCCCGTGTCGGCCTGGACATACTGTTTTCCTTTAACCCAACCGGAGGTGTCGGGCAGACCATGGGCAAAGTCGGCGGAACGAACCGCAATACCGTCGTTTTGTGAAGAACGGCATACGGGCAGGGCATTCCTGGAGTAAACCTTCCGGGCGGTAACACGGCCTAATGCCTGCTGCACAGGAATCAGCTCCGTATCAGCCTTTACCGTCCAATTCTGAAACAACAACGTCAGCGCTTCTTCTCTGGTAACTGAAAGATCTTCATAAAAATCCATTTTACTATCCTCCATAGAATTGATTATTCCTGTCATAACGGCACTCCTCAATAATCCGCCGGGCCAGATTCCGGTAGCAACCGGCGATTTCCGAATCGGGGCAAGCCTCCATCACTGTCTTGCCCAAGGCTTCTCCCTGTTGGATTTCACTGGCTCTGGGAATAACGGCAATGATTTTCCCCGCCGTTTCCTGAGCCAGCTTTTGTACCAGTTCCATCTCATTATCCACGTTGCGGCGATTGACAATCAGACCGCCGTAACGGGCATAACCTTTTATTTTAAAGTTGTTTAGAGCCTGGACAATGTTGGCGGCCGCATACATGGACATCATTTCTCCCGAGGTGACGATCAGAACCATATCGGCATACCCGCCGCGCAGCGGCAGGGCAAAACCGCCGCAGACCACATCACCCAACACATCGTACAATACGATATCAGGATCATAAATCTCATAGGCTTTCAACTCTTCCAGCTTTTCGAAAGCCGTGATAATGCCTCTTCCGGCACAGCCAATACCGGGGGTGGGACCGCCGGCTTCCGCGCAAAGAACGCCCTGATATCCTTTATGTACGATATCACTGAGCTGAACTTCATCCCCGCGGCTGCGGATCAAATCTAAAACTGTGGGTATTCGCCGGCCCTCCATCAGCATTCGGGTGGAATCAGACTTGGGATCACAGCCGATCTGCATAACCGTGTAGCCCATATGGCTTAAGGCCGCAGCCATATTAGAGGTGGTGGTGGATTTGCCGATACCGCCCTTACCATAAATGGCAATTTTGATCATCGCTTAGGACTCCTTTATCTGATATAACCATTTATTCTTCCACCCTTTTAATTACCGTACGTTCTGCATACTTGCCGAAGAAGTGATAGCCTGAACCGGCTTCGGCCAGAATATCCAGTAACTCATCGGGCCTGGTCACGGAAATGCCGCCTATGAGGTCTACGCCGCGTTTAAAAAAGGAATCCGGCAATAGGCTGGCGGTGGGTCCAACGATAATAATATGCGATTCGGGTTTGGCCAGGTTTAATAGTCCATCCAAGGTATCATTGATTAAAGTTGTACCGGTAATCACCAGGACGTCGGCTTTGGGCACATATTCCGGAGCATGACTTCCGTGAGCGTAAAAAGGCATTTCGTCTGGTTTTAAAGTAGAGGGATCCATTTCTAATATGGTGAAATTACCCTTCCGGGCTTTTAGCTTTTTTATAAAAGGAACAAGTGCGCCGACAACAACCACATAAGCATCTTCAGGCATCTCCACTACATCCAGAGCATCAATACCATCTTGAATTTCATATTTCTGCGGGGGATTCTTTTGCCAGCAGGTTTGTGAAAGCGCATTCAGTACAGCTATGCCAATTGCTTTAAGCAGATTGTTTCCCTGGTACATCCTCGCAATTAATGTGGTTACCGGTACTCCCTGTAATTTGCCGGAAATAGGCATGGCTTTGGCCGAACTTGGACAGCATACAGCTTCGGGAATCGTTTTAATGGGGGTAAAGCAAATTCCGCCTGCACCATTGCTGAGTTTAACCCCGGTAAAAAACAGCCCGATAACTATTCTCTCCAAAGTGATGGTGTTAACTTCATCGCCCAGTTCCGCCAGAATATTCTCATGTGCTTCCCGCAAAATACTTCCCGGCGCATGACTTAATAAATTCATACCTCTTATCCCCTTCCTTTTAATTAATCTGTTCTTACGGCAATATACCCACAACAGTCATATTTATCCTGGATAAACTATCTTTGTCAGCCGGATAAAATGAGGCGGGTTTTTAAATTTGAGCATTCGATAAGCAATAAAGCCAGTAACAGGCCTATTAGAGCAATGCAAATAAAATATTTTACAAATATATACCTGATTTTAATAACCATTCAATAAATTCTTCTTTATTTATATTGAGATACTTGAACAGGTCTAGAAGTATCTCCGCTAATTCAGCATCGGCACACATGATTTGACCTTTTCGCCATTTCGCTTGCAGGTGCAGGTTATGGTAACGTTTATGCCGTAGGCATCTTTTAAATTTTGCTCGGTTACCACTTCATTCGGGCTTCCCACAATGATTGAACTCCTTTGCATTAATGCTACTTTGTTAGAGCATAGAAAGGCATGATCAGGTGAATGGGTAGTCATTAAGACTCCTAGGCCTTTTTGGGATAATTTTTTGATTTCCTCCAACACTCTTACCTGATTTCCAAAATCAAGATTAGACGTAGGCTCGTCCATTATAAGCAATTCCGGCCGCTGGGTAAGCGCTCTGGCAATCAGCACCAGTTGTCTTTCCCCACCGCTTATTTCGGTGTATGCTTTATTGTTCAGATAAGATATTTGCAGTGACTCCATAACTTTTTCAGCAATTTCAATATCTTTTTTCGAAGGTGAAGAGAACATTCCCAGATGAGCCGTTCTTCCCAGAACTACCACATCAAGTACACAGAATGGAAACGGTGGCGTATGAGCTTGAGGAACATAGGCCATAATCCTGGCCAATCTTTTTTTTGTCCATTTATTTATATTTTGGCCATTGAGTAAAATCTGCCCGTTCTGAAGTTTCAGAAAGCCCAGGATGGTTTTGAAAAGAGTAGTCTTGCCTACTCCGTTTGGTCCTAGGAGACACATAATATCACCGGTTTCAACGTCCATTGAGACATTTTTGACTATAGTAGCAGCAGCATATCCACAATCAGCATTTTTAATTTCCAGCTTCATAACCGCTTTCTTTTCCTTCTGGTTAATAATAAAAATATAAATAAGGGAGCGCCTATTTATATCCGACCTAATACGCCCTATCCTAGGCACACCTTATTTATATCATTTTATATTATTTTTGTACAGTTGCGGCATAGAATTTTAGGGTTTGATGTCGCAATTTGTTCATTTTAATTAGTTTATGTTGCATTAATTGGGATAGGCTTTAAATTGCTTTAAATATTTATCTGTCAGTCTTGTAAAGCTATAGTTTCTCATGAAAAAATTAAAATTTGGAATAACTGATGGACGAGAATACAGCGGATGTTGGGAACACTCAATGAAGGCGAATGAGTGAAAAGGATTGAACGACAGATGGGGAGTTAGCGCGGTAATTAGCCCTTAGAAAAAAACTGGGGTTGTTCCAATAATATCATGCACCAGGCTGTTTTCATGGTAGCTAGCTAATTTAAATCAAACAAAGGCGAACGGCCCCCGAATAGTCACTGGGCAATAGGAAAGTAAATTAACAATTGACTCATTAACACCGTACTCTTTTTAGAACATGTGGTTACCAAGCTGTTTGCTTATCATGGGCAGCGCGCATAAGCCCATTAATCCAAAATTGTCAATTTACCGAGATGAGTTTAAAATAATGATCGTATCTTTTTCTGCTCATCCAAGCAGATTTATTATAATCAATAAAAATAATCTCATAAACTCTGTCTCCGGTATCTTTTATTGCCTTTATTTTATGCAGATTGACTATAAACGATTTATGACTACGAAAAAAGGGAGAGCCGAATTTGTTCTCAATATCTTTTAATGTACCGGTTGCTTCATATATTTTAGGAAGAGTGTGAATGAATAATTGTCCAGACTGTTTTTCAATAAAGATAACGCTTTCTATGGGTATACGTAGGATACCATGGGCACTTTTTAAAAGAATCGCTTCTTTATCAATTTTGGGATCAGGTTTTTGTATATGATGCATATTTTCATCCCCTTTGAGCTAATCATATTTCAAGCACATTACTTAATTTACTTTATATTATAATCCACGATAAGCTATTTTTGGGTATATATGCCTGGATGGTCGTTAAATGGACCCGAATTAGCTAAATTATTTATAATAATTGACATTCATAATAAAATTTGAATAATTCAGAAATATCTCTGTCCCGTAGATAGAGCAGGATGTACGAGATATGCACCTTGCAAGCAACTAATTTAATATTTTAGCAACAGTGGGATTTTAGATATCTTGTACGGGAAATCAGGGTAAGTATACGGGATTTGGAAGTAAAGCTGTATGCAAATAATTGCCAATACATTATTATATAAGTAAATAGTGCACAAATTTTTAATCTACTGGTAGGAAAACCAGGGGGTGTTACATTTAACCTAATATATAACAATACAGCTAAATAACCATAGAAGGGAGTACAAATTATGAAACGTGGGATAATTATATTATTTCTTATGGTCGCTTTGATTAATTTTAATATAGGTACTGTTTTTGCTGGTTCTGTTGGTTATTCTAGTGACTTATTTCCATTAGACTCCGGTGAAGTTTTTGGACAAAGTATAACCGAATGGACGGGACAGGGAATATTTTGTGATGGGTATGTAGATGCTACTTTATGGTTTTGGTCCTCCAATAAATGGATTGCTGAAGAAGGTGCAACTGATAACGACCAGGGAAGCGAAGGTTGTGCAGTGGTTCATCCTGAAGGATTTAACAGTGGTTATTACTATTGTGAGACTGCAAGCCATTGGGGTGACTTCTGGAGCGATACTAAAACTAGCGAGTCTACTGTAGAACTTTGTCCTTAAGAAAGGAAGGATATT
>DHCD01000088.1:0-4712 GCA_002398105.1 Syntrophomonas sp. UBA4911
CTCAAAAGCCCGGTCTTTATTTCCCGCCGGGCAAGACCTTGGGGATTAAACCCTACCTGGCTAAGGCACCATGTTTCCTCGCTTTCCCTCGCCTTTACCTCTTTTGTTCCATATTATGGCTGCTCCCGTCCTAAAGCTCTTTTTCTCTTATCGGCAGCTTTCCTCTATAATGGCCAGAATCAGCTTTACGTCCTGCACCAGGTGGTCAATAGCAATATATTCACCGGTAGTATGGACATTTTTCATGCCCACCCCCAGATTGACGCAGCGAATGCCGTGGCCATTGATGACACTGGCGTCACTGCCTCCTCCGGTAGCTGCCAAGCGCGGGTTCAAGCCCAGCCTGCGCCCGGCTCTCACGGCACGCTGAACCACTTCCTCTTCAGGCTCCAAGGCTACCTCCGGATAGAGAAATTCCAGGTGCACCTGGGCTTGGCCCCCCCGTTTTTCCACTTCATAAATGAAGGTATTTTTTAAATGCTCGCTCAGCTGATCAAGCTTCTCCCGGGTATGACTGCGGGCTTCTCCCTTTATCCGGCAGTGGGGGGCTACTATATTACGGGCCAGGCCGCCTTTAATAATACCGAAATTGCAGGTAGTATTTTCATCTATGCGTCCACAGGGCATTTGCGCCAGAGCCTGGGCTGCCAGTTGAATGGCATTGATGCCGTCCTCCGGGTTCATCCCGGCATGGGCGGCCCGTCCCTGGACCTGGTATTCGATCTCATTCTGGCAGGGTGATTTGATTACGATGGTACCGGGATCATTGTTATCATCCAGGACATAGGCGAGTTTGGATTCCAAAAGGTTGAAATCAAATGCTTTGGCTCCCATCAGCCCCTGTTCTTCAGCTGCGGTAAATAATAATTCCAAGGGCGGATGGGGAATCTGCTCCTCCCGTATCACCTCATAGGCCTCCAGCAAGGCAGCTATGGCAGCCTTATCATCAGAACCCAGGATAGTATCACCCTGACTGCGAATGATCCTGTCATCTCCAATTACAGCCTTTACGCCCTCTCCCGGTTTCACCGTATCCATATGAGCTGCAAACAATACCGGCGGTTTATCTGCGCTTCCCGCTACCCTGACCAGCAGATTGCCGGAGTCTCCGTTCAGTATCCCGGCCGCGCCATCCTCTTCCGGGTTAAGGCCCCGGGCCTTAAAATGCCGTATAAGTAAATCCCTGATCCGGCTTTCATGTCTGGAAGTTGAGTCGGTTTCCACCAGGTTTATAAATAAATCCACCAATCTTTTCTCATTAACCATTTTCGTTGCTCCTTCCCAGTTGGTCAATGGCCCGTAACCAAGGTACTTTTTCAATAGTGCGGGTCAAGGAATATTTTTCGGTGTATATATGCATAGCTATCAAAAAAATCAGTACCCCTATCCTACAAGGCCAAGACAAGTGGATTACGCTGTAATATCCCAGGGTCAGACCCAGCACGTTGGAACCGGCATCCCCCATCATGGCCCGCGCCTTGAGATCGACCGGGAGGTATACCAGCACCGCCCCCAGCAGGGGAGCCAGCAAAAGCCAGTTTACCTCGCCGGCAGCCAGGCCTATAATCAACAGCAGAAAAAACAGGTAACCCTTTAAAGCACGGCCCGGCCTCAGATCCAGCAAATTAAGCATATTGGTAAAAAGAGCGATGATCAGAGTATTGATAATAATGTTCCCCCAATTAGATGCCAACGATCCCGGAGACGACAGGGAAAGGGCCATAAAAAGAGCAATAAAGCCTCCCCCCAGGGCTTTAAAGCCTCCGGTAGTAAGCCTTCCTCTGAACAGGGCGCCGAAGTGGCCCTTAAAGCCCAAGGTATCCCTTTGTCCCAGCATGTCGTCAATAAAGCCCAGAAAAGAAATTGCTGTTATCCCGGTCAGATAGGTGCTGAAAGAAGGCTCATAGCGGGAAAACAGCATATAAACAATAAAAACCAGGATCACGCTCACCGGGAAGCTGATACCGGCACTGACCGGTATGTCATGTCCCAGGTAGTTTTTTCCGACCGCTCCTGATTCCGCCAGCAGGCTGAGCAAAAAATATAAAACGATCCCTTCGGCCACTGCGCCTGACAGTATAGCCAATACGGCTGGAAGCGCAATATTCAAAGGCCATTCCTCCTCAGTTTATTTAAGACCCGAATGACATCCAGGAATTGTTTTCCCCTATGCAGGAAACCCCTGATATCTCTTCCGGTCTCCTTATGAGTCATGCCGGTGGGCACTTCCATCACCCGCAGACCTTTAGCCAACGCCCTGATGGTCATACCCAGTTCCACCCCATAATCTTCATCAAAAGGGGCAAGCAAAGTAAGAGCCCTGCGGTTCAGCGCTCGCTGCCCGCTTAAAGGTGCGGTCGCTTCCATTTTCCCCGCCCGTTTTATGGCTCGGGCCGCCGTCCCTTTAACCAGGCCGAAGCCTCCCTTGCTGCTGGCAGGCGGGAAAGCGGCTATAGCCAGATCGCACCGTCCGCTCCTGACCGCCTCTATGAGCTTTTCCGCTTCCCCCGCTGATTTTCCCAGATCGGCATCAAGAAACACCGTTATATCGGCATCAATATAAGGAAGAGCAGCATTAAGTGCCCCTCCTTTGCCCCGGTTAGCGGGAAGATCTATTAAGGTAACTCCTTCCGCTCTTGCCCGCCGGGCCGTCTGGTCGCAGGAGCCGTCATTGACTACGATTATATCGTCAATCTGGGGCAGGCTTTTTACTGCCCTCAAGGTATCAACTATCCGTTCTTCTTCATTATAAGCTGGTATAACTGCGGTAATAGTCATGCGCTTAATTTCCTCCGAGATTATCCATGGGCAGGGAAGGCATAAACTTCTTGGCCGTGGGTTTCATGCCGTAATGGCCGGCTTCGCCCTCCATAGCAAGAATCAGGGATATCTGCCCCGGACTAAGGTCAATATTATCAACTGTACTGATATTATTGTTTTGATAAACGCTCATATAAGAATAAGCCACCTGGGATTGCTCCACCCCATATACTTTGATGTCATTTTCATTAAAATAACTCACCAAGCCCTGGTCAAAGCTCTCGGCAAAGTAGCTGTTCAAATTGTTGGCGCCCCCCAGAAGGATTACGCCGTTGGGCGGAGTATTGTGATTGCCGCTGAATTTAATCAGGTTATTCTGCTCCAGAAAGGTGACCAGACCAGGTTCGTCAATACCACTTAATATCGCGGCCACACTTACCGCCACATAATGCCGCAGAGTATCCCGGGAGATCTTGCTGTCCAGATTATAAAAATTGATAAGGCGGCTGCGAAGCTCAGGCGACTCCAGGTCCATATTGGAGAGCAAAACAATCTTGCTGACCACTTCCACGCCGGAGTTGGAAAGAGCATTGGTCATTCCCGCCGGTACTTCGCTGTCACCGCTTACTACCACCGCCGCCTTGTAGCCCTCCAAGCGATCTTCTACCAGTAACGGCAATACGGTTTGGCTGTAGTTTTCATAGTTGCCGATAATATTGGCTTTATATTCGTTATCAGCTTCCAGTTTATCCTCTTTATCCCGCAAAACATAAAATTGTTCTTCCAGGCGGTCAATCATCTTTTTCTGCTGGTCTACCAGGAGATTATCCCCGACTATGGAGCTGCCTATCAGCACCCCCAGACCAAGGGCAAGAAAGATAGCAACTATTGACGTTATATGATATTTTAAATCAATCACGATTATATCCACCTCACACTATAAAAACGCTCTTACCCGGTTTTTGTTCCTGATATTTAATGCAATTTTAAGTGCCAAACAATAACCGCAACTGCAGCAGCAAAAGGCGGAAAAAAGGTTTGGTGGCGGGAGAAACCCATAAGATTATAATGATAGGGACCAGAGCGGCTATAAATAGCTGGATTAAATATCGGGTGTGCAGACTCTGTTTATAAAGCTGGCTTACCCCCCGCGCATCTACCAAGATTGAGCCCACCTTGAGCCGGACCAGAAAAGTACTGCCCATGCCTTTGCGTCCCTTTTCCAGAAAATCAATCATATTGGAGTGGGTGCCTACAGCCACAATAAGGCTGGCGCCATACTCCCAGGCAATAATCATGGCTATATCTTCGCTGGTACCCGGCATGGGAAATACACTGGCCTCCAAGCCCATGGCCTGAACCCTTTCCAATCCAGGCGCCTTGCCATTGGCATAGGCATGAACCACTATTTCCGCACCGCTGCAAAGAGCCGCATCAGACACACTGTCCATATCTCCAACAATGATATCAGGTTCAAGCCCAAATTCCAACAGGGCGTCTGCTCCCCCATCAACTCCTATTAAAACCGGCTTTTCCTCCTGTATGTAAGAACTTATGGTCTTTAAATCTTCCTTGTAGCTGCTGCCCCGAACCACGATCAGCACATGCCGATTGAGCATATAAGCACTGAGCAAAGGGACCTCAACATTTCCGAGCAGGATATCCTTTTCCTTTTTGGCATATTCCAGGGTATTATCCACAAAGTTATCCAGCTCGGTTTGAATATTCTCGTTGGCAATGCGCAGCTTGCGCGCAACTTCATCCAGGGTCAGTATCCGTCCCTGGGCGACCAGGCGCTTACCGCTGAATACTTCGTTGCCCCGGATCTCTACCAGGTTGCCTTCCCTGACTTCCGTAAAAATACCGTCTCCTACCTCATCCAGAACCGGAATACCAGCCTTGAGAATTTTATATATGCCTTTAGCCGGATAGCGTCCGGTGATTGAGGTCTG
>DHCD01000088.1:4944-5225 GCA_002398105.1 Syntrophomonas sp. UBA4911
ATCATCATGATCAATTATGGCTATATCCTGTTTTTTTAGACGCTTGACCAGGTTTTTGGTACGCCTGTCCAGGCGAGCCCTTCCTTTAATACTCATCTTTCACCTCTGCTGCCCGCAGCACATTAATTTGCCCTTAATATTATCATATAGTCAAAGCAAAGAAAAACTTGCATCCCCGCACTACCCCTATATGAAAAAATACCTCTTGTTGCCCGCAGTTGCAAGCAACAAGAGGTATTTTATAACCGACAGCAATTAGCCGACCTTATTCTCCAAACGCA
>DHCD01000039.1:0-1597 GCA_002398105.1 Syntrophomonas sp. UBA4911
TGAAAGCACCCGGCCTGGTTTGCCCGCTTATATTTGCTTTCCGCCATTATTGCCGCCGGTTGATATTATTCATGCAAGATAAAGGAGAACGGTAATGTAATGTGGAAATAGAATAACAATGCTGAGAAAATGACAATTGGGGTAAGAACTCCATTATTAGACTGGGAGGGAATACATATGAAGCAAGGAAGAATCGTGTTGGCTGCGGCAGTTTTTGCCTTAGCCGGGTTGATTACGTTTTTGGTCTGCTTGCCTTCAGCTTTTGCCCGGCAGGATATAGGGCTGCAGGTGCAGGGAAAGTTGATGGCGACTGAGCCCGCTCCTTTCATTGACGGCAGCCGGATCATGGTTCCAGTGCGGGAAGTTGCCGGTAATTTAGGGGCCGAGGTAACCTGGGACGAAGAAAAACAGGCGGTCAATATAGTCAAGGGAGAATACCGGGTGGCCCTGGTTATTGGTCAGACTCAGGCCGTGGTTAATGGGGAAAACATAAACCTGGACTCTGCTCCGGTCATCGTGGCCGGCAGGGCTATGGTACCGGTGAGGGTTCTGGCGGAAGGCTTGCAGGTCCCGGTGTCCTGGGATGGCGCGGCCCGGGTGGTCAGTTTGGGCAAATCGGCGCTGGTGGCGGGAAGCTCGCTTGATTTTCCTCCCTTTGAGTATAAAGAGGGGAATGATATCGTTGGCTTTGAGATTGATTTAATCAAGGCTATTGAAGAAATGTGGGGAGAAGACATCATAATCAAAGATGTAAGTTTTGACCGGCTGATACCTTCTCTGCGTTCGGGAGAGGTTGATTTAATCGTTTCCGGGATAACGATAACGGAAGACCGTAAAAAAGTAATAGATTTTACCGAACCTTATTTTGTTTGGAGTGAGATGATCCTGAGCACCAAGGGCGCTGATCAGGATATGGGTCTTGGTGATCTGGCCGGGCAGAAAATAGCTTTTCAGCTTGGAACTACCGGCCAGGAATTGGTTGCCGACCTGGCGGAAAAATACCCGGATACCCAGCTTCTGATGTTCGAATCATTGGAGGAGGTATGGACGGCAGTAGAAAAAGGTAAAGCTGATGCGGCTGTAATATCTTATCCTCCGACAGCTCATTATCTAAAAAATCATCCTGATAATAACCTGCAGATGGTTGGGCAAATACCCTCCGCCGATTCGACGGGAATTGCTGTTCGGAAGGGTAATCAGGAATTACTGGATAAGCTTAATAAGAGCCTGAAAACATTAGAAGAGAATGGCACCTATGACCGTCTCTGGGAAAAGTGGTTCGGCTCCGGGAGATAAAGGACCTGATAGTGCTTAAAATGCCGTAGGAATCAGAATTGATTTTTATGGCATTTTTTGTATCGTTCAGGAATAGTTTTTCGTCAAAAGTATAAAACAGAGCAAAGCGGGGAGAAAAAAATGAAAATATCATTGGGGATTGGGGCCCTAACCGTGATAATAGGACTATTGAGCGGTCTTATATCCAATGACTGGTCCATAACCGTAAAAATCTGCGGATATATAGGGGCCGGTTGTCTGGTCCTGGGGGCCCTTTTTAATGGCGCCTTTATTAGCGGGGATAGACACAGAGCCAATTACT
>DHCD01000039.1:1898-12745 GCA_002398105.1 Syntrophomonas sp. UBA4911
CTGACCAGGGCGGTGCGGCAATTGCGTTATTTCCCTGCAGCTGGGGCAGCTTCCTATGAGATCAGGAAGCAGTGGGAAGATTCCTGATCTCATATTACTCTTCTCGGAATTTAAATCCAAGTTTGTCCGCTATCATTGCGTAAGTGGGCACCGGTACGCCATACTTTCTGCCCCAGCGCACTACTTCAAATATGAGACCGTTCATTTCAGAATTTCTGCCCTGTTTTAAATCTCTCTGCAGAGAGGTGGAAGCCGAGGGTGAAAGATTGTCCAGAATCCCCAGATTGATTTCCACGATATCTACGGTAAAATATATGTCCATAGCCTGTGCCAACCCATTGATCTCCCGCATAAGCGCAATAAACGTATCCCTAAATTTGCCTTCCTGCTGAAGCGCTCCGGCATTGACGTCAAAATATACCCCGCAGGCAGCCATAGGGGACACATAGGAAAACTTCTGCAAAGTATCTCTCCTGATGTTATCCGATACGATACCTGTAATACCGCTGTCCTTCAGATCTGCAGCCACCCGTTCAAGAACCGGCCGGTATTGCTCCGGTTTTCTCACCCCGTATACCACCCGGAAAATATCCCCGGTTTGCAGGATGGTGCCAGGTTCTTTAATCTCTGCAGCTATATAAATACATCCGTCTGTCACCAATAAATCAGGCAGCAGCTCCTGCATTCCGGTCCCGGTGCCAAATATATTCTGTACAGGTATCACTACCGTATCTTTATGAGCCGCTCTTTTGATAAAAGGAATAGTATCCTCCACAGAATAATCTTTTACGCAATTAAATATTATATCCGGCTGTTCGTTGTAATGATCCATATCCGCGGCCTTTATGGGAAAGACGGTATAATTTCCCCTGCGGGTAGTCTCCATTTTCAAACCACTTTTCCGGATCGCCTCAAGATGTTTTCCTCGGGCGATCAGTGTTACATCTTTACCGGCCTCTGCCATAAATGCCCCGATACTTCCGCCTGTACCTCCGGATCCGATTATCAGGTATTTCATTTCGTCCCTCCGCTATTTATTATAATCCTTGAGCCGTCTTCAGTTCTTACCGATTGCGCAGTTTGAAATCTGAATTCAGCTTTAACTTAAATAGAATAATGCTGCCTTAAGATAGATTGCTTGCTGTATGACCTGATTAAACTTCCATGATACAATAAAGTGTACCATATAAAGGTATTGGGGAGAGTGCTTTTACTGAACCGTACAGCAATGAGCAAAGCATGAACAATCCACGATGATGTGCGCCAGTGCCACCAGTTCGAGTGGATAAGCCAGCTGGATGCCAGCTGGAGCGAAGAGCCATAAACACGAGCCGTCCTCTGCTGCAAAATTGCATTATATTCATTATATCAATGCTGAAAAAAGCGGACTGGTCCGAATATAAAGTGGACCAGTCCGCTTAACCTTGCCATTTGTGGGGCTTGGGACAATATGTTACAATTATTTTCGAAGCATTGTTCTTACCTTGATCCGCTTTAGGTAGCCGCCTAGGTTGGGTGACATTGGTTGGGACAATGCTTCTTTATTGCGGAACCGCAGTAATGGTTACGGTCGCGCCATAGGTTCCATCCGCGGCACTAACCGGGAAATTAACCCGCAGGTCAAATTGCTTTTCATCTCCCTCAGCAGTGGCGGTGCCGGCCGCGCTTAACATGTTCTGGGCGGAAGACGAAGCGTTCTTATAAGTTTCGGCGGACTGTTCCTTGAACTGCAGCACCGAAGCTGACTGAGTCCCGGCTGCCGAAGTGAAGGTCGTGCTTGCCAATGTAAGATGATAAGAACCGCTGCCGCTGGTAGTAGCTGTCAGGGTTTGGGCTGCTGAAGCAACCCCGGGCTGTATGTCGTTATAAGTTAAGGAGCCCGGATCAAGAGCCAGGGTTAATGCCGATTGAACGTTAGCCGTAATGTTCAGGGTTTCGGCCGCATTTACTATCCCCATACCTGCTACCAGTATTCCCAGCGTTAAGAGAACAACAATGGTTTTTTTCAAGCTATGCTCACCTCCTTTCCTGCAAGTATTAATCTGGAAAATTATTATTTTGCAGCTTTTCTATTTCCGCTAAGCGCTTTTGCAGCTTGCGGATATAGAGAACGACCGCCAAAATAATCGCGATAATAACCGCCGCTGTTCCTGCCAAAGTAAGCAATGGAACTACCACAAAGGAAAAATCGCGCTTCTCAAAATTGACGCCGTCATAGGTCAATTCTACTTGGCCTTTAAAATAACCTATAAAGGGCGCTTCCTTCCAATTGATCTCCATTTTCTTTTCAGTGTCGGGCAGAATGTTGAATAAAGGTACAGTGAGCTGCGTTTTCTGGTTTCTTATCAAATCGGTAATTTCAATAGTGCCGCGCACTTCCAGGTGGACATTCCCGGTATTAGCCGCGGCAACCGTAAAAGTCGGCTGATCAAAATGCCAATAGCCGGTACCCGCCTTAACAATGCGCCAGGATCTGGCCAGATTAAAAATTCCCAGGGGATCGGTAACTTTCACATAAACGATGGAACGGATTTCCGAAGCAACGGTGATTTGGGTGCTCTGTTCCTCTTCCTGCCGGGCCGCCGCCGGTGTAAACTTGGCGCTGAAATAGGTTACATGTTCACCCATTTCGGCATTTTCAGGCACATCGAATCTTACCCTTATGTCGCCTTTTTGACCGGGATCCAGTTTTTCCGGAGCACTGATAATAGTCGCCCAGGTCATAGGAGACCAAACGGCATCGGGGTTTTCCACCTTGTTCCACTGGTTGTTCTCCACCCGATAATCCTGTAAATATGATTGCAGGTCCACTGCTGCAGCGGTTTTGTTCCGCACCACAAACACCTGTTCAAAGCTTTCTCCCGGTTTGACTGTCCTATCAACGATTGACGGTCCCAGCCCTACTCCGTTGATCTCCACCGCCCCCGCATCTGATGGGGATATCAGCCATACCAGCAGCATAAGAGGCAGTAAAAACAGCCTGGTCATTCTGAAATTCTCCATGTCATACTCCCTATAAATGCTTAAATGAGTTTATTGGCAAATGTTAATTAAAAATAAAAAAACCAAACCCGAAGATTCATTACTCAGGTTTGGTAACATTAACCACCCAAGGCAACCCGGCTGCCATAGGATCATTGCTGCTGATCCGTAAGGCCCGTAGTTTTGCGCCCTTTCCTTTCGGAAAAGTTTGCCGTTATTGTATCCAAATTGAATTATATAGTATATTTTGCTTATTTACAATAGTTTGCGTGACTTATGACTCATAATTTACCGTGACTTTGTAACTAAGACAGGGAGTCGAACCCATGACTTTGTAAGATAAGTTAGTCTAATTTTCCTCTGCCAGCATAATAATAATGACTGGTAAAATAATTGACTTTTGCTAAAGGTAGCATGATAATACAGTAAATTTTGTTTTGCAGCAGATAGGAGAATAATATTTTATGGAACTGGAACAGTGCTTCAATTTTGTTTTAACCAAGGCACAGCAGTCAGTACACCAACTGTTTAAAGCAGAATTAGCCCCGTTCGGGATTACCCCCGGCCAATACGCAGTACTGAAATGCTTGTGGGACGACAACGGACAAACGGCCAGACAGATAGCGGAACGGCTTTTTCTGGATGGCTCCACCGTAACCGGCCTCCTGGATCGTCTGGAGCAGAAGGGATTGATTGAAAAACAGGTTGACCCCAGGGACCGGAGGGCACTCAAGGTTATACTTACCGATGCCGGTAAGCAGTTGGAAGAACCAGTGGCTGAAGCTATAATCAGTGCTAATGAAAAAGCCTTAAAAGAATTGAACCACGTGCAATCAGATATGCTGAAAGATTTGCTCCATAGACTTAACCCGGGATTATAATCACGGGGGGTTATGTATTGATTTTAGTTGGTATACAAGTTAATGGTTGACAAAGTGTTTGCTCTTTCGTTAGAATTCATTCAAACAGTATTATAAGCCATTGCTACCTTACTTTATTTTACCGGATATTTCTCACCGGCTGCAGCAGCTTTAACCGCACGTCATTACAGGGGATATACTTCGCGGGATGGCAACCGATTATGCTCCAAGTATGCAGCAGGCGGGAGTCGGTAGTTTACATGAGAAGAAAGGGGATGTAGGTATGGATTTCAAGCTGACCGAGGAACAAGAGCTGATCCGAGCCAATATGCGGGAATTCGCCCGCCAATATGTTGACCCCATTGCGGTAGAGATTGACGAAAATAGCCGCTATCCGGCCGAAGTGATGGCTAAATTGGCTGAGGGTGATTGGATGGGTATGCCTTATCCTCAGGAATATGGGGGAGCTGGGGTTGATTATGTTACTTATGCCTGTGTAATCGAAGAACTCTCACGCTCCTGCGCAGCTACCGGATTTACTCTTTCCTGCCATACAGGTCTGGCCAGCGGCCCTATTTATTATTTTGGCACTGAAACTCAAAAACAGAAATACCTGGCGCCCCTTTGCAAGGGCCAGCATATAGGAGCTTTTGCTCTCACTGAACCGGGTGCCGGGACCGATGTCGGAGCAGGGTCAACCACTGCAGTTCTGGACGGCGACGAGTATGTTCTTAACGGTACCAAGACCTTTACCTCCAACGGGCCGGTAGCCGATACCTTTGTGATTTTTGCCGTTACTGATAAAGCAGCCGGAACCAAAGGGATGAGCGCCTTTATAGTTTCCAAGGATACCCCCGGACTCAAAGTGGGAGAGCATTTTATGAAAATGGGCATCAGGGCTTCCCAGACTTCGGAAATTATTTTGCATGATTGCCGTGTTCCCAAGGAGAATTTATTAGGTAAAGAAGGGCAGGGCTTCCGGATAGCCATGCAGACCCTGGATAACGGCAGGATTGGCGTAGCTGCTCAGGCGGTCGGGATTGCCCAGGCAGCTTTGGATGAATCCATCAGCTATTCCAAGCAAAGAATCCAATTCGGCAAACCCATATCCAAAAATCAGGCTATTCAATGGATGCTGGCAGATATGGCCACTGATATTGCCGCAGCCCGGTTTCTGACTTATTATGCAGCTTATCTTAAGGATCAGGGCCAGCCATACAGCAAAGAAGCATCCATGGCTAAGCTGTTCGCAGCCGAGATGGCTTCCCGCCATACCTCCAAGGCAGTACAAATTCACGGTGGTTACGGCTATGTTAAAGGGCAAAAAGTTGAACGTTTGATGCGTGACGCCAAGATAACCGAAATCTATGAAGGTACCTCTGAAGCTCAGCGTATGGTAATTGCCGGCAGCATCCTGCGCTAGGAATTTTAACGATAAACTTAGCCGGAACTTGTGAACATCTTGAGTCAGGCCAATTGGTCTT
Source organism: Syntrophomonas sp. UBA4911 (assembly GCA_002398105.1). Taxonomy (GTDB): domain Bacteria; phylum Bacillota; class Syntrophomonadia; order Syntrophomonadales; family Syntrophomonadaceae; genus UBA4844. Next base: position 7,225 of record DHCD01000039.1, read on the forward strand.
TATTACGGAGGTGTAATCTTGCTCAATATCGTAACCTGTTTTAAATGGGTCATAGATGAAGCCTATATAAAAGTCGGAGCTTCGCGGGAATTGGACCTGGAATGGGCCGATTATAAACTGAGTGATTATGACCGTAATGCTATTGAAGAAGCCATGCGTATTGCCGATATTGAAGGAGGTACGGTGACAGCAGTTACGGTAGGATCGTCTGATGCCACCAAAGGAATCAAGGACGCCCTGTCCCGGGGACCGGAAAAAGCAATATTTATCAATGATCCGGCTTTTACGGATTTGGAACCGTCTCAGACGGCCTCCCTATTGGCAGAGGTTATTGCTTCCCGCCTGCAGTATGATTTGATAATTTGCGGTGAAGGCTCCAGTGATTTGTACGCCCAGCAGGTTGGGCCCCGGTTGGCAGAATTGCTTGATATCCCTTGTATTGCTTTTGTTTCTAAACTGGATATAAAGGAGCGGCAGGTGATAGCGGAGCGTAAGATGGAGGACGGGATTGAAGTGGTAACTGCACCTTTACCGGCTCTGGTAACGGTATTGCCGGATATCAATTCTCCCCGCATCCCGGGACTTAAAGATACCCTGGGAGCCGCTAAAAAATCGGTTATCAGTATTGGCAAAGAGGAATTGACCGGGATGGCAAAGCCTCATTTAGAGACCACCGCTATAGAAGCTGCGACTATGGAACGCCATTGTATTAAATTTAATCCCGATGCCGAAGGAATCAAGCAATTTGTGGATGCCCTGTTAAAGGAAGGGGTTATGGGATAAAGAAGCAGGGGCAGGCCTGTAATCCTGAATATTGCTTATCAAGGCAGGAGCGGATAATAGAGAAAAAGTTGTACGGACTGAAAGTGGATCAGGAGGAGGTTAGATGCATGGCTGGAGTTTGGGTTCTGGCTGAGAATCGTGACCTGACCATAGAACTGCTGAATATCGGACGGGACCTGGCGGATAAAGTATCGGCGCGGTTAACCGCTTTCCTGCCGGGAGATCGGGACCGGGGCCAGGAATATATTGATTGCGGAGCCGATGAAGTCCTGGTTTTACCGGCATTAAATCCAGAGCAGACTGTTGATGCTTATATTCCGGTAATAGTTGACGAGGGGCGGCGGGAGCAACCGGATATTTTTTTACTGTCCGGGACATTAAGGGGAAGGGAACTGGCGGCCCGGATCGCTGCTCGTCTTGACACCGGTTTGTGCAGCCAATGTACGGCTCTGAATATTGACGAAAAGACCGGATTATTAGTAATGGAACGTTTAATCTTCGGAGGGGCGGGTATACAGAAAGTAGTCTGCCAGACACGTCCGCAAATGGCTACTATCGCTCCTCGAACCTTTGAACCTGCCCGGCGGCAGAACCGGGAAGGTAAAATACGGGAGCTCCCCGCATCTCCGGAGTCGGCGGTAAAAATACTGGAGAGAAAGCCCAAAGACCGTGCTGCCGGCAGCATAACTGAAGCCAAAGTAATAATCTGCGTCGGCCGGGGGATAGAGAAACAAGAAGACCTGGCCCTGGTCAATAAATTGGCGGCGGCGACGGGAGGAGAGATAGGGTGTACCCGGCCTATTGCGGAAGAGCTGCACTGGATGCCGGAAGATACGTGTATAGGCTTATCGGGAAAACAAGTCAAACCCGAGCTTTATATAGGGGTGGGTATCTCCGGCCAGATACAGCATATTACCGGAATTAGGGACGCCAAAGTGATATGTGCCGTAAACAATGATGACCAGGCGCCTATCTTTGATGCGGCGGATTACGGGATAGTGGGCAACCTGTATGAGGTGCTGCCTGAACTGACGCGGCAGCTAGAAAAGATAACCAATAAATAGAGAAAAATTGAGCCGAACACGGGTGCCGTAAAAGGCACGGTTTAATAGGGAACCTTGTTGAACCATACCTTAAACCGATACGGAAAAGAAAAACAGAGAGGCGTTGCCCCGTAAGGGATAGCGTCTCTTAATATAATTTACAATTATTTGTTTAAGATGCTCTTGTCATCATCTTGCCGACAATCCTGTATATCATCCACAAATACTTGATTGCCAGTGATCTGATAAACGATCCGATACCTTTTATTTGATAGTATATAACGGTATTTGCCGACTGGAAGATATGGACGATCATACACAGGATAACGGAACGGGTCGGTTCGGAGATTCCGGATATCTTTAAGCAATCCATCCAAAAGCCTGTTTGCTGCATTAACGCTGACACGCGCTAAAAAATCGAAATGGTCATACATTCTGCCATTTGCATCGGATGCAATAATGACCTGATATACTTTTTCATCACGCTCCATACTCCGCTCCCTTGGAGATGGCTTCTCTCATGTTTTTTTCGAACTCATCAACCGTATATCCTTGAGTTCCAAGCAAACGGGAACGTTCCGCCGAAAGCAAACGCTCGGCTGTTGCCAAATCATCCTCGCGCCGGTTGAATGTTTCCATATCCATGATAACTGTATCGCCGACGCCATTTTTGGTTAAAAATACAGGTGCTTTCGTTTTACGGCAAATATCAGCGATACTGTTGTAATTTTTCCGAAGCTCACTTGATGGCTTAATTATTGTACTCAATTTTCTCACCCCGGATAGTCAAATTTATATCAGTATTATACCCATATAAGACTAAAATAACAAGAACGAAATTACTGATAAGTTACGCCCTTGCCTACACTTCAAATTGTATACAAAAGAAAAACGCCTAAAAGGCACGGTTTAATAGGGAAACTTATTGAACCATACCCCAAACCGATACGGAAAAGCCCGGCTGCCGTTGGAGGAAAAGGAACGCGAATGGAGAAGTTTATTGATAGGATTTGGTTGCTTCGGATTGACGCGCTTCCCGTTCTTCCCATGATGTTGGGGAAGGGCGGACATAAAGGAGGGTTCGTACCATGACGGCGGAGTTGCGTAAAGAGGAAACGGCGGAGGAGTTTCATAAACTCATCCAAGGCTATCCCCCGGAAAAGCGATATATCATTCCTATCATGCATGAATTGCGGCGTTGTTATCAATATCTGCCCCGGCCTGCCCTGGAGATGCTGGCGGACCATATGCAGGTGCCGTTCAGTCAGGTATACGGCGTAGCTACCTTTTATAAAGCCTTCAGTCTGGTTCCCAAAGGCAGGGTGAACCTGAAGCTTTGCGACGGCACCACCTGCCATATCAAAGGCTCGCAAGGACTGATTGATGAAATCTATCGCACCCTGGGGATCAGGCCGGGAGAAACTACCGGCGACCGGCAGTTTTCTTTAGAGACAGTCAATTGCATCGGAGCCTGCGCTCTGGCTCCGGCTTTAATCGTGGACGAAAAGGTTTATGCCCAGGTATCGAATGCCCGGCTGCAGGAAATCATTGAGCAGAACAGGAGGGGCGAAGATGGCACAGAAAGCAATTGACCCGGCCGTCCGGATCCTGGTTTGCTGCGGTACCGGCTGCATAGCCAACGGCGGCTTGGAAGTATTGGCCGCTCTGCGCAGCGGATTGGCCCACCGGAACGATATGGAGGTGGAGAGCAGCGACTCGGCGCTGGTCACCGGCTGCCACGGGCTCTGCGCCCAGGGGCCTTTTGTCAGGATTCTTCCTCAGGATATCACCTACTGCCGGGTTCAGGCCAAGGACGTGGAAGAGATAATTGCGAAAACCCTGGAGGGGGGAACGCTGATCAAGCGCCTCCTGTTCCGGGATTCGCAGCGCAAGGAGTTCATAAGCTGCCGGCAGGATATTGATTTTTACCGCCATCAGCATAAAATTGCCCTGCGCAATGTGGGAGAAATCAATCCCGACTCTCTTGACGAATATATGGAAAGAGGCGGATACCAGGCTCTGCGGAAAGCGCTGGAGGATATGAGCCCTGACCAGGTCATTGCAGAGGTCACCCGCTCCGGCCTGCGGGGCCGGGGCGGGGGAGGCTTTCCCACCGGGCGGAAATGGCTGTCCTGCGCCGCCACTGCTGATTCGCCCCGTTATATCGTTTGCAACGGGGATGAAGGCGACCCGGGGGCTTTTATGGATGAGAGCATGATGGAGGGCGATCCCCATTCCATCCTGGAAGGCATGATCATATGCGCTTATGCGATCGGAGCCTCCCGGGGTTTTATCTATGTGCGGGATGAATATGAGAATTCGGTGCGCAGACTGGAAAAAGCCATTAAAGACGCCCGCGCCCGCGGTTTCCTGGGTACTGACATCCTGGGCCGGAGCCTGGATTTTGATATAGAGATCGTCCGGGGCGGGGGCGCTTTCGTGTGCGGGGAAGAGACCGCCCTGCTCCGTTCCATTGAAGGCGAAGCCGGCGAGCCCCGGGATAAATACATTTTTCCCAGTGAAAAAGGGCTCTGGGGACAGCCTACGGTGATCAACAATGTTGAGACCTGGGTCAATATCCCGGTCATCATCGTCCATGGCGCCGACTCCTTTGCCTCCGTCGGCACGGAGAGCAGCAAAGGAACCAAGGTGTTTTCCGTGGTGGGCAAAGTGCTTCATACCGGACTGGTGGAAGTGCCTATGGGTACCACCTTGCGCAGGATTATTTTCGATATCGGGGGCGGAGTTCCCCGGCGGCGTAAATTTAAAGCGGTCCAGACCGGCGGCCCTTCAGGCGGCTGTATACCGGAATCCGGTCTGGACATGCCGGTGGATTTCGATTCCCTGCGGCAAGCAGGTTCCATGATGGGGTCCGGAGGCATGATCGTCATGGACGACCGTACCTGCATGGTGGAGATAGCCCGCTATTATACTAATTTTTTAGCCGGCGAATCCTGCGGTAAATGTACTCCCTGCCGGGAAGGTTTGCGCAGTTTGCTGGAAGTTCTGACGCGGATCTGTCACGGCCAGGGGAACCCTGGCGATCTGGACCGGCTGGAAGAGATCGGCGAGACCATGCGCCTGGCCTCCCTCTGCGGATTGGGGCGTACTGCTGCCAATCCCGTACTTTCGACCCTGCGCTATTTCCGCGACGAGTATAGGGCTCATATCAGCCAGAAACGCTGCCCGGCCGGAGTTTGCCCCGAGCTTACCGAGCTGTATATCGACGCGGTTCTCTGCAACGGCTGTACCCTGTGTGTGAAATACTGCCCCACCCGGGCTATTAGCGGCCAGGTCAGGCAAGTCCATGTGATCGACCGGGAAAAATGCATCCGCTGTGGTGAATGTGTCAGCCGCTGCAACCAGGATGCGGTCCTGGTGCGGTAAGGAGGAAAAAAGATGCGAGTCAAAATCAATGGTCAGGAAATAGAAGCCGCCGCCGGGGAGACGATTCTGGAAGCGGCGCGCCGGCATGACATTCCCATTCCTACCCTTTGTTATCATGCCGCCTTTGGCGGCCAGGGGCATTGCCGCTTATGCCTGGTGGAAGTCGCCGCCCAGGGGGATAAACGCCTGGTGGCCTCCTGTACTTACCCGATCACTGCGGAAATAGAAGTAAGCACCAGTACTCCTTTGATTGAAAGACTCCGGGGCGACATCATCCGGCTGCTTTACCGGCAGGCTCCCGGCAGTGA
>DHCD01000039.1:12990-16819 GCA_002398105.1 Syntrophomonas sp. UBA4911
ACCGGGAACAGGAACGCTGCATCCTCTGCCGGCTCTGTGTCAATGCCTGTACCGCCCTGGGCGCCAGTGCCATTTCCGCAGTGCTGCGCGGGGTGGACAAGAAGATCGCCACCCCCTATGACGAGGCTTCCGAAGCCTGCCTGGGATGCGGGGCCTGCGCCCATATCTGCCCCACCGGGGCCATTCCCCTGCAAGACGAAGGGGGAAACCGCACCATCTGGAAACGGGATTTTGAACTTCTGCCCTGCGAAGTCTGCGGCCGTCCTTTCATCACCCCGGAGCAGCGGGATTATCTGATAGCGCGACAGGACGACCTGGACACCGGCCTGCTCTGCGATGCCTGCCGCCGAACCAGGGTAGCCCGCCAGATGGAACCTTTCCGGTAATTCCCGGCGCGAATCGGCCAAAACCCCGCCTTTTTCTATTAAGGCGGGGTTTTTTATCAATTCCGCATAAACTATTTCTTTATAGCTTCACCGGGAGTTCGCTGCTATTTTATCGACGATCGTGGCCAGACCCGGAATTTCGTAATGGTTTACCGCATAATCGCCTTCCATGGACTGCTCCAGAATTTCTTCCCGGAAGGGCAAAAATCCCAGGATATTTTTCCGGCCCAGCTGTTCGCTCAGAAAATCTTCTTCCCGGGGGCGGCGAATGCGGTTGCCGATAAACATCGTTTTTTGAATGCCCAGTTCCCGGGAGAGCCGTTCCACTACCAGGGCGGTCTTCACACTGACCAGACTGGGGTCGGAAATGATCAGCATGAGATCGACGCCCCGGGCGGTGCCCCGGGTGAGATGCTCAATTCCGGCGCTCATATCCAGGACCACGAAATCATTGTCCTGCAGTAGAAGTACCGCGATCAGGGCGTTGAGCACGCTGCTCTCCCGGCAATAGCAGGATGATCCTCCGGCTTTCACCGCTCCCATGCGCAAAAATTGCAATTGGCCCTGACGCAGGGTATAATCGGTCACAATATCGTCCACATCAGGATTCAGAGTGAAGAGCCCCCCGCGGCCCCCCACTTTCTTGGCGATCAGCTCCTGCATCTCCACGATGGGTTTGAGCTGATCAATCTGATCAGGAGTAAAGCCCAGCAAAGTACCCAGGCTGACATCGGGGTCGGCATCCACGGCGAATACGTTGTGCCCCCGGCTGAGCAGTAAAGAAACCAGGCCGGCGGCTATGGTTGTCTTGCCGACGCCACCTTTGCCCGACACTGCTATTTTCATATCAACACCCCTTTAATCTACAATCCCAGGGCCCGACGTTTTTGGCCCACATGGCTGACGATCAGCTTTGCCGCCGCCTGCGGGTCCGTTTCCACCGCGAAAGTGGCTCCGACCACATCCTGAGCTCCGGCAGTCAGCAAGGCAGTGAGATTCCCGCTGCCCAGTATCGGAGGCGCCAATCCCAGAACGGTGAAGATGCCGGAAGCCACGGCATAAGCGCCTATGGATACGGCCTTTTCCGACATCCACTCCGGCGCCGCCGCCGCCAGGGGCAAATCGCTAATGTCCACCTTCAGGGCGTTGGCCAGAGCTGAAGCTACTACCAGTATACGGCTGATGTCCACACATGATCCCATGTGCAATACCGGCGGGATTCCCAGAGCCCGGCAGACTGCTTCCAGGCCTTCCCCGGCTTCAGCGGCGGCTTCCGGCAGCAGCAGTCCGGCTTTGGCGCAGGCGATAGCGGCGCAGCCGGTTTCTACCACCAGAATGTTGTTCCTGATCAGCTCCCGGGTCAGGGTCAAGTGCTCCTGGTCATGAACCACTTTGGGGTTATTGCAGCCGACAATGCCGACAATACCCTGGATAGCCCCGCTTTTTACCGCCTCCAGCAGAGGGTCCAGAGAACCTCCCAGGGCTTCCACTATAGCTTCGGTACTGAAACCGCCCATATACTGCATTTCCTCGTTGGGGATGCTGACCCGCTCCGGCTTGCGGTTAGGAAAATTGTCAATCGCCATAGCCACGATCTTTTTGGCGGTCTCCATGGCGTTATGCTCGTTGAAAGGCACATGCTCCGCACCGGGGAACACGGCTTTGGGGGAAGTGGAAATGATCTTGGTATGATAACAGGACGCTACCTGGGGCAGGGAAGGCATGATGCACTGCACATCCACGATCATCGCTTCGACTGCTCCGGTGATGATGGCCAGTTCCTGCTGCAGGAAGTTGCCGGCTACCGGCACCCCATGACGCATCAGGATTTCATTGCCGGTACAGCACATGCCGCAGACATTGATGCCGCTGGCTCCTGCCGCCCGGGCCTGGGCCAGCAATTCCGGATCTCGGGCCGCGAAAACAATGATGTCCGACAGAGTAGGTTCATGGCCGTGGAGAATGATATTGACCTGATCGGCTTTAATAACGCCCAGATTACATCGGCCTTTAACCGGCTGCGGGGTGCCGAAAAGCACGTCGGCCAGCTCGGTGGCCCACATGGAGCCGCCCCAGCCGTCGCTCAGGGAAGTGCGCAAGCCGTGCAAAGTCAGATTGACATAGTCGGTGTCGACTCCCATATGAGTGCGGTGCATGCTTTCCACTACTTCCCGGTCAATGCCCCGGGGAGTGATACCCAGTTTGGCCCACAGGTCTTTTCTTTTCTGGGGCGCACGCTCCAGCAGTTGCAGACAGCCTTTGCGGCTGCCGAATTCATCCAGAGCCAGGCCGGACAGATCCAGGGCGATTTCCCGGGCGGAGCGTCCCTCCACCGGAATACCGCATTCCTGAGCCAGGGTCTGCAGCTTGGTTTCGTCCTTGATCGGGTAATCCGGCGCGTTGCCCTGCACGGCTTCATAGAGGGTGGTGGCGATATCGCGTCCGTGATCGGAATGGGCGGCGGCGCCGGCGGCAATCATGCGGAGCAGGTTGCGAGTCACGATAGTGTCGGCATTGGCCCCGCAAACCCCTTCATGCGGTTCCTGCCCAAAGGGGTCGATACGGCAGGGGCCCATATTGCAATTGCGGCAGCAGATTCCCAGTTCGCCGAAGCCGCATTGGGGCTGCTGCTGGGTCAGGCGCTCCCAGGCGGTGCTGATGTTTTCGGCGGCCGCTTTATCCAGCATTTTGAGGCTGGCTTTATCCACACTTTTGATTTCCATTCAGATGACCTCCCCTTCATGGTTTGTCGCTCTGTTCAACTATTTCCGGCCTGGGCAAATAACTGCTCGCCCACTGCTTCTCGTTTCGATTTCAAGATCTCGCCGGCTTCGGCAAAAAGTAAGGCCCGGGTGGGGCAGGCTGTTACACAGGCCGGCACTTCCAATTCCGGGCAACGATCACACTTCACAATAATATTCCCCTGGGCCTGACGGCCAATCACGCCAAAAGGACAGGCCAGTTCACACATGCCACAGCCCAGGCAGAGCGCGGTTTGGTGGGAAACCACCCCGGTATCCCGGTCTTTGGACATGGATCCGGTAGGGCACACCCGCACACATAAGGGTTCCTCGCAGTGGCGGCAGTTCAAAGGAAATTTCCGGCTTTCCCACTGGCTGGCGTAAATGCGTTTGCGCGGCGCCGGTTTTTCCGTCAGAGCCCCGGCCAGGGTCCGGGATCGGCTGTGTGCCACCGCGCAGGCCAGTTCGCATGATTTGCAGCCTACACAGCGTTCCGGTTTAATCAACACCTCTTTCATCGTATCGCCCCCGTTTCCGGGCACTTCATGCGCCCATTTCCAAGTTCTACATATTACGACGTTTATGATGCCTTATCTATAACGAATTCGACTTCCAGAGGTCTGATTCCTGCCCCGATGGGCGGCGATATCCCGATTGCACCAATATTCTCTTGTTTATTGATTGATATAAAAAGACGCAGAT
>DHCD01000054.1:0-1343 GCA_002398105.1 Syntrophomonas sp. UBA4911
GAAGATAAAAAAGCATCAATTACCCAGAAACAAGAATCCCCATAATAAAATATTTTCGGTTTTAATTTTATGTCAGCATATACTTTTAAAAAATCTTGATCTTCTTTACTTATTCATTTAAAATAGTAAAGTTACAGATTAGTAGAAAGCAGGAATATTTTTATGGATCGTTCGCAAGAAATGCGTGACGGGAATATCGGCAAGCTGCTCTGGACTTTTTCCTGGCCTGCCATTATCGCCATGCTGGTTAATTCGCTTTATAATATTATAGACCGCATATTTGTCGGCCGGGGGGTAGGTCAACTAGCAATAGCGGCGACTACCGTTGCCTTTCCTATAATGATTATTTTGATGGCCGTGTCTATTTTAATAGGAATCGGCGCTACCGCCTTAATATCAATTCGTCTGGGGGAGCAGCGCCAAGATGAGGCGGAAAAAGTGGCCGGAAATGGCCTGGCCATGATAATTCTCTTACCGGCTATTTTGGCCGCCATCTTCTTTATCTTTACCGAACCCATATTGCTTGCCTTTGGCGCAGATGCTAAGGTCCTTCCCTATGCCCGGGATTTTACTCATATTATTATGCTGGGCTCGGTGTTTGGCTCCATCAGCATGGGGTGCAACAACTTCATTCGGGCTGAAGGTAACCCCAAAATGGCCATGTATACGCAACTGCTGGGGGCGGTGCTTAACACCGGGCTGAACTATGTTTTTATTTTCATCCTGGGCTGGGGGATCAAAGGCTCGGCTCTCGGAACCGTCCTGGCACAAATGGTATCCGCCGCCTGGGTGCTGAGCTATTTCCTGAGCGGCAGAAGTCTGGTCAAAATACGCTTAAAGAATCTGAAGCCCAGCTGGCCTATTCTGAGCAGTATCATGGCCATTGGTTTTGCCCCTTTTGCCATGCAGGTGGCCAACAGCATACAGCAGCTCATACTTAACAAAACTCTGATGTTTTATGGCGGAGATATGGCCCTGTCGGCAGTCGGTATTATGATGAGCATTTCCACCCTGTTGTTTATGCCCATATTGGGGCTGGCCCAAGGGGCGCAGCCGATTATCGGCTTCAATTATGGGGCCCGGCAATATAAAAGGGTCAAGCAGACCTGGAAAAAAGCGGTTTGGGCCGGGACCGGCATAGCTGTAACGGGATACCTGGCTATTCATATCTGGCCTGAGCAATTGGCCGGACTGTTCAGCATCCAAAATCCTGCCCTGACAGCTTTGGCCACCCATGCCATGCTGACCTTTATGGCCATGTTTCCTATTATTGGATTTCAGATTATAAGCTCCAACTATTTTCAGGCAGTCGGCAAAGCTCGTCAGGCGGCAATACTCAGTTT
>DHCD01000054.1:1664-8655 GCA_002398105.1 Syntrophomonas sp. UBA4911
GAAGACCGACTGCCATCCGGCAGTAAGACAGCTGAGGATCTCCCCCTCTCCGGAACATTGTGCCGTTCAGAGTCCAAATAAAAAAACACTGAAAGGGCTGCAGCCTGCATAACCTATGCAGTAACTGTAGCCCTTGGCTAAAAATCTAAAAAGCATTCTCTTTTTATCTGATCTGCGGTTTGGATACTCCTACCCTTATAGTTTACTTATCCGGCAGGGTATGTTCTTAAGGTTGGGGGTTCCGAATTCCTTACCCAGTTTGCTGACAGAAGTGAGCATGTTGAAATTCGATTTCTTCCATTCAAACTGCTCTTTTTCATCCCCTTCCGGAAACCACCAGCCCAAGGACGCGCTGATTACATCAGGATGAACGATATCGGTAACCTTGGCTACCTGAATGATCTCGCCGTACCTGGTTGCAATCATTACCTGGTCGCCGTCGCTGATCCCATAGGTCTTTGCCGTTTCGGGATGGATCTCAGCCGTCGGCTGCGGTCTTTTCTGCCTGAGTTTATCAACCCAGCGGTAGGAAGACAGAAGGTAATAACGGCTTTTGGCACTTATCAGAAGAAGCGGATATTCCGCATCAGGTTCTTCCGGCAGGGAGGTAAATTCCGGCAGGGGTTTTAATTTAAATTTTTCCGCCGTGCTTAACTTCAACTCGATCTTTCCCGTAGGGGTACGGAATCCTTTCTCTTCATACAGCCTGAAGCGATCAGGTCCTTTAAGATAACCCCGGGCAACAAACTCTTGATAAGTCAAACCTGCAGGTCTGACTATGTCTTCGAGAAATTCCTCAAAATCATCATGCCATAATTCCGCCGGCGACACCCGTTTTCCCAGTTCATTCATAATCTTTATATCAGGCCAGCATTCCTCCGGCGGCTCGACGATGCGGGGGCGCGCCAGTATCATTCCGTGTCCGATTCCGTAATGGCCAATATCATTCATTTCATATTGATGGGCTACCGGAAAGACGATATCGGCCATAGCAGCAGTAGGGGTCATAAATATTTCGGCCACCGCGACAAAATCAAGACTTCTGAAGGCTTCATAGGTCACCTGGCTGTCAGCCCAGGCCACCATGGGATTGGTGCACATACCGTAGTATCCCCTGACCGGGTATGGATTCCCTTCAAGCACCGCCTGGCGGAAATAGGCCGGCGGAACCGTCATTAACCGAGGGATGGTACTGTGATAAGCGCCCAGCATCTGCTTGCGCTTATCCGGAATGAGGTCGGCACGTACGAACTCGCCCAGTCCCATAATTTTAGGATCATGGGCATTGATATTGCCTCCCGGCACCTCCAGGTTTCCGGTAATAGCCATCAGACAAACCAGGGAGCGGGCGGCATCAAAGACATTCACGTCATGTTCAATGGCATTTCCCCACTGCAGGGCGGCAGGTTTGGCGGCGGCATACATTCGAGCCGCTTCCCTGATCAACTCCGGGGGAACCCAGGTGATTTCCGCAACCACTTCCGGGGAATACGATTTTATATGCTGGGCCAGATCTTCGAAACCATAGGTATATTTTTCGACAAAATCTTTATCATAGAGTTCTTCCTCAATGATCACATGCAGGAATCCCAGGGCCAAGGCCGGCGCCGTTCCCGGCTTGAGCTGCAGCCATAAATCGGCTTTTTGGGCCAGTTCCGTCCGGCGCGGGTCAACCACGATCAAGCGGGCGCCTTTTTTAAGCTGCTCCAGGGTAAGACCGCCTATTTGCCCCTCTTCATTGGTGGAAAGGTTATTACTGGCCCAGGAGAGTATGAGACTGGTGGGGTTATGCAGGTCGGCAACCGGATAAAACCCGCAGGTATGGAGGCCGGTAACCTCCCGCGGTGCATGGCATACATCCTGAGAGGCTATAACATTGGGAGAACCAAAAATATTGGCCAGCCGAATCATTACGAAATGTTCCAGCCCTTTGGGCATCCCGACCCCAAAGCCCATCCCCCGGGCTCCGTATTTTTCCTTGATTTTGAGCAAGTTGGCAGCTGTTTCATCCAAAGCTTCCTCCCAGGAAATACGCTGCCATTTTCCCTCGCCCCGCTCTCCCACCCGTTTGAGGGGATGGCGGAGGCGGTTCGGGTGGCTTAAGCGATCAGCCGATACCCTGCCTTTGTAGCAGGTATACCCTTTATTCAAATATCCTTCCGGGTCGCCTTTTACCTGAATTATCTTATTATCTCTGACTCCTACCAGCAGGCCGCAGCCACCATGATCCATTCGTGCACAGTGAGTTTTGACCCAACGAATCTCTTCCGCCATGGCAAATAAAACCTCCTTCTAAATGTATATACATAGAAGCCCCCCTTAACACAACAACCCCCGCAAGGTCAGTTCGACCCGTCCACCGTATCATACAGTTGTTATGCTGCAATACGGATAATTATGGTATCATTATTATTAAGTATTTGACTAATTTCGAACTTCGTTGTTATTATCAACAATAATCGGTTAGAGAAGAACTGTCAATTATAAAGGTAACGCCCATGGTTTATAGACTTGCTCAATATGGGCAATAATTTATTAAGGTAATTAATATCGGTTTTTTATTGATGGACTTGATTGCTAAGGAGCGGATGAAATGCAGCAGAAAATAGCGCAAATAGTTGATTCTGCCGGGAGCATTCCCCGGGAGATACTTAAAAAATACCACATCGTAGAGGTGGCGTTTCATATAAATTTCGGCGGACAGCAGCAGTACCGCGAGCATATTAATATCAGCAGCGAGAATTTCTATCTGCGGATGAAGAATCAGCCTAATTCGGTCCCCAAAACCTCAATTCCGGGAATCGCGGAGTGGATCCAGGCTTTTGAGGAAAAGTATGCCGAAGGCTATCGGGATTTCATTGTCACCACTATTGCCAAGCCACTCTCGGCCAGCCTTCAGGCAGCCACTATGGCTGCCGATGCGTTTATCAAAACTCACCCCGGAGCCAAAATTGAGGTTATGGAATCAAATACCTGCGGCTGCGGCCAGGCCGCCCTGGAAATCAAAATCGCCCAGCTGATTGAGCAGGGTCAGATGGTGACCGAGGAACTGGTCAAGCGGATACGGGAGCTTTTGCCCGGGGTAGTATCCCTTTTCTCCGTTAATGAGCTTACTTATATGCGGGCCGGAGGACGAATAGGCGGCGCAACCGCTTTCCTGGGAAAATTAATCAATATTAAACCGGTATGCGAATTTTTGGGTGGAGTAGTCCATCCTATCAAGGCGGTACGCTGCCGAAAAAAAGCCTTGCAGCTCCTGGTGGATGAGGCGGTCAAGCGTATCAAACAGGCTGAGGATGCAGTCATCTGCGTACAGCACGCTCTTTGTGAAGAGGATGCTGATTATCTGATCACTCAGTTGCGGGAAAGACTTAATTATCACGGACCTATCTATAAAAGCCAGGTAGGAGCAGTGGTGGGAGCTCATTCCGGACCGGGTGCGATCGGTATAGGAATTGCTGAATAATAGCAGCCGGCGGGAAAAGCGGGACAGCCGGCTGGAAATTCTGCAGGAAACGGATGCAGCACTTAATTATTACGCTATTTTTCTGTCAAAAAGTAGAGCAGAGTAATGACGGTAAATGCCGTTCCTATATATAACGCCAGACTCCATCCTCCGGTGGCATAGGCCCATCCTCCGACTGACGAACCCACCGCTCCTCCGGCAAAAAACATAGCCATATATAATCCATTCAAACGGCTCCTCACCTCTGCCGACAAGGCATAAATTGTACGCTGCCCCAGCACCTGGTTGGCAAATACCCCAGCATTCAGCAGAATCGCGGCTCCCACCAAAACCGGCATAGCAACAGGCGAATGGGATGGAATCAACAATGGCAGCAACATTGATAACAGCACCATGCCCATAGCTACTGCAGTAGCAGGACGGACCAGACCCCGGTCGGCAACCCGGCCGGCTACCGGCGCCGCTAACGCCCCTGATATTCCTACCAGGGCAAATAAAGCTATTTCCCGTTGGGACAATTGAAAAACCGGGCCTGATAGCAGCAAGGGAACCGTAGTCCAAAATACACTAAAAGCTGCAAACACACACGCTTGGTAAGCAGCCCGGCGGCGCAGGATCGGAGTATTCAGCAGCAATTTCCCCATGGAACGGATTAAAGCCGGATAATGAAGTTTAACCGAGGGTTGCCGGGGTGGAAGAGCTAATACCAGAACAATTGCCAGCAGAATAATTACCAGGGCCGACAAGCCAAATACCGCCGGCCAGCCGAATAGGTCGGTGATCAGGCTGGATACCGGACGGGCCATGGTAATACCAATCAGCAGTCCGCTCATAACATTACCTACGGTGCGGCCTTGGATTTCCGGGGGCGAGAGATGAGCGGCATAAGGAACCAGTATCTGGGTTGCCGCCGACCCCAGCCCGATAAACAGCGAAGCCGCCAGGAACGGCACCGCCTGCCGGGTCCAAGCTGCCGCAGCCAGGGCTAAGGCCGTCCCCAGCAGGGTCACTACCACCAGTCGGCGGTTTTCAATAATATCCCCTAAAGGTGTTAAAAAGAGCAAACCGGTACCGTAGCCGATCTGAGTCATGGTTACAATCAGGCCGGCAGCTTGAGCAGGAATTCCGGTGGTCAGGCTTATCGGGCCCACTATAATCTGAGAATAATAGACATTGGCAACGATTACCCCACACGAAATCGCCAGAAGCAATGTAATCCAAAAAGGAACTTTTCTATTGCTTGAATCATTAGTTTTATTACTCACCGGACACCTCGTTAAATCGTCATAGTTGCTGCATCTTTATACTGCCAGTTCTGGATACCGGGTCCCGGTCACGCGGTCTTAATGTGCCGCGATGGGGAATTGAAATGTTTCGCTTGCATGTTATCATTTGCTGCCGGTGCAGTCAAATAATAAATTTGAAATTCACTGCCCGGCGGGAATTATAATTCCCTATTTTCATAATAAAAACCATCCCATTATGGGGTTGATTTATGATAATATTTAAAGAGTTATGTCAACATTTTTGCATTTTTTTACTTTAAGGAGATTTATTGAATGTCTACGCATGCTGTCCTGGAAAAAATATCGTTTAAAGATATCGCCGGCATAGCTTTTGGCTCTTTCATGACCGCAGCCGCCATCCAATTCATTATTGCACCGGCTCATCTGGTGACCGGGGGTTTAAGCGGCATCGCTATAGCTCTCCACTTTACCACCCCCTACCCCATATGGTTATGGTATATGGTATTAAATATCCCGATATTTATTGCGGGCTGGAAACTGGTGAGCATGCGCTTTGCTCTTTACAGCTTTGTCGGAACCATAAGCCTTACGGTCTTTTTAGGCCTGCTGGAGACACTGCCTGTGCATCTGGGGATTAATGATCTGCTCCTGGCGGCCGTATTCGGCGGAGCCCTCAGCGGATGCGGAGTTGGCACGGCTCTGATGTTTCGGGGTTCTACCGGCGGTCTGGATATTATTGCCGGTATCATCCACCGTCTTTGGGGAGTCAATTTCGGTACTACGCTTTTGGTTACCAACGGTATCGTGTTAATTACCGCACTTATCACCACCAATATTGAATTGACCCTTTACTCCGCCATAACCATGGTTGCCAGTGCGGCCATGGTCAATAATGTCACTTCCGGGTTCCGGACCAAAAAGACGGTTATAATAGTGTCAAAAAAATCGGAGTATATCGCTGATGCCATCCTTCACGGAATGCATCGGGGATGTACCTACTTAGTAGGAAAAGGAGCTTATACCGGGCAGGTCGAAAATATAATTATGGTAACCACCGGTAAATCTGAAATCCCACGTCTGAAAGAACTGATCTTCCAGCTTGACCATCAGGCTTTTCTTACCATAACTGATACGGTTGAGGTTTACGGAAGAGGGTTCAGGCCTTGGGATGAAGATGATGCCTGATACCGGGGTATGTTTTGACCGTTGAAGGGAAAATGAATTAATCGGGGGAGAAGAATAAATGCCTGGGTATAATATTGAAGACATCAGCGAAGTCCTGGTGGAGAGCACCTTTATGGCGCTGGTGATAGTGGACAGGGATGCCCGCATCACCTTGATGAACCAAACCTTTCTGGATTTGCTGGGCCTGAGCCGAGACCAGGCGGTGGGCCGGCACGTGCTGGAGGTGCTGCCCCACTCCGAGCTTCCCGAGGTACTGAAAACCGGCAGGATTGACAAGGCCGACATATGGCCCATCAACGGGAACGATACTGTGGTAACCCGTTTCCCTATCGTAAAAGATGGAGAAATAGTAGGGGCCATCGGGCAAAGTTTTTTCCTGGATATGTCCGGCGCCCGGATTCTGATGCAAAAACTGCAGGAAACCGAAGAAGAATTCAGCGCTTATTGTGATGCTTTAATTGAAAGTCCTTATATGGTATACGTAAGCGTAAACAAACAAGGTTTTATCACCCTCATGAATCAGACCTACCTGGACGAGCTGGGACTGGAGAAAAAGGACGTTATCGGCAAGTATATACTGGAAGTAATACCTGCCTCCCAACTGCCTGAAGTGCTCAAGACCGGCCGGGTGGATAAAGCTGATATCTGGCCCATCAACGGCCGGGATACCATCGTCACCCGCCTGCCGATAATCAAAAACGGAGAAATTATCGGGGCTACCGGCAAGAGCCTTTTCCTGGATGTTTCCGGAGTCAAAATCATGATGCAGAAGCTGAAGGAAACGGAAAAAGAGTTTAAGGCTCTGTCCGAAGCTTTGATTGAAAGCCCCTATATGCTCTATGTCATCGTAGACAAGGATGGCATAATCACCGCCATGAACCAAACCTTCCTGGACATTCTGGAAATGCAGAAAGAAGAGGTGGTGGGCAAACACGTTCTGGATATCCTGCCCAACTCGGAACTGCCGGAGATTCTGAAGACCGGGCGGGTTGATGAAGCGGTCATCTGGTCCATCAAGGGGCGGGACACTATCATGAGTCGGATGCCGGTTATGGAAAATGGCAAGATAATCGGCGCCATTGCCAAGAGCCTC
>DHCD01000054.1:8999-12979 GCA_002398105.1 Syntrophomonas sp. UBA4911
TCCCTGGGGCTGGAAAAAAGCCAGGTAGTAGGAAAACATATTCTGGAGGTCACCCCCAATTCGCTCCTGCCGGAAATCCTTAAGACCGGACGTTTTGATGAGGCCGATATCTATGCCATCAACGGTCGCGATACCATTGTTACCCGTCAACCGGTTATCAAGGATGGGGAAATCATCGGCGCCATTGCCCACAGCCTGTTCATGGATATGTCGGGGGCCAAGATATTAATGAACAAACTGCAGGAAACAGAAAAGGAGTTAAATATCTATCGCGAAGAAATCCGGCAAGGATACCAGGCCCAGTGGGAGTTTAATGATCTGGTGGGCAGCTCCCCAAATTTTCTTAAACTAAAATCGGTAGCCGCACAATTGTCCCATACTGTTTCCACCGTGCTTATAACCGGTGAAAGCGGCACCGGCAAGGAATTATTCGCCCATGCCATTCATAACTGCAGCAATCGCCGAAATCATCCCTTTGTAAAGATAAACTGCGCCGCCCTGCCGGAAAACCTGCTTGAATCTGAGTTATTCGGCTATGAGGAGGGGGCTTTTACCGGAGCCCGAAAAGGCGGCAAACATGGTAAGTTCGAACTTGCCATGGGCGGAACTATTTTTCTGGATGAGATCGGCGATATGCCCTTAACCATGCAGACTAAGCTTTTAACCGTGCTGCAGGACCGGGTGGTTGAAAGGGTGGGCGGAACCAAACCGATTTTTATTAATGTGCGGGTCATTGCCGCCACCAACCGCAACCTGGAGCGAATGGTAAAAGAACAGAAGTTCCGCCAGGATCTTTTTTACCGCCTTAATGTCGTAACCTTGAATATCCCTCCTTTAAGGGACCGTAATGAAGATATTCCTCCGCTGGTGGATACCCTGGTAAAAAAAATAAACGACAAATTGGGCACCAGTATTAAAAAGGTCTCCAATAAGGTTATTGAGCTTATGCAGAATTACTCCTGGCCCGGCAACATCAGGGAATTGGAGAATCTGTTGGAGCGAGCCATTAATCTGGCCGATATGAATCGTGAAAACATCATTACAATTAAGCACTTTCCCCACCTGGCGGAAAATGCTTATTCTCCCTCCAACCAGGATAACGCCAATCCCGCCACCCTGTCCGAAAGTCTGGAACGGCTGGAGAAACAAATAATAATTCAAGCCCTGGGAAAAACTAACGGCAATAAAGTTCAAGCAGCCAAAATGCTGGGAATCTATACCTCGGCTCTTTACCGCAAGCTGGCTAAATACGGCCTGAACTAAAGCCTCGCTTCACGTTCCAGCATCCTTCCTGTCCTATTTTGATATATCTTACTCCCAAAATATTTAATAACCAAAAAAATTATACATATTGAACAGAGGCGCGGATTGGCATAATATTACCGATCATTCGGACGGCAGAGTAAAAGCACCTGTTTTTAAGCCGCCGGGGTTGGTCTATGATTTTGGGATAAGTGTCATACTAAGCACCATAACCTTACTATCAGGCTTTTCGTCACATGGCGATTGAACTATTCTGATATACTTTAATAGTATAGCGATTGCTTTTTACTCATAAGGCGGCATGACGCAAACTGTGGAATGCCGCCTTTTCAATGTATATTTTTAGGTTTGGTAATTAATTGGTATGAATTTTGCTGATTAAATTTGCCGAGGGCAATTTTTATGTTTTATGGAATCATATCCATAATCTGTATTGTCTAAAGGGGGGATGGGACAGCTTAATTCCGCTTAGTGCCGCAGAAATAAAATTGATTAATTGGGAGGTATATTATAATGACGATCAACACCATTGCAATGCTTGGTGCAGGCACCATGGGACAGGGTATCGCCTGGGCGCTGGCTGCCGCCGGTAAAAAAGTCGTATTGTACGATATTAAACAGGAATTTGTTGACCGGGCTATTAATGCCATCGGCAAGAGCCTGTCCAAAGCCGAGGAAAAAGGGAAAGCTGCTCCCGGCACCAAGGACGCAGTGCTGGCCAATATCACCGGCACCGATAAATTTGATGATGTGACAAATGTCGACTTCGTAATTGAAGCGGTTTTTGAAAAGATGGAGGTCAAGAAAGACATATATACCAGACTGGATGCCATGCTGGCTCCGGAGGTAATTATCGCCACCAATACCTCTTCCCTTTCCATCACGGAAATTGCTGCTATAACTAACCGGGCAGACAAGGTGGTGGGTATGCATTTCTTTAACCCGGCCAATGTGATGAAACTGGTCGAGGTCATTCCTGCCCTGCAGACCTCGGAAGCAACTGTGCAAACGGTTTGCGACCTCTCCATAGAAATCGGCAAAAAACCGGTAAAGGTTAAAGAAGGTCCGGGGTTCGTGGTCAACCGCATCCTGGTTCCCACTATTAACGAAGGCTGCGCTATTCTCTATGAAGGCCTGGCTTCAGCGGAAGATATCGACACCGCTATGAAGCTGGGGGCCGGATGGCCCATGGGACCGCTTACCCTCTGTGATCTGGTGGGAGGAGATATCGCCCTGGCGGTTATGAACACCCTCTACGAAGAAACCGGAGATCCCAAATATCGACCCTCGGGCCTGCTGAAACAATACGTCCGCGCCGGCTGGCTGGGCATGAAGACCAAAAAAGGCTTCTATAATTATTAATCATTGTTTGCCCGGACTTAAAATATGACCCTGATGGAGGGAAAAGCTATGAATTTTGAAAACATTATTCTGGAAAAGGAAGGCTATCTGGCCACTTTGTATATCAACCGGCCTAAGGCATTAAACGCTCTTAATAAGGATACGCTTACCGAAATAAGAGCTGCTGTTGATGATATCGCTGCAGACAGAGAGATTAAAGTAGTGATTATTGCCGGTAGCGGCGAAAAGGCTTTTGTCGCCGGTGCAGATATCGCTTACATGCAGCCCTTGTCTGCAGCCGAAGGTCGCGCGTTTTCCGATTATGGCGAGAAAACCCTGCGGATGATAGAACTGCTGGAAAAACCGGTTATTGCTGTAATCAAAGGCTTTGCCCTGGGAGGCGGCTGCGAACTGGCTATGGCCTGCGATATTCGGCTGGCAGCTGACAATGCCCTGTTCGGCCAGCCTGAGGTTGGTCTGGGGGTTATCCCCGGATTCGGCGGCACGCAGAGACTGCCTCGCTTAATTGGTTCAGGCCGGGCCAAGGAACTGACCTTCACGGCTGCCACCATAAACGCAGCCGAAGCATATCGCATCGGGCTGGTCAACCATGTTTATCCGGTCGACGAAGTTATGGATGCGGCTCAAAAAATGGCGGCCAAAATTGCCGGCACCGCTTCCCTGGCCGTAGGCTTCGCCAAGCATGCTATTGACCGGGGGATGCAGGCTGACTTGGATACGGCCATGAGTATTGAGTCTGATATGTTCGGAATGTGCTGCTCCACCGCCGACCAAAAGGAAGGCATGGGAGCTTTCCTGGAAAAGAGAAAACCACTATTTCAGGGATTATAGATTCTTTAATTATCCCCGGCATGGAAATAACCATCGAGGGCATGACTTTAAAATTAAAAGGAGGTTGTTTTTAAATGATGAAAGAAATTCAGGATGTGGTAATAGTAAGCGCTTGCCGAACTCCGATAGCCAAATTTTTGGGCAGCCTTAAAGATAAACAGGCCATAGAACTGGCCACTATCGTTGCCAAAGAAGCAATTAACCGGGCCGGGATTGACCCTGCCCTGATTGACGAAATCGTAATGGGCGAGGTTTATCCGCATATGCAGGGTTCCCTGCCGGCCCGCCAGGTGGGGATGGCTGCCGGACTGCCGGTCAGAAGCAATGCCTGCAACGTCAACCAGAACTGCGCTTCCGGCATGCGCGCCCTGGACATCGCCATCAACCATATCCAGCTGGGTAAAACCGACATCGGCCTGGTAGTAGGCGTGGAAAGCATGACCAATGCTCCTTACATGATTCCCAAAGCCAGAAGCGGCTACCGCATGGGCCCCGGACAGATCGAAGATGCCATGCTCCATGAC
>DHCD01000054.1:13026-21950 GCA_002398105.1 Syntrophomonas sp. UBA4911
CCTGGTAGTAGGGGTGGAAAGCATGACCAATGCTCCTTACATGATTCCCAAAGCCAGAAGCGGCTACCGCATGGGCCCCGGACAGATCGAAGATGCCATGCTCCATGACGGACTGGTGGATCGTCTGGTTCCCGGCCATATGGGCATAACTGCGGAAAATATCGCCGAGAAATACGGCATTACCCGCGAAGAATGCGACCAACTGGCTCTTATGAGCCATCAGCGGGCGACCCGGGCCACCCAGGACGGCACCTTCCAGCGGGAAATAGTCGGGGTGGAGCTTAAAACCAAAAAGGGTGTCACCATTTATGATAAAGACGAGCACATGATTCCCGATGCCAGCCTGGAAACCATGGGCAGATTATCTCCGGCCTTCAAAAAAGGCGGCGTGGTTACCGCTGCCAATGCTTCCGGTCTCAATGATGCCGCCGCTGCCGTTATTATCATGTCCAAGACCAAGGCTTTGGAACTGGGGTTAAAACCGCTTATGAAGCTGATAAACATTTGTGCCGAAGGCGTAGCCCCTGAAGTCATGGGCCTGGGTCCGGCGGTTGCTATCCCCAAATGCCTGCAAGAAGCCGGAATGAAGTATGAAAATGTGGAATACTGGGAAATCAATGAAGCTTTTGCTCCCCAGTTTATTGGAGTGGGGCGAATGCTAAAGGAAGAATACGGCATCGAAATGGATATGAGCAAGGTCAATGCCAATGGCTCCGGTATCGCCCTGGGCCACCCGGTAGGATGCACCGCCCTGCGCATCGTTGTTTCCCTTTACTATGAACTGGAGAAACAGGGCAAGACCATTGGCGGCGCTTCCCTCTGTGTCGGCGGGGGACCGGCCATGTGCTCCCTGTGGACCAGAGATATTTAAAAACTAGTGTAGATTCCTTAATAAAAGAACCGGCGCGGAATTTTAGGGGAACTGGGGGATTAAAATTTCTCCGCGTATTCTCCCAGATTCCCTAAACTCTGCGTCAAAAAACCTGGCCGGACCAAGCGGACTATTTTCATTGCCGTTGCTTGCCTGCTTGCTCGCTTGCTTGTGCCCTATGGGTATGCCCCCTGGGTATGCTCTGCAGGACGGTTCTGCGGGCCATGGAAGGTTAGGTAATTGACGCAGATAGCGCAAATTATATGGGATTCACGTGGATTTTCTTAATACAACTTCACCCCTATACTGGTTGTATTTTGCAAGCATTGGGGGGTTGCAGATTTATTTAAGTACTGTTTACAGTTAACGGTCTTTTAGACCATTAAAAAAGCGGTAAACAATTGTTAAGAGAAATGGAGGGAAGATTAAAATGGCTGCTAACTTTGCGGTTAATAATATAAGAGACTTCGAATTTATTATTCAGGAGTGGCTGCCGACTGAAGGAGTGTTCAACTACCCCCAGTTTGCCGACTACTATTCCCGGGACGATATCAAATCGGTTCTGGGACCTATCCTAAAAATGTGTAAAGAAGTTATTGAGCCCACCAATGATGACGGTGAAAATGACCCGGTTAAGTTCGCGGATGGCAAGGTAACCACTCCGGCCAGCTTTGGTCCCCTTTTCCATCAGCTGCAGAGTGAAGGCTGGGGTACCAGCAATATTGATAACTCCCCGGATGCCATGGTGCTGCCGGAAATGCTCTACGCCGCGGTTTGGGAACTGATATGCGCCGCCAATCCGGCTTTCATGCCCTATATCCTGCTGACCAGCGGCGCCGCCGACCTTATTCAAAGTTTCGGCGACGATAAACTGAAAGCCATGTTCCTGCCCAAGATGATGGATGGGACCTGGTCCGGAACCATGTGTCTGACTGAACCCAGCGCAGGTTCTGATGTCGGTGATATTTTATCCAAGGCTTACCCCACTGATGATCCCCGCATATTCAAAATCAAAGGCAACAAGATATTCATAACCGGCGGTGATAATGATTTCACCGAAAACATCATTCACCTTTACCTGGCCCGCATTGAAGGGGCTCGACCCGGGACCTCCGGTATTTCGCTCTTTGTTGTTCCCAAGTACTGGGTTAATGAAGACGGCAGCCTGTCCGGCAATGATTTCCAGACCACCGGGGCCGAACATAAGATGGGTCTGCATGGATCTGTTACTGCGTCTCTGTCTGCCGGTGAAAACGACGGCTGCCGCGGTTGGCTGCTGGGGAAAGATCCGCGTGAAAACGAGGGTAAAGGCGAAGGCATGGCCCAGATGTTCCAGATGATGAACCTGGCCCGAATGGAAACCGGCCATATGGCCCTGTCCTGCATCATCAACTCCTTTGCCAATGCCCGTGACAATGCCAAGGAAAGAATCCAGGGACGTCTCATGACCGATCCTAAATCCGGGCGGGTAGCTATAATCAACCATGAGGATATCAAACGCACTTTAATGATGGGCAAGGCCCATATTGAAGCTATGCGGGCCATGATGTATCGGGTCTATCTGGCCTTTGACCAGCGCCATCGGGATCCCGATCCGGCAGTCAGACAGGCAGCCAGCGACCTGATTGAAATGACCACTCCGCTCTGCAAAGCCTATCCCTCCGATGAAGCCTGGTGGCTTATCGGTGAGGCTATTCAAACCTATGGCGGCTACGGCTATTGCTCTGAATACCCGGTCGCCCAGTTGGCCTGTGATTGTAAGATTTACTCCATCTGGGAAGGCACCAACTTCATCCAATCCCTGGATTTGGTAGGACGCAAAATGAGCATGAAGGGCGGTTCCGTTTTCGCGGGCTGGGTCCAGGAAATGGTCGATTTCTGCGCAGCCCATAAAGACAATGAAACCTTTGCCGTTGATTTCGCCCAGCTGGATAAAGCCTTGAAGGCTTATAAGGAAATGGTCAACGCCCTGCAGGGATACTATAAGAGCAATATCAGCCTGGTCCCCTTGTATTCACGCCGGGTATTGACGGCTTCCGCCCAATTATACTGCGGACGCTTGATCCTTGATCAGGCTTTGCTGGCTGACAGGAAAGCCAAAGAAGTAGGGGCAGAGCACTACGACTACAATTTTTATCTGGGCAAGGTAGCCGCCGCCCAGTATTATCTCCGTAATGTGGTGCCCAATGTATGGAATGTTGCCGATATCGTAATCGGAGCAGATGCATCAGCCATCAATGTCCCGATTGACGTTTTTGAATACTAGCCTATAAAGCCCGGACCGGGAATAAGGCAAAAGAAGGTTCTTTTCCCGGCCCGCCGGCTGTTGGCAAAGCCCTTATCCAATCCCTAATTTGATCGGAAAGGAGAATTTTCCTATCATGGATTATCTTAAGGAATACCAGCGCAAACTGGTTCCGGTCAATGAAGCCATGAAAGCGATTAAATCAGGAGACCTGGTCCACTATGGCGAGTTCGTCATGTGCTCCAGCTACCTGGACGCAGCTCTGGCCAAACGGATTGATGAACTGTACGGTGTCAATATCAGGACTACTACCTGTCCTTTTATGCCCCAAACGGTTCTGGCTGATCCGGAAAGGAAACATGTAATCTATCAGGATTATCATATGAGCGCCGCCAGCCGCAAATTGCATGACCGGAATATGTGCAATTACGTTCCTCTGACTTATCATGAAGGTCCCGGGTTCTATGAACGCGGCTATGTTAAAGCCGACGTGGCTTTGATCAAGGTTTCTCCCATGGATCAACATGGCTTCTTCAATTTTGGAACCTCGGTTTCATTTACCCCCCAGGTCTGTGATACGGCCTCAACGATGATTATAGAAGTCAATGAATCGGTCCCCGTCTGTCTCGGAGGCTGCCGGGAGTCCATTCATATCTCCGAAGTGGATTATATAGTCGAAGGTGACAATCAGCCTCTGATCCAACTTCCCGAGCTGCCTATATCAGATATCGACAAGAAAATCGCCGCTATCGTCATGGCAGAAATTGAAGACGGGGCTTGTCTGCAGTTGGGTATCGGAGCCATGCCCAATACCGTAGGAGCTATGATCGCCCAGTCAGATTTGCAGGATCTGGGCGTGCACACGGAAATGCTTTGCGATTCCTTTGTCGACATGTATGAAGCCGGACGTATTACCGGACGCCGCAAGCAGCTGGATAAATGCAAGATGGTATACACTTTTGCCATGGGCACCAATAAATTATATGATTTTTTGGATATGAACCCCTGCTGTGCCATCTATCCGGTTGATTATACCAATGATCCCTTTATAATCGGGCAAAACGATAAGGTAATGGCGATTAATAACGCCATTGAAGTGGATCTCTATGGCCAAGTGGCTTCAGAATCCTCCGGTATCCGTCATATATCCGGAACCGGCGGACAATTGGACTTCATCTTGGGCTCTTATTATTCCCGGGGGGGAAAGGGGCTTATCTGCCTGACTTCCACTTTTACTGACAGAGAAGGCAATTTGCAGTCCCGCATCCGCCCTCTCCTGACTCCCGGCGCTACGGTAACCGTACCCCGGAGCATCAATTACTACGTGGTTACTGAATACGGTATTGCCATGCTCAAAGCCAAATCAACCTGGCAGCGGGCGGAAGCACTGATTGAGATTGCCCATCCTGACCTGCGGGATGAATTGATCAAGGAAGCTGAAAGGATGCACATATGGGTCAGAAGTAATAAGACAGACTGAATTCAGCGTTTATAACCTGATTAATTAAACCCCTTAATATTTATATATCTTTTGGTGCAATAGGGCGGGACTTATCTCCCACAGCCCCGCCCTATTTCCCCTTTTTATATTCAGTGGCTCTACCTGGCTGTAAAAATATCAGCTCGCCCCTAACCCATCAGCTCCTTAAGGATTTCCGGAGAAGGTTTATTAGGAATGGTAGCCACCACCTCACCCTGATAGGTGAAAACATTATAATCCTGGTCATTGATCTCGCCGATTACCGCGGCAGTGCCATTTTGGCTGCGGATAGCCTCCAGGACCTCCGCAACATGCCGGGGCTCCACCTGCAGCAGCATACGAGCCTGGGTCTCGCAGATAAAAACTTCTTCGGGAGAAATAGCGGCAGTTCTCACCGGTACCTGGTCCAATTCCACCCGGGCTCCCAATCCTCCAAAGCGGGCGGATTCACAAACGGCAGCGCCGATTCCGGCTGCTCCCAGATCCGAACAGGCCTTGATTTTCCCGGTAGCAAAAGCGGCCAAAGTAGCCTCCATAGTGGTTTTCTCCTCAGCAAAAAGAGCAACCGCAGGCTCCATCACCGATGCCAGCCCGGCTCTAAAGAGGGTATCATTGCCATCGGTACCGGTTTCCCCGATGATAATGATCTTATCTCCCGGAGATTTAGCCGGCTTGGTCAGGGGTTTGTCCGTAACCTGCCGGCCGATTACCGCTACTACGGTTGCCGGTACGATGTCACTGAAGGAGGTGGAGAAACCGCCTCCCACTACAAATACCCCCATATTTTCGCACATGGCGGCAATCCCTTTAAGCATCAGATTTATTCTGTCCTGACTGGTCATAACCTCACATTGGCCGCAGGTGCATTGACCGGCAAACCCGCAGGGGCCGACGATAACTTCTTCTTCCAACGGACGGGTGCCTATGAAATCCAAAAGAAACATAGGCCGGGCGCCCATGGCGACCACATCGCGCATAGCTCCGCCGGCTCCGGTGGCTGCAGCATCATAGGGCCGGGGAACACAGGGCGAACAATGGCTCTCCATTTTAGCGGTAATAAAGCAATCCGAACCGGGGATCTTAAATACGGCCGCATCATCATTAGCTTCAGGGCCCACCAATAAAGCGCCGGGCCAGAGCTGGTCAACCTTTTGATTAAGTTGTTGGAACAGACTAAAATCAATAGCTTTATCCGTGTTGTGATGCAGATGTACAAACAGAGCATGAATAAGTGCCTTTTCAACTTTATTCATAAACAGCCTCCTAATTCAAGAAAAATCTTTCCATAAAACAATGATAGCATGCTTTAGCCGACCCCGTCCATGAGCTTGCCCGGCTGTTCCCCATACTTTGATTTGCTGCCCGAAGGCTAAATGTAATAAAATATAGTCAAATTATTCTTATTCTCTGAGAGGGGGAAATGCGGTGAAAAACCGTACTTTATGGATCGTTGTGGCCGTTATGGCCATAATCCTGGTGTCAGGCGTGTCCATGTATAACGGCATGGTCAATGATAACGAGAAAATTGACAATGCGTGGAGCCAGGTGGAAAGCCAGCTGCAAAGGCGTTCCGATCTGATTCCTAATCTGGTCGCGACCACCAAGGCTTACGCCACCCAGGAAAAGGAGATATTTACCCAGGTGGCGGAGGCCCGCAGTAAACTGGCCGGAGCCAATACCCTGGGAGAAAAGGCCCAGGCTGACGCCGATCTGGGCAGCGCTCTCAGCCGTTTGCTGGTAGTGGTGGAAAGATATCCGGAATTAAAATCAGATGCCAACTTTCGCCAGTTGTCAGACCAGCTGGAAGGAACCGAAAACCGCCTGGCCACGACCCGCAGAGACTACAATGATGCAGTTCGATCTTACAACACCCGCATTAAGCGGTTCCCGGGCAATATCATCGCAGGCATGGCCGGCTTCGAGTCTCGGGAATACTTCGAAGCTGCCGAAGGCGCCCAGAAGGTGCCCGAGGTTAAGTTCTAATGGTTAAATCAGGTGAAGCCTACGGAGGTTCCGTACTTTTCCGCCGGGAGATGATATAATATGCGCAAGAACTTATTGATGCTGACAAGTTTGATAATGCTGCTGGTATTTAACCTGCCGGCACTGGCGGCTATGGATATACCCCAACCCGATCGCAATTTTTACTGCCTGGACAACGCCGGCATGCTGTCCCCGGAAACTGAGGCTGCTATCCTGAATGCCAGCCAAAGCCTGCAGCAAAAGACGGGAGCCCAGATCGTAGTCGTCACCGTTCCTACTCTGGGGGAAGATGTGGTTCTGGAGGAATACTCCCTGGAAATTTTGCGCCAGTGGGGCATCGGGGATAAGGAAAAAAACAACGGGGTCTTGCTGCTGATCGCCCAGGAAGAAAGAAAAAGCCGGATCGAAATAGGTTATGGGTTGGAAGGAGCCTTGCCCGATGCTAAAACCGGGCGGATCCAGGACGAGTATCTACTGCCTTATTTTAAAGAGGGGCAGTTCGATACCGGGGTTATTAAAACCTATAATGCGCTCTTAAAGGAAGTATGCGCGGAGTATGATATTCCTTATGAGCCGGCTGCGGCCGGCACAGCCGGTCAGAGCCCTTCCTCTCAGCGGGATGGATTCTCCTGGCCGGCGGTCATAGGCATATTGATTGCCCTTTATATAATATTCCGTATGATCCGTCCCGGTGGAGGTTCCTCGGGAGGAGGTCCCCGCAGCGGGGGCGGCAGGCGTTATTATCGCGGAGGCGGCGGCTACTTTGGCGGTGGAGGCTTTGGAGGCTTCGGCGGCGGCGGCTTCGGGGGTTTTGGTGGCGGCGGTTCCGGCGGCGGCGGCGGCAGCAGCCGCGGCTGGTAACAGCCGGACCGCGGGAAACCGCAGGCTGTAATGGAATCAAAAGGAAATCGGACGCCGAAGGAGTCTGACCCTTCGGCGCTGATAATCATAAATAAAATTATTATTCCATTGTGAGGTGTTGCAATCATGGAAAAAACGCAGTTTAAGACTGAATCCCGGCGTCTGTTGGATTTAATGATTAACTCCGTATATACCAACCGGGAAATCTTTTTGAGAGAATTGATTTCCAACGCCAGTGATGCCGTGGATAAGTTGTATTTTCGTTCTTTGACCGACCAAAATGTCGGTCTGGAAAGAGAAGATTTCAGCATTAGAATCACCGTAGACAAGGAGGCGCGGACTTTTATCATTTCCGATAACGGCATTGGTATGACCAGGGAAGAACTGGACAGCAATCTGGGCACCATAGCCAACAGTGGTTCTCTGGCCTTTATCCGGGAAAATGAAGGTCTGGAGGATATTGATATTATCGGCCAATTCGGGGTCGGCTTCTATTCGTCTTTTATGGTCAGTAAGCGGGTTACGGTAATAACCAGGGCTTATGGCTCAGAGGAAGCCTGGCAATGGGAATCGGAAGGTCTGGACGGCTACCTTATCACCAGCGCCGGCAAAGATAGTGTGGGAACCGCTATTATTCTCAACCTCAAGGACAACAATGACGAGGACAATTACGATGAGTTTCTGGATGCCCGCAAAATCAAGTCACTTATTAAAAAATATTCGGATTATATTCGCTATCCCATCAAAATGGATATGGAAAAACAGCGGCTTAAAGAAGGCAGCGAAAACGAGTATGAACCCTATGTGGAAACGGAAATCCTCAATAGCATGGTTCCTATCTGGCGCAAAAATAAGAGCGAGCTCACGGATGAAGACTATTTCTATTTTTATAAGGAAAAGTTTTTTGATTATGAAAATCCTCTGCGGGTTATCCATAGCAGTACTGAAGGTCGGGCTACGTATAATGCCCTGCTTTTCATCCCTGCCCGTACTCCCCACAACTACTACAGCAAGGATTATGAAAAGGGCCTGCAGCTCTATTCCAACGGGGTCTTGATCATGGACAAATGCGCTGACCTGCTGCCCGACCACTTTAATTTTGTCAGGGGCCTGGTGGACTCCCAGGATTTATCGCTTAATATTTCCCGGGAAATGCTCCAGCATGACCGTCAGCTAAAACTGATCGCCAAAAGTCTGGAGAAAAAAATAGCCGGCGAACTGCTTGATATGTTAAACCAGCAGCGGGAAGAATATGAAAAATTCTTTAAAAGCTTCGGCCTGCAGCTTAAGTGGGGTGTCTACAACCAGTTCGGCCTCAACAAGGAGATGCTGAAGCCGCTGATTATGTTTTATTCTTCCCGTGAGCAGAAGCTGGTGACGATCGAAGAGTATATCGGCCGCATGCAGGAAGACCAGAAATACATTTACTATGCCGGCGGTGACAGCATAGACCGCATCGACCGCCTGCCGCAAACGGAATTAGT
>DHCD01000054.1:22252-23073 GCA_002398105.1 Syntrophomonas sp. UBA4911
CCTGGAAAGTGAGGCGGAAAAAGAATCGACTGCCAAACAGGCCGAGGACTTTAAGGAACTGTTTAACTATATGAAGGAAGCTTTAGGGGATAAGGTGAAAGAAGTACGGCTGTCGCAGCGGCTTAAATCCCATCCCGTTTGTTTGAGCAGTGAGGGGATACTGTCACTGGAAATGGAAAAGATATTAAACGCTATGCCTTCAGAGAATCAGATCAAGGCGGAACGGATTTTGGAGATCAATGCTCATCATCCGATTTTTGCCACCCTGAAAGATTTGTACGAGCATGACCGGGATAAGCTTAAAGCCTACAGTGAAATCTTATACGATCAGGCGCTGCTTATTGAAGGCATTGATATAGAAGACCCGGTGGCCTTCTCCAATGCCATATGTAATCTAATGGTTTGATAACTTAAAAAAACAATAGACCGGGAATTTTAGGGAACTGCGTGGATTATTTCAAAAATTTTTCGCGTATTTCCCTAGATTTTCCGAATTTCGTGTAAAGATTATGGGCGGAAATCTGCGTCCCGATAAAATTTTTTATTCACTTTTCCCATCGCCTGCCGTCCCCTGATATCTCATAGTATACCTGGTCCCAGGTACCCTCCCGGTCAGTAAAGCTGCGCTCCCAGAATTGGATATTACGCTTCCGGTCTGCCAGAATAACCGTGGTTAATTTGGTGCCGTAATCGGGACTGGTTACAAACGTCGGCGCCAGCATCCTCTCTTTTTCCAGGCCTACCCCGGTCTGGGGCAGTTCCCGGTCGTCCGGCAATTCCCGGTCTGCCATCAGGGTAAACAACTGCTCCGCTTTTATATC
>DHCD01000115.1:0-2878 GCA_002398105.1 Syntrophomonas sp. UBA4911
CGGGGGAAGAAAAAGAATGGGAAGGACTTTTACAGCTTTCCTGTGATACTATAATGGTTGGGAACCTGGGCAGCCTGAAATGGGCCCGGGACAGGAAATTATCCGTACGGGCAGATTACAGCCTGAATGTATTCAACAACATTACCTTGAACTATCTGCTTAATATAGGGGCGCAAAGTGTATGCCTGTCACCGGAACTGAACTTCAAACAGCTGCAGGATTTAAGACCGCTGGATAAAGCTGAAGTACTGGTACAGGGGGAGTTGATCCTTATGCTTTCCCAGTTCTGTATTTTACGGGCTCTGCTGGGTAATGAAGAGGGCAAATGCCCGGCCTACTGCCGCCAGGATGATTACCGTATACGGGATGACAAGGGTTACGAGTTCCCGCTTATGGGGGATAGTGATTGCCGGTTTTACCTCTTTAATTCCCGTACTCTCTGCCTGCTGGATGATTTGGAGAAGGTGCTGGCCCTGGGGATAGGAAGTATAAGAATTGAAGCCCGGCGGCAAACCGCCCCCCAGGTAGGGGGAATAGTTGCGGTTTATCGCCAGGCTTTGAACGAGCTGCGGGCCGGAATCAAACCTGATTATAACAGACTCAAAAGCCAACTGCTGGAATTGAGTCCTTCGGAATTTACCAAATGTCATTATTATCGAGGGGTATTATAACTAATGAATAAAGACAGCCTGATAAAACTTGAATTCGACAAGATCCAAACCCAATTGGCTGAGTTTGCCTATAGTGATGGCGGCAGAATAAAAGCTCAGGCTCTGGCCCCTTCGAATGATGAAACCGAGATACGCCATTGGCTGGATGAAACCGGAGAAGCTATGGAAGCTCTGCGTTTCGGAGATACCGGTTTTTTAAGCGAGCTGCAGTTGTTGGATCCTTACCTGGGTAAAGCCCGGGCGGACGGTATCCTCTATCCGGCGGAGCTGTACCAGGTACAAAGGGCTCTAAATGCCGGCCGGGCGGCGAAGCAATATGCAGCCAGCGAAAAATACCCTTCTTTAGCTCAATTGCTGGCGGGGGTGCAGGAAAATCCCGCTCTGGAAAAGCAATTACGAGCGGCTTTAAGCGCAGAAGGGGAGTTGCGGGATGACGCTTCTCCCGCTTTAAGAAATATCAGAAATCAGATCAATACCAGCCGTAACCGCATTCGTGAATATCTGCAGGATTTTGTCCGCTCCGGGAATAACCAGAAGCTTCTGCAGGACGCCATTGTTACCGAAAGAGACGGCCGTTACGTGGTTCCGGTCAGACAGGAATACCGCTATGAGGTAAAAGGAATCATTCATGACGAATCAGCCAGCGGGGCTACCGTTTTCATAGAACCTCTGGCCGTGGTCGAGCATAATAACCGTATCCGCGGTCTGCAGATGGAAGAAAAACGCGAAATCGAAAAAATTTTACGGGAACTCACTCGGGCGGTAGCAATTTTTGCAGATGATCTCGCTGCTAATATGAAAATCCTGAGCCGGCTTGATTTAATATTCGCCCGCGCCCGTATGGCCTATAAACAGAACGCTTTCCGGCCCCGGATCAATTCTCAGGGCATAATCGAAATAAGACGCGGACGTCATCCCTTGCTGGGAGAAAAGGCGGTTCCGGTGAATATTGAACTGGGAAAAGCTTTCGATATCCTGGTCATAACCGGACCCAATACGGGCGGCAAAACGGTGGCCTTAAAGACCCTGGGCCTGCTTACCCTGATGACTATGTGCGGTATGTTTATCCCGGCCCGGGAAAACAGTTCGGTTGCTGTTTTTAAATCAATCTATGTGGATATCGGTGACGAGCAAAGCATAGAACAATCACTGAGCACGTTTTCTTCCCATATGAAAAATATAATCAGGGTTTTGGAAGAGGTTGATGATCATTCCCTGGTTTTGCTGGATGAACTGGGAGCAGGCACTGATCCGGTTGAAGGAGCCGCCCTGGCCCGGGTGATTCTGGAAGAACTCAGAAGCAAGAAAGTACGAGCTCTGGTTACCACCCATCAGAGTGAGCTGAAAAAATATGCTTACCAGAATCAAAGGGTGGAAAATGCTTGTGTGGAATTTGACCCGATCAATCTCAGACCTACCTACGAATTGACCATAGGTATGCCGGGACAGAGCAATGCCTTTCAAATAGCGAAGAAATTGGGGCTAAAAGCATCGCTGGTAAAACGAGCCCAGGAACTGGTCCCACAGAACGAAATGGAACTGGGCAACATGATCCGCCAGTTGAAAGAGAGCCGCCAGGCTTATGAAGATTCTTTACGCGCCGCCGAAGCTCTGCAGGGTGAACTGCTGCAGCAAAAGGAAATTCTGGAGCTGGAAAAGGTCAGATATGAGCAGGAAAAGAGAGAGGTTCTGGCCCAAGCCCGGCAGGAGGCGGAGGACTACTTGCGCCTGATCAAAGATGAAGCGGCAGAAGCCATTCAGGATTTAAAGAAATTATTAAAGGAACAGGATAAGCCTCCCAAGTGGCATGAAGTTGAAAAGAAACGCCAAAGGCTAAAACAACTGGAACAGGATGTACGGCTGGAATTCGAGCCCGAAGGCGGAGAAAACGAAGAGATAAGAGTCGGCGATTATGTTCATGTCAAAGATATCGACCAAAAAGGCCATGTCTTGGAAGTCCCCAACAGCCAGGGGGAAATGTTGGTGCAGGTAGGTATCCTGAGGTTAAATGTAAAACAAGCCCAGGTAAGTAAAACTCAATCCCCGGAAGAGGCTAAAATCAAGTGGCGCAATCAGACTTATCTGGAGAAGGCTCAACACATCAGCAAGGAGATTGATGTCCGGGGCCTGATGGCCGAGGATGCCCTCCTGACCGTTGACCGGTATCTGGAAGATGCCAATCTGGCAGGTCTGGATTCGGTTCGGGT
>DHCD01000115.1:3152-5893 GCA_002398105.1 Syntrophomonas sp. UBA4911
GAAGGCGGACATGGAGTTACCGTGGTAGAACTGAATTAGTTCCCCTGGCCTGGGACTGGGACCATACTCATAAGGTATCGGCAGGTACTAAAATAGTAGGTGGAAAACTCTGATTAGTTATAACGTGGAGTTGGGATGCCTAAATATTCCGTCGCCAAGACTCCGCTTGGGCAACACCAACTGCTTGTCTCGCGTCTGCAGGGTGACGTTCCAATTCGCATCCGTGCTCAATGTCACTCGAGCCCCATCCGTGGGGCTCGCCCCCTTCCGCTGCTTCGCCTTCGCAGGGTGATGCTCCAGGCTCCGTCTGACGGCTTCTGCATATTTATGCATCCCAACAGAGTTGTTATACTTTCAATTATTGTTTAGCGGTCCAGAAAGTCATTTATGACCTCTTTCGGCTTCTTGCTTTTTATCTGGTGATCAGGCAGGTTACAATCAGGAATACTGGTCCCCGCCGGCAACTCGACTTTTTGAATATACATGTCGGGGCAGCCGCCGCTGTGCAGAGGATCGGAGAATCTGGCCCGATATATTTTTCCCTCATGCCGGGGGTCAGTGCAGATATAGACCTCTCCTCCGGCAGAGGGGTCATACTTATTATTATTCAGATCTATCAGCGGCGCCTGAGTATGAATATCACACTTTTCCGTAGGAATCTCCGGAGGATTTCCATCATCCCCAGGTTTAGAGGGGGATAAAACTTGGGGATTAGGACAGTACTTGCCAGCCAGTTTGCCTGATTCCGGACAAATATAGATAAGCTCATGCAACTGGTCACAGGTTTCATCCGGCAGAAAACGCTTGGCACAATAATCGGAGATAACGTCAGGGCAACTTTCCGACGGCCGCTTGCCCGAGAGGGAACAAACCGTTGTCTTAGTAATACCCGCCGGCATCTTTCGAGCCGTAAACTTTTTATCCTGATGGGCCTTCTGTAAAACTGCCCGGAACAGGCGAGCCGGATAGCCGCCGCCGGATTCGCCGCTCATGGCATGGTCACTGTCGTAACCCATCCATACGGCAGCGGCATAACCCGGGGTAAAGCCGCAGAACCAGGAGTCCTTATGTTCTTCGGTGGTACCGGTCTTACCGGCAGTAACCACGCCGGGGACCCTGCCGTTGGTACCGGTTCCGGCATTACACACCGTTTGCAGCATATCGCTCATCAACCAGGCGGTTTCTTCTGTCATTACCCTTTTATCCTCGGGTTTATATTGATAGATTTCCAAGCCCTGGGCGTCGACGATCCTGGTAATAAAATGGGGCTTGCTGTAAACTCCTCCATTGGCAAAGGCGGCATAAGCCGCTGTCATCTGTACCGGCGTTGCCCCCCGGGTCAATCCTCCCAGCGACAGGGGGGAAAGGCTAAGATCATTGGTACCGGGGGAGTCCACCAGCTGCAGGCCCAGGGAACGGGCAAAATCGAAACTCTTCCTGATACCTACCTGGTCCAGCATCTGGACTGCGTAAACATTGATTGACCACTGGACGGCAGTACGCATGGGAATAAGGCCCCGGTATTTGCCGTCATAGTTGTGCGGAGTCCATACCGTATTTCCTATTTTAAAGGAAACCGGAGCATCGTTTAAAACATAGAAGGGCATATAGCCATTTTCCAGAGCAGGAGCATAAACCGCAATCGGCTTTATGGATGAGCCGGGCTGGCGATAAGCGCTGGTGGCCCGGTTGAATCCACGTTTACGCTCGTAGCTGCGTCCTCCGATCACCGTCTTTACTTCACCGGTGGCATGGTCAATAACCACCATGGCTGACTGAACAGTATTGCCTCCTTTATTCTCTTTGGGGAAATTAGCCGGGTTGGAATACAGCTCTTCCGCATATTGCTGCAGGTCGGTATCCATAGCGGTATATATTCTCAGCCCTCCCCGATAAACCGCATTATTAGGGTCGGAACTGAGCTTTTTACTGCCCAGGATATCTATGGCTTCATCTATAACCGAATCAATATAATATCCATATCTGGTGTTGGCATTGGTCGCTTTTTTGAATACCAGCGCTTCCTGGCTGGCAGCCTGAGCCTGGGCGGCGTCGATATAACCGCACTTAAGCATATTGTTCAATACCATTTCCTGACGCTTTTTGGCCCGGTCATAATATTGAAAAGGATTATAAGCATTGGGGCTCTGAGGTAATCCTGCCAGCAGAGCACATTCGGCCAGATCTAATTGCTCAACATTCTTGCCGAAATAGGTATTGGCCGCAGCCTGAACTCCATAAGCGCCGGCGCCGAAGTTTATTTTATTCATGTACATGGAAAGTATTTCATCTTTGGAATAAGCTGATTCGAGCTTAAAAGCGATTATAATTTCCTTTAACTTACGTTCCCAACGTTTATCAAAAGAGAGAAAGGCATTACGTGCCAGTTGCTGGGTTATGGTGCTGGCCCCCTGGCCGGTTAGATCCCTGGACTGAATATTATAGAAAACCGCGCGGGCTATACCCTTAAAGTTCACCCCGTGATGCTTATAAAAATCTTGATCTTCGGTAGCGATAAAAGCATTGACAAGATCCTGCGGCACTTTGTCCAACTTGACCTCAGTCCGGTTTTCTTCAGCATGGAGTCGGGCTGCTATTTGTTCTTCATCATCATAGAGCAGAGTTGTCTTAGCACCTGATAGTTGCTGCGGATCCCAGGCCGGTAGTTTGCTGGCGGTAAAAATCACCAGGCCCAGTGCACTGCCTACAAACATAAACAGGAGCACAATAACAACTGTTAA
>DHCD01000115.1:6092-7770 GCA_002398105.1 Syntrophomonas sp. UBA4911
TTTTTTAGATTTTTTAGATTTTCGGGATTGTGGGTTAGTGCTTACCATATAAGAAATATGCCTCCTGGATAAATTATGATTAGATTATTTGACAAAGCTGCACTTATCTCCTGCAAAGTACAGGTTTTCAATACTATATATGCCTTTATAGCTCTAATTATTGCACACCCTTTCAAGCATATGCTATCATTTTTTAAAGCAAGGAGGTTATCAAGTGAGTAAAAACGTAGATGTTAAGGTAAATGAACAGATGCAGCTCATTCGTCGTGGGGTAGCTGAGATAATACCGGAAGAAGAGCTAAAGCAGAAGCTCTATCGGTCGATTAAAGAAAACCGTCCGCTCAGGGTAAAACTGGGATTGGATCCTACCGCCCCCGATATTCATCTGGGGCATACCGTGGTGCTGAACAAATTACGTCAGTTTCAGGATTTAGGCCATGAGGTGCATCTGATTATAGGCGATTTTACCGGCAGAATTGGTGACCCCAGCGGTAAATCCGAAACCCGCAAACAGCTGACCGAGGAAGAGGTACAGGTCAATGCGGCCACTTACCAGGAACAGATATTTAAGGTCCTGGACCGGGATAAAACCATAATTCATTTTAACAGCGAGTGGCTGATGCCGTTAAACCTGGTAGATGTTTTGAATCTGACCGGAAAATATACCGTAGCGCGGATGCTGGAAAGAGATGATTTCGAAAAACGCTATAAAGAAGGGCTGCCTATCGGAATCCACGAATTTTTATATCCCCTGATGCAGGGTTACGATTCGGTAGCCCTTAAAGCTGATGTCGAGATGGGCGGAACGGATCAGAAGTTTAACTTGCTGGTGGGCAGAAATCTGCTCAAAGAATATGGGATGGAACCTCAGATAGCCCTGACCATGCCTATTCTTGAAGGTACTGACGGAATACAGAAAATGAGCAAGAGCCTGGGAAATTACATAGGAGTAAACGAAGATCCCAATGAGATGTTCGGTAAGACTATGTCAATCCCGGACGAATTAATCACTCGCTACTTTGAACTCGTTACCATGGTTGCGCAGGACGAGATTGACAATATGCAAAAGGCTATGCAGGAAGGTACTGCCAACCCCCGGGATATAAAAATGCGCCTGGCCCGTGAGATTATAGCTATTTATCACAGTCAGGAAGAGGCCCAAAAGGCTCAGGAGAGATTTCAACTGGTATTTTCCCAGCGTGATATACCGGAAGATATTCCCGAAGTTACAGTAAAAGAAAAAGAATTGTGGTTACCCAAATTCCTGCACGAACAAGGTATGGTGGACTCCACCAGTGACGGACGGCGTATGCTTAAACAGGGTGCGGTAAAGATCAATGGCGAAAAATATGAAGAAGAAAATATAAAAACAGAAAACGCAATGGTGGTACAGGTGGGCAAGAGGAAATTTATTCGTTTACTGCTTAAATAAAGGTTAAACCCGGGTTATATCCCGGGTTTTTTAATACCCTTTTTCAACTTGCTTAAGTGCTTTCGCCATTTCATCCATATGCCCCTCAAAGAATATAGCCTGGCCTCTGACATCAGGGTAATCCAGGGAAAGCAGTTTTATAAAGGTAAAGCCCATCTCTTCCAGGCTCTGGCGGTCAGTATGGCGGATAAGGGCTATCTGTTCATCACTGACTTTTTTGGCGGCACAGTATACATCCTTACCTTT
>DHCD01000115.1:8093-12276 GCA_002398105.1 Syntrophomonas sp. UBA4911
CTCTGGGGGTCGAGATGGCGGTGGTGATCAACCAGTAAATCAAACAGATGTCCGGCATCAATCGCTACCCGGCCCATTCTCTCAGCAGTTGCCGGGCACAGGATTTTAGCGGCAATACCGGCCGCCATCAGGGCAATATCAAAAGAGTGACGGGAAATTGCCGCCATAGTCTCATCAATATTATTCAGGCCTACCGGTTTTATGACTCCGCTTATCCTGAGCCCTTGCGGTCCCATAAGTTCCGCCAGTTCTCCCGCCCGATTGCCCACCAGCAGAACCTCGGGTCTATAACCGGGAGGAAAAGAATAGCGCTGGGCTATCTGGGGATAATTGCCGGGAAAAAGAATGCGATTCATCCATCCGGAAGTGTAGAGCAGATAATGGAGGGCAGAATCGCTAAATTGCATCTTTTCCGGGGTCAGGTTCAGCAGCTGGAATTCTTCCAGCAAAACCGTTTGAAAGCCTTCCACCAATTTCAGATGAGCCCGGGAGCGCCCGGGGCGGTTTCTTACCGGTATGCCTATAAGACTGGCGGACTTTACTGCCTGGGCCAACTGGTCCCGAACCTGCAAATCGGGATAATCGACTCCGGAAGTGTGCATCATATCTCTCCACCGGACAACTTCATTATTATCTCCCTTGCCCAGAAGCGGGTCCCGGCAGAGTTCCGCCATTAAATCCCCCCAGGCGGGAACATTTATACTGGTGGGGAAAACGGTATCCTGAGCCAGAGTTAAAATCTCCGCGTCCCCCAGGCGAATAATGGAAAAGCCGCGTTGCTCCCGCAGCGCCTGCAGGATTTTATCAGCCACTTGGTCGACTGTCATTACCTTAGATTCCAGTTCCTGGCGTTTCCGGACCAGGGCTAATCTTTTTTCGTCCCGGATTATTTCACGCGATCCTGAATAATAGCTGATGTCATTAACACCCGCTATGGGTGGATTTAATACTGTTCCCTTGATGCCACTGATACCAGCCGTTGGCGGATTTAATACCGTTTCCCGGGGCGACGGCTGATAATTGCCTAAACCGCTAATTCTCACATTGGAGCGGTATCTTATTTCGGGCATAATATACCCTCCTTCTGGTTGCATATACTTACAGCAGTCCCATACTATTTTATACATTATCAGCCTGAGCGGTTACTGGCAGGTCACGCCGGAAGAACAGCAATCATATAAATAAGATAAGTGGCAGAGGGAGGGGGATTGACATATAAAAATTCTGGTAACCGGAGGGGCAGGTTTTATAGCCTCTCATTTAAGCGACCATCTGGTGAATAAAGGGCATGAGGTAATAATAGCCGATAATTTAAGTTCCGGCCGGCTTGATTATATCAATTGCCGGGCTAAATTCTACAAGCTGAATATCAAGGATGATAAGCTGGAAAAGGTAATAGCCCGGGAAAAGCCCCAATTTATATATCATTTTGCCGCCCAGGTCAATGTGGCCCGCTCCCAACAGGATCCCGGGTTTGATGCGGATAACAATATCGCAGGTACCCTGAAGATACTGAGCCATGCGCTTAAATATCAAATCAGTAAAGTAATATTTGCTTCCAGTGCCGCTGTTTATGGCAACCCCTTGTACCTGCCCCTGGACGAAAGCCACCCCGCTAATCCGGTTTCTTTTTACGGCCTTTCCAAATATACCGCCGAGTGCTATATAAGAATGTATAACCTGCTGTTGGGGCTGCAATACACTATTCTGAGATTCGCCAATGTTTATGGGCCTCGCCAGCAGGCTGCCGGAGACGGCGGGGTAATAGCCCAGTTCGTCTCCCGTTATACCGGCGGGGAGGATATTATTATTCAGGGCAATGGGGAGCAGACCCGGGATTTCATCTATGTCGGCGATGTGGTCGCCGCTTGCATCAACGCACTGCATCGGGGCGATAATCAGACCTTTAACATCAGTACCGGCCAGGCGGTGTCCATCAATGAATTGGGGGGACTTTTCAACCGCCTTAATCAATCTCATACCCTACCTCTGCACGTTCCCGGGCGGGCAGGCGACATCATGCACAGTCGCCTGGATAATAGTAAAGCCGGGAAAATATTGCTCTGGAGCCCCCGGATAAGCTTAAACCAAGGCTTGGAAAGAACCTGCGGAAAACAAGCTGGGCTGTTGTGACAAAACGAAGGGAAAGGCAGGGAGACTCCGTAAGTTCACCCTGCCTTTGCTGTCCCGTTTCAGTTACTTTTTGATGGGAAAATAAATTTCGGTTACATATTCACTGGGCACAACATTGTCATCACAGCCTTTGATATACAATTCAAAGGGCGGCCCGGCAACGGTATAACCCTCCCTTTCAATCCATTCCATCAGCGCCGTATAGCACGGCGTGAAATCGTCATAGGGCCCGATATGGGTGGCAAAGCAGCAAAGTCCCGGAGCAAGCGTCCGCACCTGCTCGCCGCTGCCGCCCGCTACCTCTACCCCGACTTCAATATCCGTGCATTCATGATTGAATTCCTCATCGTGGTAAACGGACAGAAAAGGCCCGGCAGGTTTCAGCCGATTCTTTTCCAAACCGGCGCATAATGCGCCGAAGGCTTCTTCAAAATCTCGAACACTCATTTTCCGTCTCAGGGAATAGATGGTTTTGGGCTGCGTCTCCACGGTTTTCACCAAATAATTCGCCTGCATTATATTCTCACACCTTTCTATTTTCTCAATGTCCTGCTCCATTTGCAGCAGGATGTGCTGCTGGTCCTTGATTTGCCAAAGGAACTCCTCTTTTTTTGCTTGCAGGAGTTGGGCCAGACGGCCGTTGTCCCTTGTGGCCAGAACAGCGGAAATCTCAGGTAGAGAAAACCGATACCGCTTCAGCTTCGCAATCAGCAGCATGTCCCGAAGCTGAGAGACCTCGTAATAGCGGTAACCCGAGTCCTGACTGACAAATCCGGGCTTGAGCAGCCCGATCTGGTCGTAATAGCGGAGCGTCTTGGCAGACACCCTGCTGATTCTGGAGAATTCTCCGATTGTGAGCATAGAATCACCCTCCGATGGAATTTGAACATGTTCTGATTGGAGTATACGGCTTCCAGTTAGGGCAAAGTCAAGCGCTCATAAACTGTAATCAAATCATCATATTTCCGACCAACATACCCCTAGGACAAATTGCAGCAAAGCGGCTTTCAAAATCCCTTTTGTTTCATCTCTGTAATTGGTGAGAGTATTTTTTGTAAGTATTGAATATTCATTTTATATTCTCCTATTCTTAAAGAATGCAATAGCTAAAAGGGGTCGGCTTACTCGTTTGTATATAGGACTTATTGTAATGTATTCATTCAAAAAATTTTGTATCCACCGATGATAGAATTGCCCAAAATAAGAAAAAGAACCTGTCGCCCTATATCCAATAGGCCGGACGATTGATTCAGAAAATAATAGAACCCGTATTTCAATCGTTTTTGAAACACGGGTTTATCAATTTAGCTTGGTAGCCCCAAGGGGAGTCGAACCCCTGTCTCCGCCGTGAGAGGGCGGCATCCTAGGCCACTAGACGATGGGGCCATTAAAATGGCTGCCGGTCAAGGATTCGAACCCTGACGAACTGATCCAGAGTCAGTCGTGCTACCGTTACACCAACCGGCAATAATAAGGGGGCAATTACCCCGCGCGAAAATAATTATAATACAGGGCCAAGGTAATGTCAAAGGTTATTCGTCTGGATTGGATATGAATTTTAGCTGTCAGCCTTTTAATAAAGTATGCTTTAAAGACCGCGAATGTATGCAACAGCATTTTGCAGTCTTTGCCGGCATCTTTCTCGGCCCAGTAATTCCATGATCTCGAAAAGGCCGGGAGTATTGGTGCGGCCGCTTAAGGCCAGGCGGGCAGGATGAATAAGCTCTGCTGCTTTCAGCTGCATAATATCTGCCTGCCGGCGCATCCGGGTCTCAATCAGTTCTGCTTCAAATTGCGGACAATTATCCACCAATTCTATCAGGGCCGTCAAAATATCCACCGCATTAGCCTTACGAAAATGTTTGGCAACGCCTTTGTCATCATAAGCGGCGATATCCTCGCAGAAGTACTCAATTGCGGCCGGGATCTCGTTCAGGGTCTTAACCCGACTGCCAACCAGCCGCAATGCCTGCAGCAAATATCCGCGGGTATAAAGGACCGACCATTTCTTGATCTGATTATCATT
Organism: Syntrophomonas sp. UBA4911; assembly: GCA_002398105.1. Classification (GTDB taxonomy): domain Bacteria; phylum Bacillota; class Syntrophomonadia; order Syntrophomonadales; family Syntrophomonadaceae; genus UBA4844. Next base: position 12,253 of record DHCD01000115.1, read on the forward strand.
GCTGACCAGACTGAGGAGCCTTTC
>DHCD01000115.1:12587-14355 GCA_002398105.1 Syntrophomonas sp. UBA4911
CCGCTGGACCAGCCCAGCAGAGCCAGATAGTTTATCAGCGCTTCCGGCAGATATCCCTGCTCCCGGAATTCTTGCACTGAAGTGGCTCCATGGCGTTTAGAGAGTTTGCTCCGGTCAGGAGCAAGAATCATGGAAACATGGGCAAAAAGAGGAAGGGTTAAACCCAAGCTTTCATATATAAGCAACTGCTTGGGAGTATTGGAAAGGTGTTCTTCAGCTCTGATCACATGAGTGATATTCATACTGGCATCGTCTACTACCACCGCAAAATTATAGGTGGGCCATCCATCTGACTTGGCAATTATAAAATCATCCATCAAAGCATAGTTGAATTCCACATCACCGCGGATGAGATCATGCACCACGCATATCCCGTTATCCGGCGCCTTTATTCTTATGACCGGCTTTAAGCCCTGGCTAAGACGCTGTTGAACTTCTTCCGATGTAAGTTCTCTGCATCTGCCGCTATATTTATAATCTCTTTTTCCATTGCGGGCAGCTTCCTTTTCTTGCTGCAACTCTTCGTTACTGCAAAAACAATAATAGGCCGAGCCACTGGCGAGCAACTGCTCCAAATATCGGCGGTAAATAGACAGGCGTTCACTTTGACGATAGGGACCGTAGGAACCCCCCGTTTCCGGGCCTTCATCCCAATTAAGCCCCAACCATTGCAGACCATCAATAATACCTGCAGATGATTCTTTGCTGGAGCGCAACAAATCTGTATCTTCCAGGCGGAGGACAAATACTCCGTTATGCTTACGGGCGAATAACCAATTAAAGAGAGCGGTTCGCGCTCCGCCGATATGTAGGCTGCCGGTTGGACTGGGGGCAAAACGTACCCTAACTTGCTGCAATATCACTCACTCCTTCAAAAAATAGTCTATAACATACAGCCTCAAATTTCAAAGCCAGGAAGGAATCTTCCGCCGGTTTAAATTTTTGATTTTTTATAGCCACTTTGTGCACCAAATACATCTACTTTTCATATATTGGTTAGCGGAGGGGATGTTATGTTTGGCTACAGAAGACGCTGGTGGCTTATCATAATTGTGATTTTTTTAATAGCAATTACTATAATAGCAGACATGAAAATAAAATCCAGTATTCTCCAATTGGCCCGATCCAAGGCTCAGCTGACTGAAACCGCAGCTATTAATCGTATTGTTAACGAACAAGTAGTTAATAACATAGAATATCAGGAACTGGTTACAGTGCATAAAGACGGGCAGGGCAGGATAGTTATGATTCAACCCAATACTATAATGCTAAACCAGATTATGACCCGGACCGTCATTGAGATAGCTGAAGCCAGCGAACAAATGCGGTCCGACAGCATCAGCATTCCGGCAGGACAGTTGCTGGGACCGTCATTTCTGGCTGGTTATGGCCCCAAATTCAGAGTGAAAATAATCCCGGCCGGTGAAGTTCAGGTAAATGTTCTAAACAAATTTGACCAGGCTGGAGTCAACCAAACCAGGCACTTCATATATTTTAAAATCGACAGTAATATAAAAATAGCTGTTCCCTATCTGGACGAAACGATCAAAGTATCAACTGTAATACCGCTGGCAGAAACCATTATTGTTGGAGAGGTGCCTAAAACCTATTTAAACTTTAATGGCAGCGGTAAAGAATCACTTTACCCCTTGATAATGCAAGAATGATGCCACTGTCCAATAAGAGAACAGAAGATATCAATAGTCCGGAAAAAATGATTTGGAATGCTTGACATAGTAAAATCGGCATGATAACATATATTTTGCGC
>DHCD01000014.1:0-7534 GCA_002398105.1 Syntrophomonas sp. UBA4911
TATGTTCGCAACCGTGGTCGGGCGGCTGTATGAGCGCAGCTACGGCAAAATCAAATCCTCCGCTATTCATAGTTTTAACGACTGCGACTATGCGGATTACTATGGAAAATACGTGGATTGGTGCGCGGAAAACGGCATCATTGAAGGCGTGGGCGCAAGTCAATTTGCGCCGGGGCGGGCAATCACCCGCGAGGAGATGGCGGCGATCCTGTACCGCTTCACCGATTTTCTCGGCGCTCTGCCCGGAGATGCTGCCTCTGAACTGCACTATCCCGACTCTGCCAGCATTTCCGGCTGGGCCCAAAGAGCGGCGCTCTACTGCCAGACCACCGGCATCATTTCCGGACGCTCCGGCGGGCTCTTCGCTCCGCAGGAAACGGCCTCCCGCGCCGAGGTAGCAGCAATAGTTCAGCGGCTGGTTGAAATGGTTATGAAATAAGCGCAAGGAGATTGACAAAAAAATGATGATCGGTTTTATAACCTGACCGAATGCCAGGGGTACACAATTATGACGGGTGTTCAGCCTGCAGCCCAAGAACTGAGCCGAACACCCGTCACTCATTTTTCAGGAGGACGTTGAAATAGATTGCTATTTTCTTCTATACATCTATTTGTTCAAGTATATCAAGAACACGTTTATGGTACGCAGGTGTCCTCTTCCCCGGCATCAGGCAGCATACGGTTAACCAATCTTTATTGGGAATGTAGTTACAATGCTATCAGAGAATATGCCGAAACATTCCCCAGATTTCGGCAAACAAAACTTTAATCCTGCCCATAACTCCTATATCTGCTTTTTTGGCCTCCAAATCTGAATTATCACTTTTATCATCCAGGCTGATTTCTTCTGTTCGTAATATTATTTGAATACTTGACGGCGTCGGGTTTTTCAGTGAAGTAAATGAGATTAACCCGGCTTTGGCATCAAGATCAAGAAATTTATTTTCATCCTCATATTTGTCGAATTCCTTATCAATGGTTTTCTTAATAGTGTTGTTGGCATTGCGCATGGTAGGTATGCTGCCCAGCCCGGCGATACTTTGTCCCAGCAGATCCGACATGCCTTTAAGTGAGGTTTCAGAAGCTTTGTCAAATAAATCTCCGCTGGTTTTCAGCAGTGACTTGGTGTAGCTTAAAAAGGTTATCGTACTGTCAATACTTATGTTTAAGAGGTTGGTCAAATCCCTGCATTCACCAAGGAGGTCGGTCATGTCAGAGGAATAAGAATTAAGTGTACCATTAAGATTATTGGTTTTATCAATCAAGTCTTCCGTGATATTGATAAACTGGGTTGCCGCATCATTTAAATTATTGGTTTCATCAATTAAGTCCTCCGTGATATTAATAATCTCTTGGGTTGTTATTCCCATCCTCTGCATATCCCAGATTAAAGAACTGATATTTCCTGAATATGCGCCTAAAACAGATGCTATCCCCGCCCCTCCCTGAAGCTCGGTGGCCTCGTAAGGTGTTGCCAGTCCGGCTCCAGCCACTGTTCCCAAATTGGTGAGCGCAGTTTCAATTTGACTGTTTAACTGACCCAGCATTTCATCCAATTTATCCAGGTTTTCGCGCATATCTGAAATAGAATCTCTGGTTCTATCCAAGGGAGCTTCGAGGTCCTTTAAAGATTCGCTCATATTGGAGATAGATTTTTTGGTTTCATCCAGGGGAGCTTCAAGGTCATTCAGGGAGTCGTTTATTTCGTTGATGTCTTTTTTTATGTCTTTAATCATGTATTGCCCGGTCTTGAAGTAAGGGATAATATCCTTTAGCTGGCGGTTGGCAGCGGACAAATCACTCAAGGCCGTATCCGCATATTCATTCATTTTATCTTTGCCGCTGCTGAATGAACTTCTGGCATTTTCCATCCCTGCCGTTCCGCCTTGAAGCTCGCTAAGCCCTTCTTTCATACTCTCCATCGTATTCAGAATATCATTCATACTGGTGTAAATGGCACTATACGAATCATATAATGTATCCTTAGCTTCCCTGATCTCCTTGATATCCTCCAGCTGTTTCAGGGTCCCGGGGATCATCATCATCACTATTCCTTCTGTCTCAAAACTTTTGGTCCCGATTCGCATGGTAAAAGTATCTTCTTCACCGGGAAGGGCGGCAAATACCACCGCCTTATATGTTCCGACGGATTGCATCTGCGATCCCGGGGCATCCAGGCTATAAGTGTCTTCCATATTTATATATGTGGCCATCTGCAGTATCATATTATTTTTAAAATATTCTTTAGCCTGGGGATTCGGTTTGACTTTGACATTTACTTCCACAACTCCCGAAGCACCGGCAAGGGTTTCCGCTTTGCAGGGCATTCCGTTTAATTTGTAAGAAACATCAATATTCCAGGGAAGCTCCAGCGCATCATTTTTTAATTTACAGCTGTAATAAAATCTCTTATTGTCAACGTTGTTTTTTAAGTTCCATCTTACGCCGTCAGATTGGATTATAGGCCGATCATAGCCGGACATATTGTTCACTGATTCATAGTCGCCGTAATCTGAAAATTCAGTAATTCCATTTAAGCTGCATCCTTTTACTATATTTACATCTAAAACCTGGCCGTAATAATCAAGATTGACATAAGCAGCTTCATCTACCGAGACGGTTGGCTCTGCTGCATAGGCTGCAGGTGAATAAACCAGGAGATTGCATAGCAATAGAATCACTGCAATTATTCTGGTTTTCTTCCTTTTACCCAGCTTTAACATCCATGCCGACTGATTACCGGTTGCTGATATTGTTCTCATTTTTTATTCCCCCATATCCTTGGTGTTATTAAATGATTGCCTTTTCGCACCGAAAACCTTTCCCAGACCCGCGGGCAGCAGCTTCTTGCCTTTAAAATTAATTAATTGGTCTGACCATATAAATAAATTGGGGAGAAGTGTAATGACCATAAATACACTTAACAAGGCTCCTCTGCCAATAAGCGTTCCCAAATCTTTGATGGCCTGAACACTGGAGACGAAGCTAACGCCGAATCCCGCTACTGCCAGGATCAGTCCCGAAGTTAGGATAGGCAGCATACTATCGGTAGCCGCGTTAATAGAGGCCGTCACTTTGTCGGTTTTCTTGCGCCATTCCAGGTAATGGTAAGTCATAACAATAGAATAATCTATGGTAGCCCCCAACTGCAGGCAGCTGACGATTACGTAGCCCATGAACATTATTTGTTTTCCCGCGAGATAGGGAAATGTCATGTTGACAAAAATGGCCATTTGTATAGGTATCATTAAAACCAGGGGCAAGGCTAAGGAACGGAAGGCAATCATGATGGCCAAAGCCACTCCCAACATGGAAATCAGGTCAATCTTAGTCCAATCATCAACAATAACGTCTTTGATATCCATAGTGGAAGGTGTAGCGCCAATTATATAAGAATCTTCCGGATAATGCTTTTTAACAATCTGAGAAATTTCATTGATACTGTTGCAGGCCAGATCACTTTCGCTGGCCGTCTTAAGAGACACCAGCATACGGGCGTATTTTTCTGTATGCAGACTGCCTTTCACGCTATCTGGGATAAAACTCTCGGGTATTCCCTCCGGCAGAGAGTTGGCCAGGGAAGTGACATATTTAACATAAAGCCGATTCTCCAATTCATCTGAAAGAAGTCTTTCCGTTACCATTGAAGTGTTGGGCATTATAATCATGACTATGTTGTTCCTGCCGAAAACGGCATTGGTTTTCCGCTCATCATTGAATACTATGGTGCCCTTAGACAGCCCCATAGCGTCATTGCCAAAGGTAAAATCGGTCATATCTTTGCCTATATAGGCGGGAACTGAAGTTATAAGCAACAGAATCAGGAAAACAAAACGGAAGCGGTATATCTTTCTGGCTATGGGGGCGAAGGCAGGGACCAGTGGTTTGTGTTCGGTTCTTTCAATCAGTTTATACCAGCGCAGAATAAAGGCCGGCGTCAGCAACATGATGGTTATCAAGCTGATGACGATCCCTTTGGCAAGGACCAATCCGATATCCCGTCCGATACTGAAACGCATTAAGACCAGAACTATAAATCCGACAAAAGCTGCAGCACCTGCTGAGGACACAGGTGTAACGCTGCTTCGGATGGCATTACTTAAAGCTTCTGTGACGGGAAGTTGATTTTTTCTTTCTCTGTTGAAATTATCCAGCAGAATTATGGTGTAATCCATGGCAATAGCCAGCTGCAGCACGGCAGCTACGCTTAAGGTCATAGAAGAAATGTTGCCAAAGATCAGGTTGCTGCCCATATTAATTACAATAGAAATCAATATTACTATTAAAAAGATAACCGGTTCGAACCAGGAATTGGTGGTCAGTATGAGGATGCCGAAAATAACCATAACGCCCAGGATAAGAATATATATCATTTCTTGGGGAATAACTTCGCTTAAAAACTTGTTTTGAACTGCCGGACCGCTAAAAGCTCCCTTTTCCCCGAGCATGTTTTTCATCTCTTGTATAGCATCCCTGGTGCTCTGATCGGATTCGCCGCCGGTGAAGACCACGTCCATGACAGCGTATCCGTCTTTATAGTAATCTTCAATATCCCTATAAGGAATGAATTTATCGGCCTGATAAATATCAGTCTTGGAATCGGCCCATAGAACCAGGTCCACTCCCTTTATATTTTTTATACGGTCCTTGTATGCTTTGGCTTCATAAATAGAGACATCGCTGAGCATGACCCGCGCGATTCCAGGATAACCGAACTCCTTCTCCATCAAAGAAATACCCTGTTTGGAAGGCATATCTGCAGGCAGGTATTTACTTAAATCATAATTGATATTAACGAAAGGAAAGCAAATGGCAGCAATTACAAAAAGAACAGCAAAAATCTTTTCGATTAGTTTGCTCCTGTAGATAATAAAATCTATTATTGCCTGGCCTTTAAGACGGGGCTTGATCTCTTCATCATCCGGTCTTTTGAACAACTTTAACAATTAAATATCACCTCCTAGATTTATTTAACTGGTGTAGTGTTACTTAACTATAGTATAATTAGTTAACATATGTTGATTAATTGTACCTTTAAAATTATACTAGGATTATCAGATAGTACAATCGTTAATATGCTGGCCGCATGTTTATTAATGAGCACTTCGACCCAAGTTTGTTCAATATGGAGTGAGGAATAATGGAAACAAATAAAAAAGCCCCGGTCGACCGGCGTGTACGAAGGACCAAAAAGCTGCTTAAAGAGAGTCTGGCCACATTACTTTTAGAAAAAAAACTGAATGATATCACGGTAAAGGAAATTGTCGAGCTTGCTGATATAAACAGGGGGACGTTTTACCTGCATTATCGCGATGTTTACGATATGTTATCCAAAATCGAAAATGAAATATTGGATGAAATGGAGGATATCTCTAAACGATTTTTAAATGCATCATTTATGGATTCCCCCGGGCCTTATATTGCAGAGATGTTTCAATATGTGGCGGATAACCAGGCATTATGCAAAATGCTGCTGGGTCCGTATGGTGATATTGCATTTGTAGAAAAGCTTAAGAAATTGATAGAGGAGAAATGCTTCAACTCTCTGATGGAAGCCTGCCCGGAAAGCGAGCTACAACATTATCAGTATTTTACTACCTACGCTGTTTCGGGCTGTATCGGTCTTCTTCAGACCTGGATAAATGACGGGATGAAGGTTTCTCCCCAAGAACTTGCTCTGGTAGCGGTAGATATGATCCAAAACGGAATTGAGTTTTTACAGCGCAAAAATTAATTATTTACCTGGAATATCAATCCAAGAAAAAACAGCAGAGAGCATATAGAATGACAGGTGTTCAGCCTGCAGCCCAAGACCTGAGCCGAACACCCGTCACTCATTTTCCCGGGGGACGTGGAAAAAATAATCGTTCACCATATATTTAAATAAGTATTATTCTACCGCTTTTGCACAAAATCAAGATATAAAAATGCAGAAAAACATCAGATTGTGCAGAACGATTATTGGTTTATTTTACTAAATATTTATTGACTCCTGCATAATTTAACGATAATATTGTGCATAACAATATCTTTTTAGGCAGAGAGGAGTATTGGTGGTGAGAGAGTTTAATTATACAACAATCCCAAATGAACTAATAAACTACGAATTAATGAATCTGGTATCTGCCATTCATGAATATAAAGGAAAGCAAGAACTGTTTATAGAGGCAAAACCTGATGTATTGGAAGCTATGCTCGAAATAGCTATTATCCAAAGCACTGGAGCTTCTAATAGAATCGAAGGAATCTATACTTCCGATGAGCGTTTGGATGCTCTGGTAAAGTTCAGGGCGGAGCCACGTAACCGCTCCGAGCGTGAAATTGCTGGTTATCGAGAAGTTCTAAGTATGATCCACGAGAGTTATGATTATATGGTACCACGCACAAATGTAATTCTTCAATTACACAGAGACCTCTACCATTTCAGCCCCGCCTCCAGCGGCGGTACATTTAAAAATTCAGATAATATTATTGCTGAAAAAGATTCCACCGGCCACAGCAAAGTCCGCTTTCAGCCTTTGTCAGCATTTGAAACTCCCGAGGCGGTTAATCGGCTGACAAGTACCTTTAATGAAGCAATCAATGCTGAAAAATATGATCCTTTACTGCTCATACCTATGTTCATTTTGGATTTTCTTTGTATTCACCCATTTAATGATGGTAATGGACGAATGAGCCGCTTGCTGACATTACTCCTCTTATACCGTTCAGGTTACATAGTGGGAAAATATATCAGTATGGAGATGATTATTGAAAAAACAAAAGAAACCTACTATGAGGTATTACTTAATAGTTCAAGCGGATGGTATGCGGGAAAAAATGATTATTTCCCATTTGTGAAATATTACCTGGAGGTTATACTAAGTGCCTATAAAGAATTTTCTTCTCGCGTAGAATTGATGCAAAATCGCAATCTATCCAAGCCGGAACGTATCCGCGTATTGTTTGATAATACCCTGCAGAAATTATCAAAACGCATGATTCTTGAAAAATGTCCGGATATCAGCACCTCAACTGTTGAGATGACTTTGTCATTGCTGTTGAAAGAAGGTTATATACTAAAGGTTGGCGCAGGCAAAAATACTGCCTATATCCGCAATATGGAGCAGCCTGAAAAATACCCAGAATAGTATTTTCGAATTCCAAGTGTTATTGTACGGTTCAGTTTGGGCACAAGGGAACGACCACATCATGGCGTACAAATGGTTTGTATAACCACAATTCCGTACAGATATAGCAAGATACCAATCTTTTGCCGACAATTATAGGTTGTTTCGATGTTCAATAGAAAAAACCACCATAATTACACATCCATTATATTATTTGATGCACAAACAATACGTAAGGGTATAGCATGGATGAGAAAGAGACTAAGGCATGTTTAAATACTCATAAATACAGGATTTAAGTATACAAAAAACGGTATCAAATCTGTACATTCCAAAAAATGTTTAGAACTCATACCGTCGTTCATTCTGGCGGAGAGAGTGGGATTCGAACCCACGGAGCCGAACGGCTCACACGATTTCGAGTC
>DHCD01000014.1:7699-8022 GCA_002398105.1 Syntrophomonas sp. UBA4911
ATTTCGAGTCGTGCGCTTTAAACCGGACTCAGCCATCTCTCCATTCATTATTCAATTGTTTTGTCTGCTTGCATGCTTAAGTCATGCGCTTTAAACCGGACTCAGCTATCTCTCCTTCTGGAATTGAAGAAATCCTTCAGTATTTGTCCGCATTCATCGGCCTTTACTCCAGATTTGACCATCACCCGATGGTTAAAGGCCGGATGATCCAACAGGTCGATTATGGAACCGGCCGCACCGGCCCTGGCATCATACGCTCCAAAAACCAGCCGCCCCAGCCGGGCTTGGATCATGGCTCCCGCACACATGGCGCAAGGTTCCAG
>DHCD01000014.1:8258-8511 GCA_002398105.1 Syntrophomonas sp. UBA4911
TTTGCAGCGCCAGTATTTCAGCATGGGCGGTAGCATCACCCCGCATTTCTTTCTCATTGCGGGCTTCGGCTATGATTTCCCCGTTTACCACCACTATTGCCCCTACCGGGATTTCCCCGCTTTCCCTGGCTTCTTCAGCCAGGCTGAGGGCCATTTTCATATAGTCCTCATGGTCCTTCATTGTTCCATCCCCTTAACCTGCAATTAAGATTGTAGGATATAGCCGGCATGGTGTCAAGATAACTGCGACTCA
>DHCD01000014.1:8774-52717 GCA_002398105.1 Syntrophomonas sp. UBA4911
AATCTCCAAGGTCATAGTCTTGCTATAAAAGATGCCCTAACGAGCGCCGCGGTAGGATCGTGCGCTAATGTAGCTGATCAAATAATGATGAGAAGTTATAAATAGGCGCGGAGCAAGCGCCGTTATGACACAGGTAATACACGGTTCCGCTTTCGGGAATCGGATAGCTTGCCGTAAAAGGCGCTGCCTTTTCCAATTTCTCCTGATTTTCACGAGTTTTTATAAGCATCGTCAGGTTAGGCAGATATTTCTTAGCTAAATAACCCAGGAGCTCGTCGGGAATGTTCTTTTCTGAGGTCACACAAACCAGCTCGTAAGCCGGATACACCACTTGAGAGACGGCAAGCAAAGCCATGCTGTGTCCCACAGGATAATCTTGGATTGCACCGGCAAGAAAACAAAGTTGACGATCGCTTACTTGATGCCACTTTGTTTCACCCGTAAGCTTTGAAAGGCGCTCAAGCACGGCCGCCGCCACCGAATTACCTGAGGGAATAGCGCTGTCATAGGTTTCCTTTGGGCGGCTGATCAGCTGCTCGCTGTCTTTGGAATACAGGAAAAACCCGCCTTGCTCCTGATCCCAGAAGTGGTCGAGCATCCGTTCTGAAATGCTGATCGCTTTCTGGAAATATTCGATTTCGTATGTAGTTGCATACAACTCCAGCAATGCAAAGGCGTAGAAAGCATAATCGTCAAGCTGCCCGTCGTGTGCAGCTTCGCCTTCGCGCCAGCGAAGCTTTATTTCCTCGTTTCCATCTGTCAGATTATTTTGTAAAAAACAATTCGCCTCCTTGGCAGCTTGTATATATTCAGGCTTCTCCAGCAGGCGCCCGGCTTTTGCCAAAGCTGCAATCATAAGAGCGTTCCAGGAGGTCAATATCTTATCGTCCTTATGCAGATGGGTACGGTTGAGCCGGTAAGCGTACAGTTGATCAGAAAGCGGCTTAATATGCGGATTTTCCTCTCTGTATTGCGGATTATTGAGCAAATTCGGTATACTCTTGCCTTCAAAATTTCCCTGCTCCGTGATGTCAAACCAATCACAGAAAAGGGCTCCATTCCGCTCGTTCAATACATGACCGACCTCCTGCCTTGTAAATACGTAGTACTTTCCTTCAACGCCGTCACTGTCCGCATCTTGTCCGCAATAAAAGCCGCCATTCCCATCACGCAGTTCACGCAGCACATAATCCAGGGTGCGCTGCGCCACCATGCGATAAAGGGGGTCATTTGTGATTTGGTATGCTTCCAGATAGGCAATGGCCAGCAGGGCGTTATCATAGAGCATTTTTTCAAAATGAGGCACAAGCCATCTCTCGTCGGTGGAATAACGGGAAAACCCTCCGCCGAGATGGTCGAATATGCCGCCGCGAAAGATTTGCGTAAGCGTGTGTTCTGCCATTTCCAGCGCGATAGAATCTTTTTCCAGCAGGGAATATCGCAAAAGGAGCAGCAGGTTGTGAGGTGTCGGAAACTTCGGGGCCGTTCCAAAGCCGCCCCACCGTGAATCATAAATGCTCTTCAGTTGCTTTACAGCCGCCAGCAGCAGAGCCTTTTCCGGCTTTGCCGGTTTGCCGGCGGCGGTTTTATCCGGTTTCAGCAGAGATGTGATCTGATCCCCCTTTAAGATGATTGTTCCACGATCAGTGTCCCACAACCGCCTGACAGCCGCCAGCAGTTCCAAAAGCCCTATTCTGCCATAAGCGGCTGTTTTCGGCAGATAGGTTCCGGCCCAGAACGGTTTTTGATCGGGCGTCATGATGACGGTAAGAGGCCAACCCCCGGACCCGGTGAGCATCTGGCAGACCACCATGTACACCGCGTCGATGTCCGGGCGTTCCTCGCGATCTACCTTAATGCAGATATAATCACGGTTGAGCGCTTTCGCCACATCGGCGTCTTCAAACGATTCATGGGCCATAACATGACACCAGTGGCAGGTGCTGTACCCAATGCTTAAAAAAACCGGCTTATCCTCTTCTCTTGCCTGTTCAAAGGCGCCCGCCTCCCACGGGAACCAGTTTACAGGATTCGTGGCGTGCTGAAGAAGATAAGGGGATTTTTCTTTACTTAACTTGTTCAAAATAATTCCTCCGGTAACTTTTATATATAGTATAGCACTGGATCTGCTGTTGTAATCCATATTATTCCACGATAACTGAGAAACGCCGCCCTGTTTGCGGACGGCGTTTTCTGCTTATACCCTATTGTTTGCAGAAATATTTTAATCTATACCTTTTGAGCGGTATAGATTGCACTTTTGCATAATAACGGCCAAATGATAAGCTTGGTAACAAAATAAAAGAAGGGCGTGAATATAGTATGAGTTCGCGATTGGCAAAAACATCAAATTTTATCAGGTGGACTATCTTAGGCGTTAGAAAGATATTATAAAATTTGGTGCGCCCGGAGGGATTCGAACCCCCGGCCCACGGTTTAGGAAACCGTTGCTCTATCCTACTGAGCTACGGGCGCCTAATTAGTGAAAAAAATCGGATCAGATCCGATACGCAACAGGGAAATGCGCTTTTAATGAAATGGCGCGCCCGGCAGGATTCGAACCTGCGACCTCCAGATTCGTAGTCTGTTACTCTATCCAGCTGAGCTACGGGCGCGTATGGCGGAGAGAGAGGGATTCGAACCCTCGAAGCAGCTACAAACCGCTTACTCGCTTAGCAGGCGAGCGCCTTCAGCCTACTCGGCCATCTCTCCCTATAATCATTTATGGCGGAGGAGGTGGGATTCGAACCCACGGAACCCGCAAAGGTTCAACGGTTTTCAAGACCGCCTCCTTCAACCGCTCGGACACCCCTCCATGTGAAGGATGCATCTCGTCAATGCAAATGACAGTATAGCACAGGCTCAAGGCAATGTCAATATGGAGTGGACCGACGGTTTACTGCCTTTTTATCACTTCTAATCCGCCCATATAAGGTCTTAATACCTCCGGAACGACAACGGAACCATCCCGTTGCTGGTAGTTTTCCAGTATGGCGGCTACCGTTCGGCCAATTGCTACCCCGGAGCCATTCAGGGTGTGGACGTACTGTATTTTTTCCTTGGGGGCGGGGCGATAGCGGATGTTGGCCCGCCGTGCCTGAAAGTCCTCGCAATTGGAGCAGGAAGATATTTCTCTGTAGTCATTGTAGCCCGGCATCCAGACTTCCAAATCATATGTCTTGGCGGCTGAGAATCCCAGGTCCCCGGTGGAAAGCAGCACCACCCGATAGGGCAGCCCCAACAGCTGCAGCACCTTCTCCGCATTGGCAGTCAGTTTTTCCAGTTCATTATAGGAGGTCTCCGGAGCCACTATTTTGACCAATTCCACTTTGTTAAACTGGTGCTGGCGAATTATTCCCCGGGTATCACGTCCGTGGGATCCGGCTTCGGCACGGAAACAGGGAGTATAGGCGGTTACGTATTTAGGCAGGTCTTTGGCCTCCAGGATCTCCTCCCGGTAAAGGTTGGTCAAAGGTACCTCCGCCGTGGGGATAAGATACATTTCCCGTCCCTGGACCTTGAACATATCTTCGGCAAATTTGGGGAGCTGCCCCGTTCCCAGCATGCAATCGGCACTAACCATAAAGGGCGGCAGTATTTCCCGGTAACCGTGTTCACGGGTATGAATATCCAGATAGAAGTTAATAACTGCTCTTTCCAGACGAGCCCCCATACCCTTGTAGACGGTGAACCTTGCTCCCGATAGTTTGGCTGCCCTTTCGAAATCCAGTATATCCAGATTAGGGCCGATATCCCAGTGCGCCAGGGGTTCAAAGTCAAATTGACGGGGTTCCCCCCAGCGCCGCATTTCCACATTAGCGCTGTCATCCGGCCCTACCGGTACCGACTCATGAGGCAGATTAGGGATGTTGAGCAGTATTTTCTCTATTCCTTCTTCTATCCCTTTCAAATCTTCATCCCATTTTTTGATATCCTGCCCGGCCAGACGCACCTTCTCCATAAGCTCGGAAGGATCCTGCCCCTCTTTTTTCATCTTCCCCACCTGCTGGGAGGAAGTATTGCGGAATTTTTTAAGTTCTTCAACTTTCCCCAGCACCTCCCGGCGCTTTTCATCCAGCAGCAAAAATTGGTCGAGAGCGCCGGAAAGGTTGCGTTTCTGCAGTTGCTGTTCCACTGCCTGAGGGTTGGCTCTAATCTTGCGGGCATCCAACATACTAACACCTTCTTTATTGTCAGTTTAATAAACCACAGATGGGTATGGTTCCCCAGCTAGAATTCCAGCAGCCGGGGACGTCCCATTATTCCATCCAGACCCTTAAGCTTCTCCAGGATAGAGTCTTCTACCTTATTGTCTACGTTAATCAACATGATGGCAGTTTCGCCGCGGGTCTTGCGAGCTACTTTCATGGAGGCGATGTTCACTCCTTCATCACCCAGCGCAGTGGCAAAAGGCCCTATAACCCGAGGGCGGTCCCGGTTCTCGACCATGATTACAAATCCCTCTAATCCAGTTTCGGTTTCGTAACCGTTGATTTCCACCAGCAGCGGATCCCGAGCCCGGGAAACCGTCCCGGCAATATCCAGGTGGTGGCTGTGATTGTAAATCTTAGCCGTAACTACATTTTTGTAGCGTTTGGCGCTCTGCCCCTCTTTTTTCTCATAGACCTGTACGCCCCGATCTTCGGCTACCAGTCTGGCATTTACATAGTTTACTTTTTCGTCCATAATCGGTTTAAAGAGACCTTTTAAAAAGCTCACGGTCAAAATTTCGGTTTCGTTCATACTGATAGGCCCACTGTAAGTCAACTCTACCCGGCTGACCGGAGATTTCTCCAACTGATAATAAAAACTGCCCATTTTCTCGGCCAGGAGAATATACGGCCTGAGATAGTCCAGTTCCTCGCTCAGCATGGTGGGCAGGTTGACCATGTTAGGCACTATGTCGCCCCGCAGAGCTTTGATGACCTGCTCGGCAATGTTTTCCCCCACCCGTTTTTGGGCCTCATAAGTATCGGCTCCCAGATGCGGGGTGCACACCACGTTATTAAATGTGAACAGGGGGTTATTGGTGGCTGGTTCCTTTTCGAAAACGTCCAGCCCGGCACTGCCGATTTTTCCCTGCTCCAGACCTTGCAAAAGCGCACCTTCGTCTATGATCCCGCCCCGGGCGCAGTTTACCATCCGTACTCCATCTTTGGCCAAAGCCAGCATTTTTTCGTTTATCATGTGCATAGTCTCTTCATTGCGGGGGGTATGGACCGTGATAAAATCAGCTTCCTGCATCAGTTCTTCCAAGGTATTTTTCTTTTCCGCGCCAAAGCGTTCAAAGCGCTCGTCGGTGATATAAGGGTCATAAGCGATTACTTTCATGTTAAAGGCTTTCAGCCGGGTGGCGACCATGGACCCGATGCGGCCCAGACCTACGATACCCACGGTTTTGCCGTAAAGCTCCACTCCCCTAAAAGGCTTGCGGTCCCAGGTGCCGCCCTTGACAAAGCTGTTGGCCCAGGCGGTATTGCGAGCCGAGGAGAGCAGGAGACTGATGGTCTGCTCGGCGGCGGAAATAGTATTGCTGTCGGGGGTATTGGCTACTATAACCCCGTAGCGGGTGCATACCTCTACATCTATGTTATCCACCCCGTTACCGGCCCGGCCTACCACTTTGAGTCGGCTGGCCCGGCTTATCAGTTCTTCGTTAACTTTAGTTACACTCCTGACAATCAGGGCATCGTACTGGTCAATTATTTGCAGCAGTTCCTCCCGGGAAATGCCGTCACGGTAATCTACTTCAAGCTCTGTTTTTAAGAGCTTCACTCCTTCTTCGGCTATCCTTTCCGTAACAATAACCCGCTTCTTCTCCATCTCTATACCCCTTTCATCAATTGTTGTGTATTTTAAGTAATATTTCCTGAGCTTTTTTAGCCCCTACGCCAGGTTCCATGGGGTATCCCAATTTGATCAAGGTAATTTCCAGGGCAGCCAGGACGGATAGTAAATCCAGCTCCCGCACATAACCCAGATGTCCGATGCGGAAGATGACATCATCCAGCCGCTGCTGGCCTCCGGCCATAACGATGTTGAATTCTTCCTGCATGGCCCGGCGTATTCGGTTGGCCCCCATCCCCGCGGGAGCAATAACCGAGGTTAAAGCTGGAGAGGCGTTGGCATCTGCTGCCAGCAGATCAAGACCCATGGCTTTGACCGCCTCTCTCACCAGCCGGCGATAACCAAGGTGGCGTTGCAGTATATTCTCCAGGCCTTCTTCCAGCATCATCTGCAGGGCTTCCCGCAATCCATAATAGAGAGATATCGGCGGAGTAAAAGGATTTTGCCCTTTGTCCAGATAATTGAGTCCGGCGCGAATATCCCAATAGTATCTGTGGTTGCAGTTCTGGTCATAAACCGCCAAGGCCCGGTCATTGAATGCCATAAAGCTTAATCCCGGAGGAATCATAAAGGCTTTTTGAGAACCGCTCACCACCACGTCCAGGTTCCATTCATCCATATCTAAATCGGCTGCTGCCAGCCCGCTGACCGCATCAACTATGAACAGAGCCGGGTGCTCTCCCACTGCTTGGCGAAGGCTTTTAATATCATTGCAAACTCCGGTGGAGGTCTCATTATGGGTAACAAGTATAGCTTTTATTTCATGGTTAACATCCCTGGTTATTTTATCTCTGATTATCTGCGGATCAGCCGCCTGCCCCCAGGGAAAATCTATTTTATCTACCACCGCCCCGAATTCAGCGGCTATCCGGGCAAAGCGGTCTCCAAAGACACCTATGGATATGGCTAAAACCCGGTCTCCCGGAGATATAAAGTTTACCACCGCCGCTTCCAGCCCTCCGGTGCCGGATGCCGGGTAAATCAATACATTGTGGCTGGTACGATAAACTTTCTTAACCCCTTCGGTCACTTCACCCAGAATCTCTTTGAACTCAGGTCCACGATGATTAATGACCGGTTTACTCATGGCCCGTACTATCCTTTCTGGTACGGGGGTAGGACCGGGAAGCAGCAAAAACTGTTCTCCCACAATCATCTCCTTAGAAAACCTCCTTAAGTTATTGAAACTAATATAAAAAATATAAAAAACCCCTCGTCCGGTCAGGGACGAGAGGTTATTCCCGCGTTGCCACCCTAGTTGGTGCGTAGCACACCCGCTTGGAGGTTATATCGGTACCACCGGTACTGCTTTCACAGTCTGCATCCAAGGTGGATTCAAAATCCGGCTGCTCTGGTTCACACCGCCCACCAGTTCTCTTGGCCAGCTCTGGAATTTTTACTAATCCCTTTCATCGCGCTTAAATGTCCACTTGAAGATTGGCTCTCATTATATTACACAATTTGCGCTTTGGCAAGAAATTATACAATATCCCTGTTCTTATAACAGGGATAAAAAATAGCGATGTATTTCCCCGCCTTCGGTCAGCTCGGGGTGAAAAGCCGTACTCAAAAGTTTATCGCCTTGTTGTACGGCCACAATTTTATCTTCATAGGTAGCTAATACCCGGGCTTCGCCCCAGGTTTTTTCCACGTAAGGGGCGCGTATAAATATACCCCTGGTTGTGCCAATGCCTGCAATCTCCAGGTCGGCCTCAAAGCTTTCAATCTGTCGGCCGAAGGCATTTCTTTTTACCCTTATGTCCATAAGCCCCAGTCTGAATTGATCCGAGTCCGCCACTTCCCGGGCCAGTAGAATCATACCGGCACAAGTTCCCCAGATAGGCATGCCGGCGGCAAATCGGTCTTGTATGGCTTTATCCAGTCCATATTGCCGCATTAGTTTGCCAATGGCAGTACTTTCTCCTCCGGGTATAACCAACCCGTCTACTTCGGCCAGTTGAGTCGGGGTTCTTATTTCCATGCTTTGGGCTCCGCAGCGGTTAAAAGCCTGTTCATGCTCAATAAAAGCACCCTGCAAAGCTAGGATGCCAACCCTTTTCTTACCAGCCACGTTCCTGCATCCTCTCCTCCGGCCTGATGGTGCTGATGTCGATTCCCACCATGGCTTCTCCCAGGTCTTTGGATACTTCAGCCAGGGTAGCGGGGTCATTGTAATAGGTCGTAGCAGCTACTATGGCCCGGGCTCGCTTCATCGGGTCACCGGATTTAAAAATTCCGGAACCGACAAATATACCGTCACAGCCCAGTTGCATCATCATGGCGGCGTCAGCCGGCGTGGCGATGCCGCCGGCAGCGAAATTAACTACCGACAGGCGTTTTAACCGGGCCGTCTCCATTACCAGTTCGTAAGGAGCCTGTAAATCCTTGGCCGCCGTCATTAACTCTTCTTCGGGCAGGTTGCTGACCCATCTGATTTCGTCATTAACCTGGCGGATATGGCGTACGGCTTCAATAACATTACCTGTACCCGGCTCACCTTTGGTTCTTATCATGGCAGCTCCTTCACCGATACGGCGCAGGGCTTCTCCCAGATTGCGCGCACCGCAGACGAATGGAACCTTGAATTTTTTCTTATCGACATGATATTTGTCATCGGCGGGGGTCAATACTTCGCTTTCATCTATATAATCAATCCCCAAAGACTCCAGAATCTGTGCTTCGACAAAATGTCCAATCCGGCATTTAGCCATAACCGGAATAGAGACGGCATCCATAATACGAAGAATAACGCTGGGGTCTGCCATCCTGGCTATACCGCCGGCAGCACGAATATCAGCCGGCACCCGTTCCAGAGCCATTACCGCACAGGCCCCCGCCTCTTCGGCTATCTTAGCCTGCTCGGGGGTCGTTACGTCCATTATTACTCCGCCTTTCAACATCTGGGCCAAGCCGGACTTTACCTTATAAGTACCCTGTTCCATTCTAAAACACCTCCACTGAAGTTGGCAGAAATACTCCTGTCATGATTATAACAGTTTTTTTTATTATCTATGGCAGGGGATTTGATTATCCTGGTTTTATTTTCTTCCTATTCTTCTTTTTCAACCCTGAAGCGGGCCATACTTACAATGCGATCATCATCCGGCAGCCGCATCAATAATACTCCCCGGGAATAACGTTTTTGTCGGGAAATGTCATCCACTTCCAGCCGAATGATCTGGCCTTCCCCGGTCAGCAGCACCAGTTCTTCATCTTCCCCAACTATTTGAAAAGCCACCAGGGCCCCATTTTTATTGGTGATGTCAATGGCCTTCAGTCCTTTGCCCCCTCGGTTCTGTTCCCGGAACTCAATAGTTGGGGTTCTCTTCCCATAGCCTTTCTCGGTTACCAGCAGAGCATCGGCTTCTTCCCGGTATTTGTCCATACCAATAACCCTGTCGCCCGAAGACAGGCGGATAGCCTTGACTCCGGTAGCCGTTCGCCCCATAGCGCGAACTTGAGCTTCGTCAAACATTATACATAACCCATTGGCGGTAACCACCATAAGGCGGTCACCCTTTTCCACCCTTTTTACTCCGATCAGTTCGTCATCTTCCCGCAGGTTAACCGCAATTAATCCTGACCGGCGAATATTTTCGAAAGCCGATAAGGGCACCTTTTTTATAATCCCCTCTTCCGTCACCATAACCAGATAGCGCTTGGGGTCAAGGTAACGGGCCGCCACCATGGTAGTTACCCTTTCTTCCGGCCTGATTTCCAGGAAATTGATAAGCGGCATCCCCTTAGCTTGACGCGAGGATTCCGGCAGGCGATAAGCCTTACTGGAGAATACCCTCCCCTGGTTGGTAAAGAATAATATGGTGGATAATATACTGGTGACGATAACACTGCTTACTGCGTCCTCAGCCCGGGTGGCAGTGGAACTGATCCCCTTGCCGCCACGTTTTTGGGCCTTGTAGGTATCAAGCGGCTGTCGCTTAATATATCCCCGGTTGCTCAGGGTTATCATTACTTCCTGATCATCTATCAAATCTTCAATGTTGTAATCGCTTAAATCGACACTTATTTCGGTCCGGCGCGGGTCGGCATATCTTCGTTTGATATCCTCCAGATCCTGCTTTATGATTGCCCGTATCCGTTCCGGGCGGGCCAGGATATCTTCATAATCGGCTATGCGGTCCAGCAATTCGCCATGTTCGTCTTCCAGTTTACTGCGTTCCAGTCCGGTCAGCTGAGCCAGCCGCATATCCAGTATAGCATTGGCTTGAATTTCACTCAGTTGAAACTGGGATATTAATCCCTGCCGAGCTTCTTCCCTATCCTTGCTGCTGCGGATCAGGTCGATAACCTGATCCAGATGATCCAGCGCTTTGAGCAACCCCTCGACGATATGCAAGCGATCCCGGGCAACTTTCAAATCGAAAATGGTCCGCCGGGTTATGACGTCCTGACGATGTCCGATATAATTCTGCATCATTTCTTTCAGACCTAAAACCCGGGGCTGGCCATTGACCAAGGCCAGCATAATAATGCCGAAGCTTTCTTCCATCTGGGTGTGTCTGAAAAGTTTGTTGACTATCACATTGACGTTGACATCCCTGCGAACTTCAATTACTATGCGAATCCCATGCCGGTCGGATTCGTCCCTTAAGTCGACAATGCCATCTATTTTTTTATCCCGGGTCAGATCGGCTATTTTCTCTACCAGCCGGGCTTTATTGACCTGATAAGGAATTTCGGTCACAATAATAGCACTTTTGCCGCCTTTTCTTTCTTCAATGCTGTAGCGGGCTCGGGTCTTAAAACTGCCCCGTCCGGTGGCATAGGCCTGCTTGATACCTTCAGTCCCCATAATGATCCCGGCTGTGGGCAGGTCCGGACCGGGTATTTTAGTCATCAGTTGTTCCAGGCTGACATCGGGATCATCCAGCATGAGCTCCAGTCCTTCCACCACTTCACCCAGGTTATGGGGTGGTATGTTGGTGGCCATCCCGACAGCGATGCCGGCCGAACCATTTATCAGCAGGTTGGGGATACGGGCAGGAAGAACCCCAGGTTCTTCCCGGGTATCATCATAATTGGGCCGCCAGTCAACCGTCTTTTTTTCAATGTCCTGCAGCATCTCCCCCGCGATCCGGGCCATGCGGCTCTCGGTATAACGCATAGCTGCCGCCGAGTCACCGTCAATTGAGCCAAAATTACCGTGCCCGTCAATTAAAGGATAGCGCATGGAAAAATCCTGAGCTAATTTAACCATGGTCTCATATATGGCGGCATCACCATGGGGATGATATTTACCCATGACTTCGCCTACAATATTGGCTGATTTTTTATGGGGTTTATCATGAGTTATACCCTGGTCATAGAGAGCATAGAGTATACGCCGGTGTACAGGTTTGAGACCATCCCGGATGTCAGGAATGGCACGGGATACGATAACACTCATGGAGTAC
Organism: Syntrophomonas sp. UBA4911; assembly: GCA_002398105.1. Lineage (GTDB taxonomy): Bacteria > Bacillota > Syntrophomonadia > Syntrophomonadales > Syntrophomonadaceae > UBA4844. The sequence goes on from DHCD01000014.1 coordinate 20,036, forward strand.
TCCAGGAATGATTTTTTCACTTCTTTTTCAATGTCAACCACGGTTACATTATTGAATAAACTATCTTCTGGCAAACTCTATCACCTCTCTCATATATCCAGATTGGTCACATATCGGGCATTGGCCTGAATGAATTCCCGGCGGGGCTGGACATTTTCCCCCATCAAGTCGGAGAATATTGCATCGGCCCTGATAGCGTCGTCTATGTTGATCCGCAATATGGTCCGGTTTTCCGGATCCATGGTGGTTTCCCACAGTTGTTCCGGATTCATTTCACCCAGACCTTTATAGCGCTGAATACCCCATTTTTTATTGGACTCTTCAATAAAGCTGTTCATTTTGACTTCGTCATGGAAGTAGTGTATTTCATTGCTCCGTTTTAACCCATACAGGGGAGGTTGAGCGATATATACATAACCATTTTCGATCAATTCCCTCATGTAGCGATAGAAGAAAGTCAAAAGCAATACCCGGATATGAGACCCGTCCACATCAGCATCAGTCATAATAAAGAGACGGTGGTAACGGGCTTTTTTAATATCGAAATCTTCATCAATGCCGGTACCGATAGCAGTAATCAGAGCCTTTATTTCTTCATTGGACAGTACCCGATCCAGGCGCGATTTTTGGACATTGAGGATTTTCCCCTTGAGGGGAAGTATGGCCTGAAAATTGCGATCCCGGCCCTGTTTGGCCGAACCGCCGGCGGAATCGCCCTCAACAATAAACAACTCACATAAAGCCGGGTTTTTATTGCTGCAATCAGCCAACTTACCCGGCAGAGCTGTGGATTCCAGAGCACTCTTGCGACGAGTCAATTCCCGGGCTTTTTTGGCTGCTTCCCGAGCGCGCCGGGCGGAAACGGATTTTTCCAGAATTTTTTTGGCTATTGCCGGATTTTCATTGAGATAATCCTCCATACTTTCGTAAATACTGCTCTCCACTATCCCCCTGATGTAAGTGTTTCCTAATTTTGTTTTGGTCTGGCCCTCAAACTGGGGGTCTTTGAGCAGAACCGATATGATTCCGACCATTCCTTCCCGGATATCTTCACCGCTGAGATTGGCGTCATTCTCTTTGAGGATGCCGTTCTTCTTGGCATATTCATTGACCACCCGGGTAAGTCCGTTTTTAAAACCTACTTCATGGGTCCCGCCCTCTTGAGTACGGATATTGTTGGCAAAGGAATACAGATTTTCGCTGTAGCCGTTATTATACTGAACCGCCACCTGGACTATGACTTCTTCTTTCCGGTTTTCAAAATAGATGGGGTCGGGGTTTATGACTTCTTTATTTTTGTTCACATAAGCGGCAAAATCACGCAGTCCTCCGGAATAGTGGAATTCCTGGGTATAGATTTCTTCTTCTCTTTCGTCGCTGAAAATTATTTTAAGTCCCCGGTTAAGGAAAGATAACTCCCGCAGACGCTGGGTGATTATATCTTTTTCAAATACCGTTTCTTCGAATATCTCGGCATCAGGATAAAAATGGAGGCAGGTTCCGGTTTGGTCAGTATCTCCGCTTTGCTGCAACTGGGTTGCCGGTTTGCCTTTTTCATAGGTCTGATTATAGATGTGACCGTCTCTACGAACAGTTATATCCATACGCTGGGATAAGGCGCTGACCACGGACAAACCTACCCCATGCAGACCGCCGGATATGGTGTAGCCGCTGCCTCCGAATTTACCGCCCGAGTGCAGGGTAGTTAGTATTACTTCCAAGGCCGGAATGCCCATCTGAGGATGTTTGTCTACCGGTATTCCGCGGCCGTTGTCACTAACACTGACACTATTGTCGGTTTTTATAACTACGTTTATGGTATCACAGTAACCGGCTACCGCTTCATCTATACTGTTGTCTACAAGTTCAAAAACCAGGTGATGCAGACCCCGGGGACCCGTAGACCCTATATACATACCCGGTCTTTTGCGAACTGCCTCCAATCCTTCCAGTACCTGGATATCAGAGGCGTTGTAAGCATTTTCGCCGTTCAATATTAGCCCTCCTTGTAGTGACTGAATGTGCGCTTGTAAAGAGTAGTCGAGGAAATAGGCGACAGATAGACTTTGTCATTGCACACAATCAGGGCCTTTTCTTTGCCCTTTTCGCTTATATATACCAATTTACGGTCTAATCTAGCCGTATCTATAATGTCTATGAGGTCATCTGATATTGGGGGCTCAATATTCAGAATAGCAATTACCCTTTCCGGGGAAATAATGAAATTGTTTCCCAGGTGAATATACATGATATTACCCCTTTCATTGCAGGTGCCCGTTCTTGACAGTTACCACTGCCGCAGATTTGTGATCTATCTCATCTAAATTTACCGAAGTCAGAAAACTTTGAAATCCGGCCTCTTGGAGATAATCCAGCAGTAAATGTCTTTTTTCCCGATCCAACTCGGACAAGACCTCATCCAGGAGAAAGACCGGATTAAAACCGCTTATTTTTTTTAAAGTATGGAGTTCTGCAAGCTTTAAAGCTACGACGATATTCCTTTGCTGGCCCTGGGAGGCAAAATATCTGGCTATCCTGCCGTCCTGATACACATTTAAATCATCCCGGTGAGGGCCGACCAGGCTGCTCCTCCTTTTAATTTCCTGCTCCTTTTTTTCGCCGATTTGTTTTTTTAATGCTTCTTTCAAGGCATCATGATTTATTTTACCACTCTCCAGGGGAAATGAAAGGGCATATCTTATCTTAAGATTGCCCTTCCGGTTGGTAATCTCCTGGTAAATTGATGCTGCGTACTCATCCAAATTATTAATTAAGTTAATGCGGGCCAAAATTATCCGGGCCGCGTTTTCAATAAAAACCTCTTCAATAATTGCAAATGACCTAGTGTTATATTGTTCTCTTTTTAATAATAAATTCCTCTTTTTTAAAATTTTTGAATAATTAACCAAATTATAATTATATTCGCTTTTTATCTGAGTTAATATAAAGTCTAAAAATTGCCTGCGTTTATGAGGCGATCCCTTTATTAAAAACAAATCATCGGGAGAAAAAATCACCACTCGCAAACGTAAAGGATTACCAAAAGTAGTTTTTTTAGAATTAATCTTAAACATTTTACCGGATTTTAAATGATAAGTTAATTCTGCTTCTAAGTTACGGTCATTACAGCTGTACAGACCTCGTAACGCATAAGTTTCTTTGTCGTAGCGCAGCAGATTTTTATCTGAACCGGTACGAAAGGAAGTACCTACACTTAGAAGGTAAATCGACTCCAGGATATTGGTCTTACCTTGAGCATTATCCCCTAATATGATGTTAAGACCGGATCCGGGGCGATAGGTAAGCTTTTCGAGATTACGGAAATCTCTGGCTTCCATCTGCTGCAATCTCAAAGCTTCAAGCTCACTCTCCTAAACTTCTAGTTAGTAGTACGCAAAGGAACCAGAACGTAGAGATAATTATCTTTCTTGGGGTTTTTTATTAATGCTGGTCCCAAAGCACCTGATAATTGTATGTCAGTTTGCTCGGATTCGCCAGCCATGATTTTGATTACGTCTAAAAAATAATTGGTATTAAAGGCGATTTTTATATTGCTTTCTCCACTCAGCTCAATATTCTCCAATACTTCTTCAATTTCACCCATCATTTCGGAAAAGGCATTTACGGTAATTTCATTTTCGCCTATATCAAAACGGGCATATTGAATTTTAAGCTTATCATCGGTGGGTATAGTGCGTACCCTTTCCAGAGTATCGGCTAAAACCCCGGTATCAATTTGCAGAGAAGTGGTAAATGTCGTAGGTATTACTTGTTCGTAGTTAGGGTATTGGCCTTCAATTAAGCGTGAATGCAGGAAGAAGCTGTCTTTGGAAAAAATGACATTGTTATCACTGAAAGCTATATCAATAAGTTCATCGTTGTCATCCAAAATACGCAGCAGTTCATTTACGGTACGGGTCGGAATAATAAAATTAAAGGGCTCAATTTTCGAACCGGCTATATTACAAGTATAACAGGCCAGACGGTGGGTGTCTGAAGCTACTATTTTAAGCATATTGTCCTCTAAAATATCAAACAGGACACCGGTAAAAACCTGACGGAAGTGGGTGGCGGCTGCAGCAAAAGAGGTTTTACGCAGAGCTTCTTTGAGAATTTGCTGAGGCAAGGAAAAGCGCTGCTGCATTTTTTTAAGGGGTAAATCGGGGTATTCATAATCCCGGTAGGTATTAATAGATCCTGCCGAGCGGCCATAGTTTACATTTAATTTATTTTTGTCCTGATTCAGTTCCAAGATGACCGGACCGTCGGGCAGTAATTTTATAAAGTCGGCAAAGTAATGGGCATTGACCAGGACTTCCCCAGGCTCTATTATTTCCAGACTGCTGGTAGATGCTTTGATGCCTATCTCCATGTCGGTTGCTGTCATTATCAGTCCCTGATCCTGATTAGCTTCAATCAGCAGGCCTGATAAGACGGGAATCGTGTTTTTACTGGATGCTGCCCGGTAGACCAGAGTGGTAAGAGAGGATAAATCTCTTTTTTCCATGCTTACTTTCATGCTAGTACCTCCAATAACTTCCAGGGTCGTAGGCGCGAGCCCTATTTTATTTATTATTTATAAACAGTTCCGTAGTAATAGTAGTAGGCTGGGGGGATATGTGGATAAGGGTCGTGGGGCTTGTCCCCGGGCCAGCCTGTCCACTTGATAAAGTTGTTGAAAAAAAAATATATCAGGTGGTATGGTTGGGTTTAATTTTTTTACTTAAATCATCAATAGCTGCTGCCAATTCTCCGTCAGTCTGTAAATCACGTTCGACCTTTTCATTGGCATGAATAACTGTAGTGTGATCCCGCCCTCCGAACTGTTCCCCGATCTGCGGATAGGAGGCATCGGTGAGCCGTCGGCATAAATACATTGCTATTTGTCGGGGATGAACCAATTGTTTATTACGTTTTTTAGAAAGCAGTTCGCTTACTTCCAGGCCGTAGTATTGGGATACGGTCTTCTGAATAGATTCAATAGTAATCTTTTTGGGTTGGGGCGGAGGCAGGATATCTTTTAAAGCCTCGCTGGCGGTAGCCATATTAAGGGGTTTATTGGTAATAGTAGCGAAAGCTACCAAGCGGACCAGAGCCCCTTCCAATTCCCGTATGTTGCTGTCAATATAGTTGGCTATGTAGTCCAGTACATCATAAGGGACATTGAAATCTTCAGTTTGGGCCTTTTTCCTTAGTATAGCTATCCGGGTCTCCAAATCGGGAGGTTGAATATCGGTTATCAGACCCCATTCGAAACGGGAACGCAATCTGTCCTCCAGGGTGGGTATGTTGCGTGGGGGGCGATCGCTGGATATAACCACCTGCTTATTGGATTCGTATAGAGTATTAAAAGTATGAAAAAATTCTTCCTGGGTTCTTTCTTTACCGGCCAGGAACTGGATATCATCTATCAGCAGCACATCGACCCTACGGTAGCGGTTGCGGAAACCAACCATGTTATCGTCCTTGATGGAACTGATGAGCTCATTGGTAAATTGTTCGGAAGATACGTATACTACCGAGTAATCACGTTTCTTTTTCATGATGTGGTGGCCGATCGCCTGCATGAGATGAGTTTTTCCCAGACCTACCCCGCCATAGATAAATAAAGGATTGTAAGCCTTGGAAGGAGATTCACCCACGGCGTAGCAGGCAGCGTGAGCGAAACGGTTACTGTTGCCGACGACAAAGGTATCGAAAGTGTACTTGTGATTGAAAGTAGTAAACATCCCGTCTTTTTCGATCTGAGATTCAGTGTTTAAAACTAATTCGATATTCTGATCGGTAAGGGTACGGATTTTGTTTTGCAGATTGTCCAGATAACGTGATTCAATCCATTCTTTGGTGAGCGAGTTGGGTACGCTGACATAAACCCGGTTATGGCGAAAGGTTTTGAATTTAACCATGGAAAACCAGATATCAAAACTGCTTGCATCTATTTCTTCAGCTAAAGATTGCAGAATCTGGTCCCACACAGCTGAAAAATTATATTCCTGGGACATCAATTATTCCTCCTGTGCATTTGTGGAAAAAAAGCTGTTGAAAAAATAAATATTGTGGATAAAGCTGAAGATTATAAAAAATATCAGCCCAGAGTTTAAGGTTACGGATGAAAATATAGTATAATCATAGCAGATTGATAGAAAATTTAGAAGTATTTGCAGTGCGACGAAATCTTGACATTAAGGGGATGGAATCAATATAATTATAAAGTGTTGGAAAAATAGAGGAGGCTATTATTAATAATGAAAAGAACATTTCAACCGAAGAACCGGCAAAGAAAAAAAGAGCACGGTTTTAGAAAGCGGATGTCCACTGCTGGGGGCAGAAAAGTATTGGCCGCCAGAAGAAAAAAAGGGAGAAAGAAACTATCTGCATAGGTCGTTTTTGGCGACCTTTTATTTTACCTTGGGAAAGAGGCCGGGTATGCTTAAGAAACTATTTCGTATAAGCAACAGCCAAGAATACAATAATACATATAAGAACGGCCTTAAAATTCCAGGAAAGTATTTAATTGCCTATATTATGATAAATAACCTGGGAATAAATCGTTTCGGGATTGTTGCCAGTAAAAAGGTGGGCAATGCAGTTATAAGAAACCGGTCGCGGCGGCGGATACGTGCTATAGCCGAAAGTAGCGGGGAACACTTGCAACCGGGGTATGATATTGTAATAATTGCTCGGCAGAGCATAGTCGCAACTGATTATAATAGGTTAGAAAAAGATTTTTATACGGTTATGAAGAAGGCTGGCCTATGTTAAAAAAGTTATTGATTTTTTTAATAAAAATATATCAAAAAGCAACCTTTTTTAAGCCTGCTTCCTGCCGTTTCTATCCTTCCTGTTCAAGCTATTCCATTGAAGCCATTGGGAAATATGGCGTAATCAAAGGGGGATGGTTGGCTGCAAAAAGAATATTCAGGTGTCACCCTTATAATCCCGGGGGATATGATCCGGTACCTTAAAGTAATATACCGTCAGGACAAACCTATTAGCGTAATTGCTAGAGCTAAGGCAACGTAATTAGTTACCGGTTAGCAGGGAAGACACGAGGGTAGGGGATTTATGCTTCGCGTAAAACGCTAAGGAGGTGAACTCTGCGGGGTCAGTAATGACCAAGCAGGAGTAGATTTTGTGGCAGTCGTTTGTACAGTGGTTCGCTGATGTAATTCAATTCATGTACGGGTTAACGGAAAGCCTGGGTGTGGCCAATTATGGACTGGCTATAATATTTATGACTATAGCCATTAAGCTGGTGTTGTTTCCTTTGACCCAGAAACAGCTGAAATCCATGCGCGGGATGCAGGAAATACAACCTAAGCTTAAATATTTGCAGGAAAAATATAAAGACGACCCCCAAACCATGCAAACCAAAGTAATGGAAATGTATAAGGAGCATGGAGTAAATCCGTTCGGGGGATGTTTGCCTTTAGTTGTGCAAATGCCAATATTTATTGCCTTTTATCAGTCATTGTTACATTTTAATTTCAAAGTTGCCGAACATGCCAGCTTTTTCTGGATACCTAATATCGGGGCTAGGGATCCTTACTTTATTCTGGCAGTGCTGGCAGCAGTTACGACCTATTTGCAACAAAGAGTTACCATGGTAGACACCAAAGACCCCACCCAAAAATCAATGCTGTACTTTATGCCGCTTTTTATGGCCTGGATAGCTGCCACATTACCGGCCGGCCTGCCCTTATACTGGGTAACTTTTAATATTTTGGGGATATTGCAGCAATTGTATGTAAACTATTCGCACCAAAAGGCTAAGCTTGCGACAGGAACAGGGATGGAATTTAGTGTAGAGGCAGAAGGAAAAACAGTGGAAACAGTTAAACCTAAGGCTTCCACCGTGGACAAGGTAGCAGGGAGGGACAAAGGAGGAAAAAAGAATGGAAGTCCAGACAATAGAAAAAAGAGGAAAAAGCGTTGACGAAGCCATCAAGGCTGCGCTGGATGAGTTAAATTGTGAAATTGACGATGTCGTTATAGAGGTAATTGAAGAGCCGACCAAGGGCCTGCTGGGATTGGTTAAAAAACCGGCCGTAATAAAAGTATCCCGCCGGGAAAAGCCTGAAGAAGACGTTCGTCGGATGCTGGAAGACCTTCTCAACAAAATGAAACTGGAATACCGGATAAATAATGTTGAATGGGATGAAGGGAAGGTCAGAATAAATATTACCGGCAAAGATATGGGGCTGCTTATTGGCCGCAAGGGGGAGACCCTTAACGCGGTACAGTTTATACTGGGACTAATAGTTAATAGAAACCGGGAAGAAAAAGTGCGGGTAGTTCTGGACGTGGAGGACTACCGCAAAAAGCGGGAAGAATCATTGGAAGCCCTGGCCTTAAGACTCTCTGACAAGGTGAAGAAGACCAGGAGAAATGTGGTTATGAGACCTATGAGCTCTCAGGAGCGCAGGGTAGTTCACACTATTTTGCAGGGTGATCCCCAGATTACCACTTATTCTCTGGGGGACGAACCTAACCGGAAGGTAGTTATCTCGCTAAAAAAATAGGATAACCAAAAAATTTCCGGCGTGTCGGGAGTAGGTCTCCCGACACGCTTTTTTGTGTCAATCAGCCTTTAGAGCATTGTGTATATTACGGTCAATTTTGGTAAGATAGATTATAACTATTTAATGGTAAGCAAGTTGCATGAAAAGAGAGCAGGTGCAAAGATCAGATATGTTTTATGATGACATAGCCGCTATAGCTACTCCTCCGGGAGAGGGGGGAATCGCTATTATCAGGCTGAGCGGCGGCCAGGTGATAGAAAAAGCGAGTAAAGTGTTTCGACCTTATCATGATGGTGTGGATATAAGGAATAAAGCCGGTTATTCCTTGACCCTGGGGTGGATCAAAGATGAGACCGGGGAAGACCTGGATGAAGTGTTGCTAGCTTTAATGAGGGCTCCCCATAGTTATACCGGAGAAGATACGGTTGAAATCCATTGTCATGGCGGAATTCTGCCGGCCCGCCGCTGTCTGGAAGTGGTCCTGCACCAGGGTATGAGAATCGCCGAGCCGGGTGAATTTACCCGCCGGGCTTTTTTACACGGACGCCTGGATGCCAGTCAGGCGGAGGCGGTTATTGATGTCATCCGAGCCAAAAGTGATAAAGCCATGAAGCTGGCGGTAAAACAGCTGAGCGGACATAACAGCGAGTATATCAATACCCTGGAAGACCGGCTGCTGGAGCTCAACGCTATGGTGGAAGCCAGTCTTGATTTTCCGGATGAAGTAGGCGAATTGGAATATGCAAAGGCTGAAGATATCATGCTGGGGTCACTGGCGGCAATAGAGCGCTTAATTCAGGCTGGAGAGCGGGCCGCTATTTACCGCGAAGGTATCGCAGCCGTTATTTGCGGAAAACCCAATGTCGGCAAGTCCAGCCTATTAAATGTACTCTTGAAAAAGGAGCGGGCCATTGTTACCAGCATCCCGGGAACTACGCGCGATATTATTGAAGAGCAGCTCAGTATCAAGGGAATACCGATAAGGCTGGTAGATACCGCCGGTATTCGGGTAACGGAAGACATAGTGGAGAAAATCGGGGTAGAGCGCTCTCAGAAAGTAATCCGGGAAGCTGATCTGGTAATTTTCCTGCTTGATTTGGGAACTGGTATTACGGCTGAGGATCTGGCCATTTATAAAGAGATTAAGAACCGCAACCTGATCATTTTGGCCAATAAGGAAGATTTAGAAGAGAAGCATATTACCGAAGATGAGCTTGAGCACTACTTCTCTGGAGTCAGGGTGATATGGGCTTCGGCCCGGGAAGATAAAGGGATAAAAGAGCTGGAAGACCGGGTGGAAGAAATGATTCTGGGCGGGGCGCTGCAGGCGGATGATCTGGAAATAATGGTAAACCTGCGGCAGCGGGAAGCCCTGACCAGAGCCCGGAAGCATTTAGAGGACGCTCTGCAGGTAATGCAAACCGTGCCGCTGGATTGCCTGGGGGTGGATATCTGGGGAGCTCTGGAAGCCTTGGGCGAAATAACCGGGAAGAATCTGAAAGAAGAGGTCATTGATAGGATGTTTACTGACTTTTGCATAGGCAAGTAATCATAGTAAACGGGAGGCAAGCATGATTTATAATGCAGGCAGTTATGATGTGGTGGTAGTGGGAGGAGGCCATGCCGGGTGCGAAGCGGCGCTGGCTGCTGCCCGTATGGGGTGCAAGACCCTGATGGCGACTTTGAGTATGGAAAATGTGGCCTTGATGCCCTGTAATCCTTCAGTGGGAGGGCCGGCCAAAGCGCAGGTAGTGAGGGAGATAGATGGCCTGGGGGGTGAGATGGCGGTAAATGTAGACAAGACCGCCATTCAAATGAGACTTATCAATACCGGTAAAGGTCCGGCAGTGCAAGCATTAAGGGCTCAGGCGGACAAGCATGAATATCATGATGAAATGCTTAAAACCCTGCTTAACCAACCGAATCTTCATATTATAATGGCGGAAATAGAAGAAATTGAAACCAGCGGTCCCCGGGTCAGTGCGGTAATCACCAAAACCGGCGCCCGTTTCAGCTGCCGGGCGGTGGTTATAACCTCCGGAACCTATTTAAAGGGGCGGATAATCATCGGCGAGGTCATGTATGACGGTGGGCCCGGCAACCAATTTCCCGCCGTAAAATTATCCGCCAGCTTAAAAAGCCTGGGACTGGAACTGGGGCGTTTTAAAACCGGGACCCCGCCCCGGGTCTATAAACGCTCCCTGGATTTTACCAAAATGATTGAGCAGCCGGGCGATGACCGCCCTCTGCGTTTTTCCTACATGAGTCCCCGGCTGAGACGGCCGCAGTTCTCCTGTTGGCTTACCCACAGTACTGCTGCTACCCATCAAATAGTCATGGATAATCTTGATCGAGCCCCCATGTTTACCGGGGCCATCAAGGGCCGAGGACCGCGCTACTGTCCATCTTTCGAGGATAAGGTGGTGCGCTTTGCCCACAAAGAATCGCATCAGCTATTTATAGAGCCGGAAGGGCGCAATACTGAAGAAATGTATATCCAGGGGCTTAATACCAGTCTGCCGGAGGATGTGCAGATAAAAGTGCTGCGCAGTATCCCCGGTCTGGAAAATGTGGCCCTGATCCGTACCGGTTACGCGATAGAATACGATTATCTTCCCCCCGCCCAGCTGCGCTCAACTCTGGAGACCCGCATGGTAGAGGGACTCTTTACCGCCGGGCAGATCAACGGCACTTCCGGCTATGAGGAAGCGGCGGCCCAGGGGCTGATAGCCGGGATCAATGCGGCGCTTAAAGTAAAAGCAGAGGAACCACTGGTATTGAAACGCAGTGAAGCCTATATCGGCGTTCTCATTGATGATCTGATAACCGGCGATATTGACGAGCCTTATCGTCTGTTGACCTCCAGAGCCGAATACCGGTTGCTGTTGCGCCAGGATAATGCCGATCTGAGGCTTACGGAAAAGGGACGCAGAATTGGCCTGGTCAGTGACGAGCGCTGGAGGGTTTACAGCGCTAAGAAGGATAGACTTGAGGAGCAGAAGGAAGCTCTTAAAGGGCGGACCTATACCCCGGCGGACCAAGAAATAAGTTCCTTTTTAGCCTCCAGAAACAGCGCCGCCCTAAAAGACAGGTTTTCCCTGTGGGAAATACTGCGGCGCCCGGAGATAAGCATCCAGGATTTTGTAGACCTGGGCTTATTGACTGAATACGATGAAGATGTTCTGGAACAACTGGAGATCCAATCAAAATATGAAGGTTACATAAGAAAACAAGAGGAACAGGTGCAGCGATTCGAAAAGATGGAAGGGAAACTAATCCCCGGGGATATAGACTATGATGAAATTTTCGGCCTTTCCAATGAAGCCCGCCAAAAACTTAAACAGATAAGGCCGGAATCTATTGGCCAAGCTTTACGAGTGTCAGGTATCAACCCGGCTGATATAAATGTACTTTTAATTTTTCTGGAGAAAAAAAGAAGGAAATAGGAAACTTATATGGAATATAATGTAAATAGCTATAAAGAGATGATCACCCGGGAGAATGAGCGGCAAAATCTGATCAGCCGTAAAAACTTCGTTTATGAACTGGAAAAACATATTGAGGATAGTCTCAAACTGCTGGATTTTATGCAGCTGGACGGCGTAAAAATAGTGGATATTGGCAGTGGAGCTGGTTTTCCGGGTATGGTACTGGCTATGGCCTGCCCCCAGGCTGAGTTTACGCTGATAGAGGCGAATCACAAAAAGAGCAGGTTTTTAAAAGAGGTCAAAGACCAGTTGGGGTTAAGTAATGTAGAAATAATCTGTAATCGGGTGGAAGAGCTGGGGCAGGACAACCGGCTGCGGACCAGCTTCAGTCTTTGCAGCAGCCGGGCGGTAGCTGCTCTCAATGTGATGCTGGAGTATGGCCTGCCTTTATTACAGGTGGGGGGGCGCATGCTGCTCTGGAAGGGGAAAAATTATCAGCAGGAAATTGAGCAGGCGCAAAATGCGCTTAAGCTATTGGGTGGAGTGCTGGAAGATGTGTGGTTGTATACGTTGATGGAAGAGCGGGATCGGGCTATTATTGTGGTGCGAAAGGATAAGGCCACCCCGAAGAATTACCCGCGAAGGATAGGAATACCAGCAAAACGACCATTGTAAGTCCTGGCCGGGGAATCGCCATACCTTTCCCGGGGGACTTAGACCGCTTTCGGCAGGAGGTGCTAAAGCGTATGCGTAAGCATTTGGCGAAACTTCTGGGTGAGGATGACAGCGGAAAGATAGTTTCAATTCCCATAGATCGGATTAAGCCTGGCCTGTTTCAGCCCCGGCGGGGTTTTGATGAACAGCAGATGGTCGATCTGGCCCGGTCAATTATGATGTATGGTTTGATTCAGCCTATTGTAGTAAGACCATGGGGCCGTGATTACCAGATAATCGCCGGGGAACGGAGATTCCGGGCGTGTTGTTTGCTGGGCAAAACGGATATAGCAGCTATAATCCAAGCCATGGATGATGACAAGGCAGCAGCTATAATGCTCATGGAAAATTTGCAGCGGCGGGAACTGACTTATTGGGAGGAAGCTCATGCCTACAGCTTTTTAATCAATACTTGGGGGCTGCCCCCGGAGGAGATGGCCAGAAAAATAGGACGGAGCCCGGCGGCTATAGCTGAAAAATTGCGCCTGCTGAAACTGCCGGAATATATTCAAAATATGATCAATGATAAAGTAATTAGCGAAAAACATGCCCGGGCCCTGTTAAAACTCAATACTGACCAGCATCAGGAAGAGGTGGTCAAACAGATCTATGAAAAAGAGCTCACGGTAAAGGAAACCGAAGAGCTGGTGGAACGGTTAAGCCGGCACAATATTCCCTCCGCGAGTCGGGAAAGACTCAATAATCGGAACGTTTCCATGATTATCAAGGATGCCCGCATATTTATGAACACCATTAAGGAAACCGTAAAAAGGGCCCGGCAGACCGGGATAGATATATTTATGACCGAAACTGATAGCGAGAAGTATCACGAAATAACCATCCGGATAGCCAAAGAAGGACAACAAAACCAACCCTGGGCTAAAAGTGTATAAGCAATAATATTACCAGAGCGGGTGGCCGCTCTTTTTTTATTTTAGAAATCTTAAATTTTTTGACGCAGATTTATACAGATATCTTTTAATGAAAATAGCAGGGAGAAACCCTGGATTAGTCATAGCGTGGGTCTGGATAGATAATATGCAGGAGCCGTAAGACGGAGCCTGCATATTTATCCATCCAACCAAACAGAGCTGGTATACTTTCAGTCTGAGCCGTTAATTGCTTGTCCTTGAAGAGGATGTTAATCAGCGAAAATCTGTGGTAATCTGTGGTTAAACCTATGGTAAATATTACGTGCTCATCTCTTAAGCGGAAGGCCCGGTTTAATTTCTATTTCTAAAAGGGGCAGGATTTAAAGGCCATGAAGATGAAATAATAAGCAGATAAGATTTTGAGAGGTGGTAATGGTTTTTGGGTAAGATTATTTCCCTGGCTAATCAAAAGGGAGGCGTGGGGAAAACTACTACGGCTGTGAACCTGGCCGCATCGGTAGCTATGGAAGGATACAGGGCGTTGCTGGTAGATTGTGACCCCCAGGGCAATGCCACCAGTGGTCTGGGGATTGACCGCCGACGACTGCAATATTGCAATTATAACTTAATAATAGACGGCATTGCCCCCGACAAAGTAATAGGAAAAACCAGAGTGGAGAATCTGGATATCATTCCTTCCACTATCCAGTTGGCCGGAGCCGAAGTGGAATTAGCGGCGGCAGAAGATCGGGAGCAGCGGATTAAGCAGGCTTTGGACAAGATAATTAATGATTATGAGTACATATTCCTGGACTGCCCTCCATCGCTGGGCTTGCTGACCATCAATGCTCTGACCGCCAGTAACTCCGTTATTATTCCGCTGCAATGCGAGTATTACGCCCTGGAAGGATTGAGCTTGCTCATGGACACCATTATGCTGGTACGCAAACGGCTGAATCCAATGCTTAAGGTAGAGGGCATAGTCTTTACCATGTTTGATGGGCGTACCAATCTATCCATTCAGGTAGTGGATGAGGTTAAGCGGCACTTTCGCCAGCAGGTGTATAAAACCATTATCCCTCGCAATATCAGACTCAGTGAAGCACCCAGCCATGGGAAGCCGGTAGTGGTATATGACCCCCGTTCCCGAGGTGCGGAAGTGTATAGAGACTTAGCCCGGGAGGTGTTGAAGCGTGCCTAAGAAAGAGAGAGGACTGGGGCGAGGTTTGGACGCCCTGTTTTCGGCAGGAATAGATAATGACAGCCTGGATATAGTGGAGCTTGATACCGATGTTATAATCGCCCGGCAGGAACAGCCCAGGCGTAATTTTGACCAGGAAAGCTTGCAGGAATTGGCGGAATCGCTTAAGGAACATGGAGTATTGCAGCCCATCCTGGTCAGGGAAAAAGACGATGGCTATGAGCTCATTGCCGGAGAACGGCGCTGGCGGGCAGCTAAACTGGCTGGATTACCAACCATTCCGGCAGTAGTCCGTAAGCTTGATGATCTGCAGGTGGCGGAGATATCGTTGATAGAAAATCTGCAGCGGGAGGATTTGACCCCAGTGGAAGAGGCCCAGGCTTATCGTTTGATGATGGAGCGCTTTCACTACACTCAGGAAAATCTTGCCCAAAAAATCGGTAAGAGCCGGGCTCATATCGCCAATACCCTGCGTATAATGAATCTGCCCCCCAGCATTATTGAAATGATAGATGCCCGGAAAATAAGTGCCGGCCATGCCCGGGCCATATTGGCCTATGGAGGGGAACAAGAGCAGTTGGCTGCCGCCCAGGAGATAATTTCCGCCGGACTTTCCGTGCGGGAGGCGGAAAGACGGGTAAAGAATAAAAAAACGGTGCAGGAATTTGTTTTCGAGAAACCACCCGAGGTGGTGGATTTGGAGGAAAGGCTGCAAAAATTTTTTGGCACCAAGGTGGAGATGAATACCTTACATAAAGGCGGAAAAATTGAAATAACCTATTACAATGATGAAGATTTGGAGAGAATAATAGAACTGCTGAATATTTAATCAGTTTCACGTGAAACAATTGTTTCACGTGAAACATTTTTAAACCGATAGAGGGCTATTTTACAAAGTACGGTAAAATTGATATGATAACTTAAAAAATGTCAATAATTAAACTAGAGAGATACAAAGACGAGGATAGCGATGAAAAGGAAAAAGAAGCATAACAACCCGCACCTGACATTTATGCTTATTCCCCATGATGCTGCCCGACCCTTGCAGTGGGAATTATCCCGCCAAGTGCTGTCCGGATTGGCGGTTGGATTTGCTCTATTCTTAATGGGATTCGCGGTCATAAGTTTTTTATTCTATTCCAGTCAGGAAGATATTCGCAAGGCTGATCGTTTAAAACAGGAGAGCCAGGAAAAACAGAAGACTATAGAGATGCTCAAACAAGAGATCGAAAAAATTGAAGAACAGCAGGATGCCATAGCCCAAAAACAGAATCAGCTAAAACGGCTCATGGGAATAAAAAGCGAAAATACTTCCTCGCCGGAGCCGTCTCGGGGAGGAAAAGGTGGAATCGACCGTCAAGTCCAGAGTTTTGGCAATGCCGCAACGCTGCAGCAGACCGGAGAAATCAGGACCAAACTGGCAAGACAGGAGAAAGAACTGGATGAATTGTTGGCCCAGGTCAATAATAATAATGAATACTTCCGCCATTTTCCCAATCAATGGCCGGTTCAGGGTGATATAACCTCTGGCTTCGGTTGGCGCAAGTCGCCTTTTGGCGGTAAGAGCACTACTTTCCATGAAGGTATAGATATAGCCAATAACTCAGGAACTCCGATAGTAGCCGCTGCTGACGGGACGGTAACCTTTGCCGGATGGAAGGGGGCTTATGGCAAGCTGGTGGAAATTGATCATGGTTACGGGTACATGACTAAATATGGGCATAATTCTGCCCTGCTGGTCGCGGTTGGGGATAAAGTGAAGAAGGGGGAAGAGATAGCACGGATGGGTAATACCGGCAGAAGCACCGGGCCCCATTTACATTTTACAGTGGTAAAAGACGGTGAGACCTATGATCCCCTGATTTATTTGCCTTAGGAATTGGATTTCACGTTAAAAACCAGCGAAACCATAAGTCTATTTTCATTCTTGGTTGCCTGCCTGCCTGCCTGTGCCCTATGGGTATGCCCTATGGGTACGGCCCTGAGGGCCATAACCTGTCAATATGGGAATAGAGAGGATAGGTAACCGGGAAGCGAGCACGGCTGGAGAGAGTTTAAGGCCGGCTGAAAAAGAACCGCGGTTTGGACCAGGTGCAGTACAGAGGTTTGGCGGAGCCGCTTGATTCGCCTTCCCGGTTATAGGCGAGAGAAGTATTATAAGAAGCAGGAGGAGTAAGTATTGATAAAAAAAAAGGAACGCAGCTTTCAGAGCATTGAGAGCCTGATAGCTTCCGGGGTGGAAATCAAAGGGGATATAGTTTCCCAGGGTTCGATCCGGATTGACGGTTATGTCGAGGGAAACTTGAATATCAAAGGCGACCTTATTCTGGGAGAGAAGGGAAAGCTAAAAGGTGAAATCAAGGCCCAAAACATAATGATTGCCGGGCGGCTCGAAGGCAAGGCCAATGCCGGCGCCCGTCTGGAAATAGCGGCGACCGGGGCTGTAGTGGGGGATATCAATGCTGTTACTCTCATAATTGACGAGGGCGGCCTTTTAGACGGCAATAGCAGGATGACCCGAGCCAAAGATCAAAACAGCGATAACGAGCGCATACATAGCTTGAAGAAAGATCAGTTCAGCAAGGCTAAATAAGGCAGGGGAAGCTTGATGTTTACTAACCGTAGGGAGGCCGGACACCTGCTGGCCAAAATGCTGGAAGAAAAGCAGATAAAGTTTGATTTGGTGCTGGGGATTCCCCGCGGGGGTGTAGCCGTGGCTGAAATAATAGCCTCCTATTTTAACTGCCCGCTGGATGTGGTTATGACTAAAAAAATAGCCTCTCCCAACTGGGAGGAGTTTGCCATAGGGGCAGTTACCCCGGATGGCGAAATCCTGATTCACGAGCGAGTGCAAAAGATTATTAATGTGGATAAAGATACGGTAGAGAATCTGGCTCAAAAAGTAAAAGCGGATATTGCCAGCCGCTTAAGCCGGTTTCGGGGGCCAAAACCCCCTCTGCAGCTTGAGGGGAAGGATATCCTGCTGGTTGACGATGGCATTGCCACCGGTTTTACGCTGAAAGCAGCGGTAAGATACCTTAAGCGTCAAAGTGATGGCAGGATCAGCGTGGCGGTTCCGGTAAGCTCCAGAAATGCATATCTTAACCTGCTGGAAGATGTGGATGAATTGATAGCCCTGCTAATCCCCGAGGAGTTTTATGCCGTCAGCCAGTTCTATCAGGATTTTACTGCCGTTGAAGACCGGGAAGTCATCGCGATTCTACAACGCTGTCAGGGTTGAGTTTCTTCCAGCAGCGGGGTTAGGCTAAGCTTGCCGGAAGTAAACTTTACCCGGGCCAGGTATAGTCCTTTGGCTATTATATCAGCCATTTTATTGACAATAAAAAGCCGGGTATTTTGTAAAACCATATGTTCAAAAAAACCGCCTACATTGACCACCGCAGAAATATGGAAATCCCCCACTTCAGGTAAAGTTTTGTTTAAGGCTGTCCCCGGTTTCAAACTGCCCCGGCGGACATTAATATAACCAATGCGGTCGGCATTACCCAAGCAAGCGTCAACGGCAATTATAAAAGGATTATTATAGCTCTTTAAGATCTCCTCCAGCACCTCTTTCAGATTAGTGGCATGTACCGGTGCTTCCAGAGTTCCGTAGACCCTGGACTGAGGACTCAAACTTTTAAGCCGGCTGCCTACCAAGGGCCCCAGACAATCCCCGGTGGCCCGGTCAGTGCCAATACACAGGTAGACCAACTCCCGTCCCGCATCAACCTCCCCCAGATGGGCGCAGATAGCTTTTTCAATTTTATTAAAACAGAGTGGATCTTCAAAATGATAGGAAAACCGCTCCGGCAAATGGTCTTTTACTGTTTTAGACAAAGGCCTTCCTCCTAGCCATATATTTCTCCCATATTTAATCCATATTCTTGACCACTGGGAATATTTTTATGCTGTATTTGACCGGCAGCAGGAATATTTATGAAAAAGAAGTATTTAGGTGATGGGAGAAAGGAATGAACTCAGTTAAAATAAAACTGATGCTGGTGATGGGATATCTGGGAGCAGTAATCGGAGCCGGATTTGCATCGGGACAGGAAATCGTCCAGTTTTTTGTGGCTTACGGAGACTACGGCATGAAAGGGTGTATAGTAGCTGCCGTGCTCTTTGCTGTTTGCGGGGCCATGTTGCTCTATCTGGCGCACCGCTGGCAGGTTTCCAACTATCAGGGCATGCTGCATCGGATGATGGGTGAACGGGTGGGAGTAGTGGTTGATTTTCTGCTGGCGGTATTTCTCTTTTTGGGGATAAGTACTATGTTGTCGGCCAGTGGAGCAGTTTTTTACGAACATCTTTACCTGCCCAAAAACCTGGGAATATTTTTAGCCTATATTATGGTAGTAGCGTTCCTGCTTACCGGCAAGCGGGGACTGATAACATCCTATAACCTGCTGGTCCCGGTGAAAATAATACTGCTGCTGCTGATCAGTGGTTATGCCGCTTTTTGTGTGGAAGGGCAGGCAATGGAGGTCTACACTACTTTCATCGGTCCCGATGAGACCAGGTTCTGGTTGCTCTCCAGCCTGCTGTATGTAGCCTATAATTTTTCCCTGGCTATGGTAGTCTTGAGCGAATACCAGACGCTAGGGGGACGAGGCGATGGCATTACCGGAGCGGCCTGGGGGGGATTAATTCTAGGGGTGCTGGTTCTGGTAAACTACATTGCTCTTTCCAGGTTTTTACCGGTAGTTATGCATTACGAAGTACCCATGCTATATGTGGCGGGAAAAATTTCGCTCCCGGCCAAACACATATACACCCTGGTACTGTGGGTGGGGATACTTACTACTGCCATTGCCAATGCTTATGGATTTGCTCAGCGTTTTGCCGGATTCACCGGTTTAAGCTACCGTATTTGTTTGGTTCTCTGTATGACTTTGGCTTTACCGGTCTCCATGCGGAGTTTTTCCAGCCTGGTGAGTAAAATATATCCTATTTTTGGAATACTAGGTATACTGATAATTACTATGCTGATGTACAGGACTACCAAAGATATAGCGGTGGAGTTATATTATTATATGATGCAGTACATTACGGGCCGCAAGGAGGCATGAAAGTGACAAATCTTAAAAAGATTCCCCCGGTAGACGAGATATTGCTGCATGACCAGGTGCAGGCCTTGGTGGAGACATTTAAACGTGATTATATAGTAAATCTGCTCCGGGCAGTTATGGATGATATCCGGGAGGAGCTGCGTTTCCGGGAGGAAGAGGTTGAGCGGGAAGAGATAAAAGAGGATATTTTAAAACGCCTGCATCTGAGGCTGAAACAATCAAGCCGCGGCACCCTGCAAAAGGTTATAAACGGAACCGGAGTGGTGCTGCATACCAATTTAGGCAGAGCGCCGCTGGGCGAGCGGGCGCTGCAGTATATGGCGGACATGGCGGTAAACTACAATAACCTGGAAATGGATTTGGCCCAGGGTGAAAGAGGTTCCCGCTATAACCATGTAGAAGAAATATTGACCCGTCTAACCGGAGCCGAAGCCGGGCTGGTAGTGAACAACAACGCTGCGGCAGTACTGCTGGGACTCAATACCCTGGCCCGGAACCGGGAGGTTATAGTATCCCGCGGGCAACTGGTGGAAATCGGGGGAGCTTTTCGTATTCCGGAGGTAATGAAGTTAAGCGGCGCCCGTCTGGTTGAGGTGGGAACCACTAACAAGACCTACATCAGCGATTTTGCCGGAGCTATTACCGACGCCACCGCTTTGCTGTTTGCGGCCCACACCTCTAATTATAAGATTATAGGCTTCAGTGAAGAGGTCAAACTGAATGAGATGGCTAAACTGGGGGCGGAACGGGATATTCCCGTAATGCAGGATTTGGGCAGTGGCATACTGTGTGATATGGTTGATTGGGGATTGAAGGACGAGCCGTCGGTGCAGGAATGTGTTGCTGCCGGTGTGGATATCATTAGCTTTAGCGGCGACAAACTGCTGGGGGGGCCTCAGGCCGGGATTATCGTGGGCCGTAAGAAATATATTGATGCGATGAAGAATAATCAGCTTACCCGGGCGCTGCGGGTGGACAAATTGACTATTTCCGCTCTGGAGGCTACTCTGTTGGAATACCTGGAAGGAAACCCGATGGATAAGATCCCGGTTATCCGCATGCTGTGTACCAGCCCGGAGCAGTTAAGGCAAAAAGCCGAGGATATCCTGAATCAATTAGAGCAGCGCGTAGGCGCATCCCCGGCGGTGGCTTCAATAGCTCTGGTGGAACTGGAGGATATGGTAGGAGGCGGGGCTTATCCCACTTATAAGATTCCGGGTTACGGAATAGACCTTGCATTTACCGGGAATATACTGGAGAAAGTAGCCCAAACCTTGCGCTTAAGCAACCCCGCCCTTCTGACTCGCAAACATGATGATAAAATGAGAATCAGCGTAAGAACACTGCTTAAGGGTGATGCCCCCTTGCTGGTTGATTTAATCAGCGGGGTGCTTGAACAGCAGGAGGAAAAGGCTAGATGAAAAGGTTTATTATAGGTACGGCCGGGCATATTGACCATGGCAAGACTACGCTGGTTCGGGCTATGACCGGTATTGATACCGACCGGCTTAAGGAGGAGAAAAAAAGGGGGATATCCATAGAACTGGGTTTTGCTCCTTTCACTCTGCCTTCGGGCCAAAAGGCAGCGATTGTGGATATGCCCGGGCATGAACGATTTATCCGCCATATGCTGGCCGGGGCTTTTGGCATAGACATAGTTTTGCTGACCATAGCGGCGGACGAAGGGGTAATGCCGCAGACCCGGGAGCACATGGACATAATTGAACTGCTGGGAGTAAATAAGGGCATCGTTGTAATCACCAAGAAAGACCTGGTGGATGAAGAATGGTTAATGTTGATGGAAGAAGAGGTACAGGAATATATTGATACCACTATTTTAAAGGATGCAGCGGTGATTGCTGTATCAGCGGTTACCCGGGAAGGTATACCGGAATTGATGGCGCTGATAGAAAAGCTGGCTTCCGAGGTGGAAGAGAAACCGGTTTGGGGTCAGGCTCGTTTACCCATTGACCGGGTATTCACGGTATCCGGTTTTGGTACCGTAGTGACCGGCACCCTGTGGTCAGGGCAATTGCGGATCGGGGATATCCTGGAATTGATGCCGGTGCAGAAGCCGGTTCGGGTGAGGACCATCCAGGTACATAATGAAAAAGTGGATACAGCCTATGCCGGACAACGGGTAGCGGTAAATCTGCAGGGAGTAGAACTGGCAGATATCAAACGCGGCTACCTGCTGGCCACAGCCGGCTACTTGAGTCCCAGTTATCGGGTAGATGCTCGTCTGCACCTCTTGAGTTCCAGCAAGCGTACATTAAAAAATTGGAATCGGGTGCGTTTTCATTTGGGAACTGATGAGACCCTGGGACGGGTAGTTTTATTGGATCGGGATGAATTGCAGGCTGGAGATGAGGCCTATGCGCAGATTGTGATGGAAAAGCCGGTGGTGGCGTGCAAAGGGGATCGCTTTGTAATCAGATATTATTCCCCGGTCAATACCATCGGGGGCGGAATTATAATAGACGGCAATGCCCCCAAACAGAAAAGATTCAGGGAAGATGTTCTGGATGAACTGGTTATTAAGGAGGAAGGCAGCTTATATGATGTTGTCCTGCATGAATTGGAATCTCATCCGGAAGAATTTATCAGTGTCAGTGAATTAAGCAAGCGTACCGGCAGCGGCCAGGAACAGATTAAACAGGAATTGCAGCAGCTGGTGGATGATGAAAAGATCATAAAAATAAAGGACCAGGTTTATATCAGCACCTATGGGGTGCAGGTGATTAATGCCCGTATAGTGGAAACTTTGGCCCAATATCATCGGCAGTACCCGATGCGTTCCGGCTATCCCCGGGAAGATATGCGCAGCCGGTTTTTCAAGCAGCTTAATCCTAAGGATTTTAATCTCATAATCAAACAATTGGAAGAACAAGGAAGTTTGTCCAGCCGCCATAATCAGTTGATGCTGCCTCAGCATATGCCCCAACCAGGCGGCAGGGACCGGGAGACCATCGCCCAGATAACCAAAATAATGGAGGAGCAGATGTTTACCCCGCCGGGACTGGAAGAACTGATGGCTGTGAGTGGCCGAAGCGAGCAGGAATTTGGCGAGATAATGGCTTATATGATAGATGCCGGGATACTGGTAAAAATTAATCAGGATACGGTATTTTCCAACCAGGCGATTGAGGAAGGGAAGAAGAGGCTTCTGGCTTATTTCGAGCAGGAACCGGAACTTAGCCTGGCTACGGCACGAGATATTTTAAATACTACTCGAAAGTATGCGCTGCCTTTGATAGAATATTATGATAGAATTCGTTTTACCCACCGGGTTGGTGATATCAGAGTAAAGATCTGACAAAAAGCCGGGGATTGCTGGAGGATTTGTAAAATTGTCTAAAATAGGTATTCCACGTACGCTGGCATATTTTATTTATTTTCCCTTCTGGAAAACTTTTTTTGAAGCACTGGGGCAGGAAGTGGTCGTTTCTCCTCCTACTACCAGGGAAATAATGGATATAGGGGTCAGGGAAGCAGTTAACGACGCTTGTATCCCCATAAAACTATATCACGGGCACGTGGCCTACTTGGCCGACAAAGTGGATTATATCTTCTGCCCGCGCCTGGTAAGTGTTCGCAAGCACGGCGACTTTGGCACGGAAACCTTTTGCCCCAAATTTCTGGGCTTGCCTGATATGGTGCGGTTGGCTCTGAATAATCTGCCTGAAATAATTGACGAACGGGTCGACCTAAAAAAGGGGAAAGACGAATTATTAAAGGTTTGCGCCCGGGTAGGAGAAACCCTGGGTCAATCCGGGACGGAAATAAAGCGGGCTTTTAAACAGGCGATGAAGGTGGATGGGCGCTTCAAGCAATTGCTCTACCAGAACTATACGCCTGTGGAAGCTATGGCAATGATTTTTGACCAGCAGGAGCATATCCCCCCACCCCGGCAGGAGACGGACTTGAAGATAGCGGTGGTAGGCTATCCCTATGCTATATATGATGCTTACATCAATGCCGGGATTTTAAAACTCCTGCAGAAAGAAAAAGTGCGGGTATACACCCAGGATATGCTGAGTGACAAGACCATGAATCGCCAGGCCCGAACTCTGCCGAAAAGTATGTTCTGGTATTTCTCCAATCGGGCCGTGTATGGGGCCCTGCACTTTATGCAGGAAAAAGGTATTGATGGGATAATTCATATAACAGCATTTGCCTGCGGCCCTGACTCTATAGTGGACAGATTACTGGAAATAGAATCAAGACGGCGCAACCATATACCTTACCTGGCCATCGCGGTGGATGAGCATACGGGAGAAGCGGGTATAAGAACCAGAGTGGAAGCATTCCTGGATATGCTGCGCTTTAGGAGGGACAAGGCATGAAAATAAGTTTTCCGCATATGGGTTATTCGTATATAGCTTTTAAATGGCTGGTAGAAAATATGGGGCATGAATGTATAATACCTCCTGAACCGAGCAAAAAAACCCTGGATTTGGGAGTGCGCTATGCGCCTGAATTCGCCTGTATTCCTTTTAAGATGCTCTTGGGGACTTATCTGGAAGTGGCGGAAAAGGGCGCCGAAGTGATTCTGACTTCCGGAGGGATGGGTCCCTGCCGGGCCGGCTTATATTGGGTTATGCATCAATATCTGCTGGATGAACTCAATACCGGAATCAAAGTGGTGGCGTTTGAACCTCCCCTCTGTGATTTACGGGATTTTCTGAAAAAATTGCACTGGATAAGAAAAACCGGAGGACTGTCCTTAAAAGCCTTTATCCAGGTTTTAAGGATTACCTGGGAAAAAATTAAAGCTATTGATGAAGTGGAAATGTACTCTCATGAAATAAGACCCTATGAAATAAATCGGGGAGATACTACCCGAAGCTTATGGCGGGCTTTGGACATGCTGGATGTTGCCAACAATGAAATGGAGATTAAAATGGCTCTGCAGGAAGGGATTAAACTGTTACAGCAGATCCCGCAGGATAAAAGCCGTAATCCCTTAAAGATCGGAATTATCGGCGAGATCTACGTGGTTCTGGAACCGGCTGCTAATCATTATATTCAAATAATGCTGGGCGAAATGGGGGTACAGACAGACCGTTCTATTTATCTGACCGCCTATACCAGAAAAAACACCATTGTAAATCTGGAAGGAGATATATTTTCCGTAGCTAAACCCTATCTGGCAGAAGCTCCCATAGGCGGGCACGGGGTTAACAGTATCGGGGAGACCCTGCTCTATGCTAAACATGGCTTTGACGGCGTAGTTCAATTAGCGCCATTTGCCTGTATACCGGAAATAGTGGCCAAGAGCATCCTGCCGGCTATAAGCAGGGATCATGGCATTCCGGTTCTGACACTGTTTATAGACGAACAGACTGGTAAAGCAGGCGTTCAGACCCGGCTGGAGGCCTTTGTTGACCTGTTGGAGAAACGACGCCAGTATAAAGCAACACATAAGAACGCGAGGTTAGTGGTATGATCAAAGGATATCTGGGAGTGGACGTAGGCTCGGTAAGTACCAATCTGGTAGTGATTGATGAAGGCGAACGACTGCTGGCGGAACAATACCTGCGTACTAACGGCAAGCCTATCCAGACCGTTCAGGAAGGATTGTATGCTATAGGGCAGGAATTGCCGGCGGGAGTTCAAATAGCTGGGGCCGGAGCTACAGGCAGTGCCCGCTACCTGATCAGTCTGATTATCGGAGCCGATATTGTTAAGAATGAGATAACTGCCCACGCGATAGCATCCTCAGCCATGACCGAAGATGTGAAAACCATAATTGAGATTGGCGGACAAGACTCCAAAATAATCATACTAAGAGATGGGGTAGTAATTGATTTTGCCATGAACACGGTCTGTGCTGCCGGAACCGGCTCATTTCTGGACCAGCAGGCCAGCCGCTTATGCATACCTATAGAAGAATTCGGAGATTATGCCCTCAAAGCTAAAAACCCGGTCCGGATTGCCGGGCGCTGTGCCGTATTCGCCGAGTCTGACATGATCCATAAACAGCAGCTGGGCTATAATACCGAGGATATAATCGCCGGACTCTGTGAAGCTCTGGTCAGGAACTATATGAATAACGTGGGCAAAGGTAAGGAAATCCTGGCGCCGGTAATGTTTCAAGGAGGAGTAGCGGCCAACCACGGGCTGGTACAAGCCTTTAATAAATACCTGGAACTGGATGTAATAGTCCCCCGGCATCATGGGGTAATGGGAGCTATAGGAGCAGCCATACTGGCCCGGGAGACCAGCCGTAAAAAGGGAGGCACCGGCTTTAAAGGCTTCAATATAAAGGAAATAAACTTTAAGACCAGCAGCTTTGAATGCAAAGGTTGCTCTAACGCCTGCGAAGTGGTGCAATTTTATGAAAACAATGAACTCCTGGCTCGTTGGGGAGACCGCTGCGGGAAATGGGAAATAAACGCGGTGTAGAATGAATTGGGCTTACCCCCCAATTATTCTCCGGTTGAATCACAGGCTTCCCTTAATCATTAAATGACGAGAGAAGAGATAAAAAAAAAGAAGACCTGGATAAACCGGGGCTTCTCCTTTTTTTTGCTATTTATGCCAGAAATCGATTTGTGCAAAAGAAAAATTTTTTTTGCAATATTACAGCGATTAGTGTGATAATATAAGGAAAACCAGGGGCGAAGGGCTAATGCCTAAAAGGCTTGGCCATCAAACCGGAATCGTTAGCATCCTGTGATTTTTAACGCCTATAAGATCAAGCAGGACAAGATCAAGATAAACTGTAATAGTTGTCATAAATGTTAACGGTTAGCAGGAAAATCAAAGTACCTGATGAAAATATTAGGTATTTGAATAATCAAAGAGGAGGAATCTAAGTGTCGAAAAAAGGGTTTAGTAAAAAAGTAGCTCTACTGGTGCTGGCAGTCTTTATGCTGGCCATAGTAGCCGGCTGCGGGGGGGACAAGGCGTCGGATAAGGCATCAGACGGGGATAATAAGGTTGGGGATACCATCAAGGTAGGAATCAACTGTGAACTGTCTGGTGCTGTGGCCAGCTACGGGGATAATGCCAGGAACGGAGCCCTGATAGCAATTGAAGAGATCAATAAGGCGGGCGGAGTTTTAGGAAAACAGTTGGAACCCCTGGTAAGAGACAACCAGTCCAAAACCGATGAAGCCATGAACGTCAGCGCGGCTCTGGTTGACGAGGGAATGGTGGCTCAGATCGGGCCTCTGACCAGCGGGGCGGTAGCAGGGAGCACTCCGGTTATGATGGAAAACCAGATACCCTTGATTGCACCAGCCGCAACCGCCAATAATGTAACGGTTGATGAAAAAGCTGACAAGGTCAGAGATTATATCTTCCGGATGTGCTACCGGGATTCCGACCAAGGCCAGAGAATGGCTGATTTTGCCATAGATACCCTGAAAGTCAAAAATGCCGCTATCTTTGGCAGTACCTCGGATGATTATGCCAAAGGGTTGGCCAAATACTTCCAGGAAGAATTCGAGAGCAAAGGTGGTACTATAGTAGCGGTAGAAGGCTTCATGAACGGGGATAAGGAATTTCGCGGGCCCCTGACCAAAATACGGGGCAAAAATCCTGAATTCATCTATGTACCCGGATATTATACCGAAGTATCAGTACTTATCAAACAAGCCCGCGACCTGGGGCTCAGTGTTCCCATCGGCGGCGGCGACGGCTGGGATTCCCCGGACATGGTCAAAGTAGCTGGGGCGGAAGCACTTAACAATACCTATTTCACCAACCATTATTCGGTGGAGGATCCCGATCCGGCCATACAGTCTTTCGTTGAAGCATATCAGGCCAAGCACAAGAAAGCACCGGATTCCTTTGCCGCTCTGGGATATGATTCAGTGAAATTACTGGCCGATGCTATCACCCGGGCTGATTCAGCTGACCCGGTAAAGATTAAAGAGGCTCTGGAGAAAACCCAGGATTTCACTGGAATCACAGGAAAGATGAGCATTGATGAGCAGCATAATCCGGTCAAGAACATAGTGGTCATAGAATATAAGGACGGTAAACTGGTATCCAGATAAAGAAAACAACAGACAGGCGAAGGGAGGGGCAACCCTCTCTTTAACCTGTATTAAAGGATGTGCTCTATTTGCTCGAATTCATGCAACAACTGGTCAACGGATTATCGCTGGGGGCTATTTATGCCCTGATTGCCCTAGGCTATACTATGGTCTACGGCATCATTATGCTGATCAACTTCGCCCATGGCGATATCATGATGGTGGGAGCCTATGTAGGCTTTTTTTCCATATCCATTCTGGGAAGCAACATCGTGGTAGCGATGATTTTTGCCATGGTCAGCTGTGCTCTTTTAGGAGTGGTAATTGAGAAAGTGGCTTACAAACCGCTGCGTAATTCCACCCGTATAGCGGCTTTAATCACTGCTATCGGAGTATCGCTGTTTCTGGAGTATATAACGCTCTACTTTTTGACCGCTCAGCAGCGGGTTTATCCCGACAGCGCCTTCCCGCTGCATAAATATGAAGTGTTGGGCCTGGTTATTTCCAATAAAGACATCTTTATCATTGTGTCAGCCGTTATTTTGATGATAATACTGCAGTATATTATAAAAAGGACTAAAACGGGAAAAGCCATGCGGGCAGTATCCCTGGATCGGGAAGCTGCTATGCTTATGGGAATCAGTGTGGATAGAATAGTATCCGTTACCTTTGCCATCGGTTCAGCCCTGGCAGCAGCTGCAGGAGTTATGATTGGTCTTTATTATAATGCTATTAACCCTCTGATGGGGATAATACCGGGTCTGAAAGCTTTTGTCGCCGCCGTCTTGGGGGGAATCGGATTAATACCCGGGGCTATGGTGGGCGGCTTTTTAATGGGGGTTCTGGAGACCCTGGTGAGCGGTTATGGCAGCAGCATGTACCGTGATGCAGTAGCTTTTGGTGTATTGATCCTGATATTACTTATCAAACCTACCGGTCTATTTGGTAAAAATACCGGGGAAAAAGTGTAGGTGAGAGCTATGGAAGATAAAAGACGCAGATGGGGCAAGTTCCTGCTGGAGGTTATTGTCCTGGCGGCCCTGTTTACAGTAGTACAGTATCTCATCGCTACCGGCTTATTGAACCGCTACTACCAGATAAACCTCACCCTCATGGGGATAAATATCATTCTGGCAGTAAGCCTTAACCTTATCAATGGCTTTACCGGGCAATTATCGCTGGGGCATGCCGGATTCATGGCTATAGGGGCCTTTGCATCGGTTATAATGACCACCTTGCTGGGATATCCCTTTATGATTGGAATTTTGGCGGGTATGCTGGCGGCAGCCGTAGCCGGATTTATAATTGGAGTGCCTACCCTGCGGCTAAAGGGCGACTATCTGGCTATTGCCACTCTGGGTTTTGGCGAGATTATCAGGGTGGTTCTGCAAAATATTGATTATATCGGGGGGCCGGCAGGAATCAGCGGCATCAGTAAAATGACTACCTGGCCGGTTCTATTTATAGCTACCGTAATAACCATAGTGGTAATAGTCAACATGATAAACTCCAGTTACGGCAGAGCCATTATTTCAGTGCGGGAAGACGAAATAGCGGCTGAAATAATGGGAGTGAACACGACTAAATATAAGGTCCTGGCCTTTGTGGTGGGAGCAGGTTTTGCCGGCCTGGCCGGAGCGTTATATGCCCACTATTTTTATATAATCAAACCTGAGACCTTTAATTTCCTCAAATCTTTTGACATACTGGTAATGGTAGTATTAGGGGGGTTGGGAAGTACCACCGGAGCGGTGATAGCAGCTGCTTTTATAACCGCCTTAAATGTTGTGCTGCAGGAATACGCCGCGGTCAGAATGATTATTTACGCCCTGATCCTGATAATTGTTATGATATACCGGCCCCAGGGATTGCTGGGCAATAAGGAATTGACCCGCAGAAGCTTTGATAAGATTTGGAGTGGAAGACATGTCTCGTCTGCAAATAAATAATTTAAGTAAATCATTTGGCGGGTTAAGCGCCGTGTTAAATTTTGATTTTAATGTGGGCAAGCAAGAGCTGGTGGGTCTGATTGGTCCCAATGGAGCAGGCAAAACTACCGTGTTTAACCTTATCACCGGAGTTTATAAGCCCGACCAGGGGACTATTTGCCTGGAAGACAAGGATATAACCGGCCTGCATCCTTACGATATATGCAAAAAAGGAATAGCCCGAACCTTTCAAAATATCAGGCTGTTTAACGACTTGACCGTACTGGACAATGTAAAAGTTGCCCTGCATACCGATGTTCCCTATAGCCTGACTACCGCTGTATTAAGGCTGCCCACCTTTTTTAAGGGAGAAGAGCAAATTAGCCGGCAAGCATTGGACTATCTTAAAATATTCGATCTGGATAAAAAGAAGGATGAGATAGCCTCCAACCTGCCTTACGGTGAGCAGAGGCGCCTGGAGATTGCCCGCGCCCTGGCTACCCGGCCCAGCCTCCTGATCCTGGATGAGCCGGCGGCAGGCATGAATCCTAATGAGACCCAGGAACTGATGAAGCTTATCAACTGGATAAAAGAAGAATTTCACCTGAGCATTCTCCTGATAGAGCATGATATGTCGCTGGTCATGGGAGTTTGCGAGCGTATATACGTACTTGACTACGGGCAAATCATAGCCGAAGGCACACCCCAGGAGATACGCAACAATAAGCGGGTAATAGAGGCTTACCTGGGAGAGGAGGTAGAGTAATGCTGCAGATACATGAAATTGATGTCTTTTACGGTGCCATTCACGCCTTGAAGAAATTATCCCTGGAAGTGGAGCAGGGAAGCATCGTTACCCTGATAGGAGCTAATGGAGCAGGCAAAACCACCACCTTAAAAAGTATATCCGGGTTGTTGCGCCCCAAGAGCGGCGGCATTATGTTCAAGGATAAAGATATAACCAAAGTGGCACCCGAAAAAATAGTAGGCTTAGGCATATCCCAGGTGCCGGAAGGACGCCGGGTATTTCCCTCCATGTCGGTTATGGAAAACATGGAGATGGGAGCCTATTTGCGCAAGGATAAAAAAGGCATAGAAGCAGATATGGAGAATGTCTTCACCCGTTTTCCCCGCTTAAAAGAACGCCGCAAGCAGTTGGCCGGGACCCTCAGCGGTGGAGAACAGCAGATGCTGGCCATAGGTCGGGCTCTTATGGCCAGACCGCAGCTCTTGCTTATGGATGAACCTTCCATGGGATTGGCGCCCCTCCTGGTAAAAGAGATATTTTCCATTATTAAAGATATAAATGAGCGGGGCACTACCATTCTGCTGGTGGAACAAAATGCCAATATGGCTTTGTCCATAGCCGATAAGGCCTATGTTATAGAGACCGGGGAAATTGTTTTAAAGGGCAGTGCCCAGGAATTGATGAATAGTCCCGAAGTTAAAAAGGCTTATTTGGGTGGGTAATAACATATCTCCGACCATAAGCCCAAACCGTATCAACGAAAGGGGGATTTTTGCATGAAGGTAAAGGAACGCATGGCTGCAGACGTTAAGACGGTAGATATGGACAGCAGCATTACCGAAGCTTTCCGCTTGATGAAGGAGAATAATATCCGCCGCTTACCGGTAATGGATAAAGGCAAACTGGCAGCAATAGTTACCCTGTCCGATTTAAACCAGGCGGCGCCCTCATCTGCGACCTCGCTTAGCATCCATGAACTTAACTACTTGCTGGCCAAGACTAAAATCCGGGAAATTATCCCCAAAAAACAAAAGCTTTTAAGCATAAGCCCGGAAGCCTATATTGAGACTGCGGCCAAAATTATGCGCGAGAACACGGTCAGCGGATTACCGGTAGTGGACAATGGCAAACTGGTAGGAATCGTCACCGAGACCGACATCTTTGACGCTTTTATTGATATACTGGGAGTTAGAAAAACCCATACCCGAATAGACTTTTATGTCAAAGATCGTCCCGGCAGTCTGGCCGAAGTTACCGGCTTAGTTGCCGCGCGGAATATAAGTATTATAAATACAGTGGTCTACTATGATGAGAAAAAAGGCAAATATAAAATGATCCTGCGGATAGAAGACCTTGATTATGAACCGGTGTTGAAGGATCTGAAAGAAAAGGGATATGAAATAGATTCAGTCCTGGTCAAGGACGCCAGCGACTAGACTGCAGTTAGGCTTGATTACTTACTGGGACCGAAGCTACCCAAATTGACAATTATCGCAGGTGGTTATATACTCGTAAACGCGGGCAATAATTATTAATGGAAGCGGATCGGTCCTGGTGGGTCGCCTGGACTTCAAATCCAGTTTGCGCCGTAGTGATCCTGCGGTGGGTAGGTTCGATTCCTACACGCTTCCGCCAAATATACAGGCTTTTGAGGTCATTTAATAAATTATCCCATTATGATGCAAAATCATGAAGACACATGTTCTGAAGTGGCGAATTCTAAATTTGAATTCGCCATTTTTTCATCCCTGGTATCTGGCCCCATCAAGGCGTCAAATTGTTGTACCAGTAAATCATCCCCCTTGGGTAAGCAGTGTCCATGTATAGTAAAGGTAATTGAGAGATCGGAATTAACCGGCTCTTTCGGTTGCAGGAAATTGCTTCCTTTTGTCGAAGAGATGGAAGGAGGAGATGATTGATGTGGCGGATAATTTTAAGGCGCAGTGCGAAAAAACACTCAAGCAATTTTGGGTAACAAGAGGAATTAAATTTGAAGCTAATAGAAGAATGTGATTTTGAACATGAGTTTCCAGTTTACAGCAACGAGTCACTTTCAAATGGGAACGGAGGCAAAAAGGCTGAGATAGCAATTGTACTTAATAAATTAATATATGACATGAAAAATTCCCAAAAAATATTTATCTATAAATTTAGATATTATTGGGATATTTACTGGATGCCTGTTTTCCTGGTTCTAGTTCCATTTCTT
>DHCD01000018.1:0-3977 GCA_002398105.1 Syntrophomonas sp. UBA4911
CTCCCTTACTGACAATGTATGTGGAAAATATAGGAAGGTTCTCTCAGACAATAAATTTGTCAGCTCTGGGTTATTTACTGTTACTGAGTATTATCATTGGATTGACACTATATATAAGTTGAATGGCGATGAGGTAAAAGCTAAGATACAAATCGGGTGGACAAAACTAATCAGCGAGGAAATAACTTACTTGCGCGTCCTCCCCGTGCAGGACATTGCTGGCATTGCGATTGATAAAATTAAAGACAGGCAGGAGATGATGATAAAAACAACCAACAGGACATGCAGGGAACTATTTAGTGAAAGCCTTATTTGCTCAGTAGTAAGAGCAACATGAACGGCGGAGGACTGATATAAATTACTGGGATCAACTCCTCTTATTCCTTGCTGAATAAAGTATTTCGTTATATACAGGTTGAAAATATTTCCGAATACACTTATGCCGATGGTCTGACCCAGCGTCCTGAGCAATGCATTGGCTGCAACTGCGGCTCCTCTTTGGTTATATTCCACAGAATCCTGGATAATGATGGTTAAAACTGTGGCCGCTCCGCCGAATCCTATACCGATAATGAAACCATATATCAACACTAATAGTATGGGGGAATCTATCCCCAGCGTGGACAATAATAATGTACTGATGAATAAAACGACATTCGATACCAGTGTTACAGTCTTTCCCCCGTACTTGACCAGGAATTTCCCCAGGACGAACGAAACGATAAGCCAGGAAAGCGACATCGGCAGCATCGCCAATCCTGCCGCGGTTGGGCGGTATCCCAGAATATTCTGCAAATATATGGGCAAATAAACATTTACCCCCATTAATACGGCATAAATCAGAAAAGACATGATATTTACGATGATGCTGGTCTTGGTAAATATAGTGAAAGGCATCATCGGTTCCTGGGCTTTCCGTTCTATTTTATAGAAGGCCAGCAGCAATAGAATGGTTAGCACGGCCAACGCTGCAACGAACCAATAACGGTTGGAAGCCAAGTTCTGGTTGAATAAAAAAATACTTAAGAACACAATCATAGCTGATGATAAGGTAATGGCTCCGGCATAATCAATGTGGGTTCTTTTCCTCTCAAAAGTTTCCGTTATCGACCTCTGCAGCAGAATAACCGAAAACAGCCCAAAAGGAATATTGATGAAAAATATCCAGTGCCAGGAAAGGATATCAATCAAGAAGCCTCCTAAAAACGGCCCCACCAGAGCGGCAATTCCCCATACCGTACTCAGCCCTCCTTGGATTTTCGACCTTTCCTCCAGGGTAAAAATATCTCCGATAATGGTGAATGAGACTGTGAGTATCGCGCCTGCGCCCAGGCCTTGAATGGCCCGGAAGGCGATCAGCATAACCATACTCTGGGCTAATCCGCACAAAAAACTTCCAGCCAAAAATATAAGGATGCCGATGGAAAGGATATTTTTTCTGCCGTATAAATCTGCCAGTTTGCCGTAAATAGGTGTGGATATGGCCGAAGTTAATAGATATATCGAAAAGACCAGGCTGATCAGTTCAAATCCCTGCAAATCTTTGACTATGGTAGGCGTAGCCATAGTGACGATCGTGCCTTCAACTGCTGCTAAAAACATGGCCAGCATGAGCGCTATAATTAGAGGTCTTCTCCTTAAACTCATATATTTTTCCTCTCTAAATAAAATTAGATTTTTTCCAATCTTTAGATGAAACATAATGAAAAAGTTGACTGCATTGTAAATCCAGTATGAGTTCTAATTATAAAAAACACAGGTAGGGGAGCCACCTATGGCTACTCGGGGAGAAGGTCTAATAAAGGAAATCCTGCCGGGGGAGTACAGCTTACTCTGTAACTCGGAGGTCCAAATGGCTGGTTTTATTAATACCAGTCCACGAGCATAATCAGACCTAAACTACCTGCTTCTGTTTTATTTCCTTTCTATAATAATCTATCAAAAGACCAACAGCGAGAACTGCTGCCAGCAAAGATGAAAGCGGCATATTGAGCCAAATCCCGTCTAGGCCGAAAGGACTAAGGGCAAGCAGAAATATAACGGGGAAGACAAACGCTATGGAAAGAGAGATAGCCGTCGCATAACCAGGCTTTCCGATTGCCGACATGTAGCTTTGCGTGGCAAAGGATATCCAGCGTGTCAGGTAGGTGAAGGCAAACAAGGACAAGGCGTGTATTGACAGGGCAATCAGCGCCGCATCATCCGCTTTCACAAAGATGCCGACGATAGTTTTGTTGGCAAAGAGCATTACGGCGGTCATCACCAGCGAAACTACTGCACAAGCGCTGAAGCATCTGAGTTCAATCGCAAAAATACGACTGTAGTTTTTTGCCCCATAATTGTATCCGACCGCAGGCTGCAGAGAATCGCAAAGACCATAAAGGATTGGCAGCACAAGACCTTCGGCATACATCAGTACGCCATAAGCCGATACCGCCATGGCCCCGCCGAGACGCAGCAGGAACACGTTCATGATAATTGAGGTAATGCGACTGGCTATATTATTTAGAAAGGTGGGGGCGCCGTTGGCGAAAATGCTTACCAATACCTCACGGTCAATCTTTGGACTGGCAAAGCGAAGCTGCATTTTACCAAAAAAGAACGGCGTAAATGCAATGATGACGCAAATGAACATGCCGCAGCAGGTGGCAAGCGCCGCGCCCCAAATGCCAAAACGGAAAACAAACAGGAACAGGAATTCCAGCAAAGCGCTGACCACTGCCATCAGAATATTGACCATCATACTGTAGCGCACCCTTCCGCAGATGCGAAGATAGTTATCTACCGCAAATAGGATGGTTGTGAAGGGGGAAAAAACGGCATAAACCCGTAAATATTGGGAAGCCATGGTTACGAGTTGTTCGTCCGCGCCCATAAGCCGCACAAAACCTTCGGCAAAAAGGAAAAAAATTCCGCCGAGAACAATGCCTGCTCCAATAATCATCAGACAGGCGCTGGAAAAAATATTGTTTGCCCCCTTCTCATCCTTTTCCCCGAGCTTGATGGCTATCGGTACCGCTGAGCCGACGCCGATCAGGTCGGCTACCGAAAAGTTAAGGATGACAAGCGGCATAGCAAGCTGCAGAGCCGCAAACGCAGTAGAGCCTAAAATCTGCCCGACAAACGCTCCGTCAATAATCTGGTAGAGCGATGACACAAGCATACTGATAACGCCGGGAATCGCGACAGTGGCGAACAATTTGGTCGGGGGTGTTTTTTCGTATAAGGTTTTGTAGTCCATACATGCTCCTGCTATCTATTATTTCCGTTTCCGTCTTCCATTGCTATGGACCTCAAAATACCGGATAAGGTACCTGAGCGCACTCAGCATTTTATCCGGTATATCCATTGTGATGGATCACCCTGCGATGATCAGTGGTTATTTATTTAAGAAAGCGTTTCATTTCTGCCCGGAACAGCTCCTGATATTTTCGGGTGCTTTCAATCATGGCAGCACGCTCTGCGTCGCTCATCTTTTGGAAAACAAGCTGCTCCAGATCAAAGACAATGTCGATATGCTCATGGGCAAATTCTACGCCCTTACCGGTAAGGGTAATGTATTTACTGCGCCTATCGGTTGGGGATGCTGATAATATAATATACCCGTTCTTCTCCAGCCCTTTCAGCGCGGAATTAACGGTCTGTTTACTTATTATCCATTGGTCACAGAGGTCTTTTTGGGTGCATTTCCCATCCGCTTCACGGATGGAATACATCAGCCAAAACGCACAGTCCGATAAGCCGTTTTGCTTTGCCAATTCGCTGTAGGCCGCATTGGTTTCCTTCAAAATATTATTAAATTCACGCAGTTGCTGGCGTATTTCTTCATGAGTCATCTGCATCACCATATAGTCTGATTTCATACTATTTTAGCATACCAACTTTTTTTTGATTGTCAACCAGAAAGGACAGAAATGAATCCAGAGTGTAAAAAAAGGCCACGCTTCGTTTTATTGAAGGTGGCCTTTTTTGCGCTC
>DHCD01000018.1:4138-4833 GCA_002398105.1 Syntrophomonas sp. UBA4911
GTACAATTTTTTAGTATAGTAAGTATCTGATTGGATACTGATGGAGAAATATGAAAAAAGATTTATTTGGGATCTGTCCCTATACAACGGCGCAGAAGATATTGTCCGGCAAATGGACTTTGCTCATTTTATATCATCTCAGTGTCCGGACTATGCGTTTCAACGAACTCCAAAGGTCGCTGCCGGACATGACGCCGGCGACCTTATCAAAACAGCTTCATATGATGGAAGAAAACGGCCTGATTATTCGTAAAGCCTATAATCAGATACCGCCGAAGGTAGAATATTCTCTGAGCGAACTGGGGCAGGAATTTCTTCCGGTTCTATCCGCTCTGGAAACATGGGCAAACTATTATATAGATTATTTGCAATCCAACAAATAATTAGTTAGGTTCTCTATATATTCATTCGGCTATAAAAGAAAGTATCCGTAATAGTTGTTATTCGGAAGTTGTCCGTAATCTGGCAGAGTAGAATTATTATTGAAATAACGTACGTAAGTATTGGGGATACAATCTTATTAAGCGTAATCAATATTTTTCACCTGCGGGGAGGTTTGGGCTTAAACCATAGATAAAAGGGGAGTGAAAGCATGATCGACATCCATTCTTCAATGGAAGAAGTAGCCAGAATCCCGGGAGCGACAAGATTGTTGCCGGAATATCGCATACGATTTTACGGTTGAAGCGGATTTT
>DHCD01000018.1:5094-5485 GCA_002398105.1 Syntrophomonas sp. UBA4911
TTGGAAGAGAACAGCAACCATAGTTAAGCTGCGGCGTATCCAGAATCGGACCGTTTATCATCTCAACTGCAAGCTCTGCCCATCGTCCTCCTTTGACCCAGCGGGAGGCGCGGTCAGATACTGCTCTCTAACGCAGAGCTCCTCCAATATTTCAACATGCCATGCAATCTGTTTCCAATCCGTTTGTGCTTGCCTTAAGGAAAGGGAAGTCTGAAAATACAAAATCTGACATACTAAAATTGTCCTTTAGAGACATAATGATAATACGATAAAATTGTAAAGGACTATTAATATGCGTTATGAAAAAAATGAACTCTGGAAAGCGACGCTTGGAGGAATGGGGCTGGGGTTCCTGAGCCTGTTCCTGCTCAGGAAGCCTCTGATAAATTAT
>DHCD01000059.1:0-25956 GCA_002398105.1 Syntrophomonas sp. UBA4911
TGGTTACCGGCTGGCCGGTTATGGGTATGTTCCCATCCTGCTCTGCTATCAGGGCTCCGGTTTTGTCTTCATAGGTTACGGCTACGGTGGTATCGTCGGTAAGGGTGAAGACGTATTGTAACGGAGTTCCTGTCAGTTGAGCTTTTTGGTCGGTTCCGTTTACGGTGAAGGTTTTCACTTGTTTGCCTGTTGCCGGAGTTGCAGTAATGGTAACTGATGTCCCTGCAGCAATTTCACCGGCGGCCGGCTCCGAACTCAAGCCTTCTCCGCTTAGGGTCAGGGTGTAATAAGTGACAGCGGGAATGTTTTCGAACAAAGCCGTCACGGTCACATCTGCTGCCGGGAGAATGAAGCTGTATACTCCTCCGGTGGCGGTGATGGACGTATAAGTGCTGCCGCCGTCGCTGGTATATTTAAGACTGCCTGCCACCAGCTGTTTATCGTTGGCAGGGGTTACGGTTACGGTAATGGCTGTGCCCGCGTTCCCCGAAGTGGGATTTACCGCAATGCTGCCCCCGCTGATATTATTGTCCACTGTGACGGTATAGGTCTCAGGGGAGGCTGTGCTCTGCCAGGTAAGGATGGGATAGAGACTGCCCGCCTTGAAATATTGACCTAACACAGGCGCTAAAGCTTTAAGCTCATCACTTGTTTTGCTTACGGCATTGTCTTCCGCATTACCCAGGCCTTTGGTTGCGGTGGTATTAAGATAGTAGTTGTTGCTGACATTGGTGCTGTCTGCGGCATAACCGATGACACCGGCGGTATTGGGACTGGTTCCGTTCCCGGTGATGGTGCCGGCATTATAGATGTTCTGCACAGTGCAGGCAGCCTTGTTGCTGGTGCCGATCAAGCCGCCGGTACGGGCGGTAGCGGAGGTGCTGGTGCTGGTCGCGCTGCCGGTGTTATAGGAATTGGTCACTGCTGCGGAGGCGTTGTTCAGGTAGCCGACCACGCCACCCACGTTCATAATGCCGCCGTTGACCGCACCACTATTGGAGCACTGGTCGATCGTAGCGCCTGCTGAGACATAACCCACGATACCTCCTACACCATAGGTGCTAAGAGCGGAGGTGCTAATGGCGGTGATTGTGCCGCTGTTGGCACAGCGGCTGATTTCACCGGTTCCGGAGTTGCTGCCTACGATGCCGCCAACATGATAGGTGCCGGTAACATTTGCGCCATTAACGCAGTTTTCAATGACTGCCGCACCTTGAGCATTGGCAACAATACCTGCGGTATACTGACCGCCGGAAACGCTTCCGGCCACGGCCAGGTTTTTGACCGTACCGCCATCTACATAGCCGAACAGGCCGGAGTAGTTGGCGGTTCCGCTGATTGCCAATGTGACGGTTTTGCCGTTGCCGTCAAAGACGCCGGTATAGGCCATAGGACTGCTGTTGCCGATGGGCTGCCAGGTTACTGCCGAAAGGTCAATGTCCTGCATCAGTTTGCCTTTGATTTTCTTGTTCAGCCCGCTGTTAACCTGGTTGGCAAACCAAATCATATGATCAGCGGTAACAAGTTGGTAAACATTATTGCTGTCCATAGCGGGAGGCCCGGCTACTGTAATCGTGAAATCATAGCTGTAGGGCATGCCGCCGCGGGTACCGCTTACCGTGATGGTGGTGTCGGTTGTTTCCAGAGCCGTTGTTTTGCTGATAGTATAATCGGTTACCTTTTCCCGGGTACCGTCGCTGTAATTGGCCCAGATGACCAATCCGGCCGTATCAAAGGTCTGTCCCTCAATATAGCTGAGCTTGGTAGGATCGGATTCTTTGCTGATACCGCTTAAGGCCGAGGCATCTTCTGCCATGACGCGCAGGATGGGATAACCGCTATTGCTGTTATTGGTGTCCGCGACAAAGAACCTTCCTTCACCGTTGAGCCCCGCAAGAAATTCAGTGGATTTCAGCTCGTCGCTGGTTTTGCCGGCGGCATTGTCCGCCGCATTCCCCAGGCCTTTGGCAGCGGACGTATTAAGATAGTAGTTATTGCTTACATTGGTGTTGCCTGCGGCATAACCGATGACGCCGGCAGTATTGGGACTGGTCCCGTTCCCGGTGACTGTGCCGGCGTTATAGGTGTTTTGCACGGTGCAGGCAGCGGTATGCATGCGACCGACCACGCCGCCGGTATTGGCACTAGCGTTGGTGCTGGTGCTGGTCACACTGCCGGTGTTATATGAGTCGGTAAAAATAGTGCCACTGCCGCTCAGGTAGCCGGCCACGCCGCCCACATTCATCACGCTGCCGCTGACCGCGCCGCGGTTGGCACACTGGTTAATCTTGACATCAAACTTCGTATACCCTACAATACCGCCCGCACTATAGTTTGCATCGGTTCCCGTGCTGGTAGCAGTGACGGCGCCAGTATTGAGGCAATTATTGACAATGGTATTGCCGCTATTGTTGCCTACGATACCGCCTATGTTATAGCTGCCGCTGACCGCCCCGGTATTGGTGCAGCCCGTAACCACGACGCTGCCGCTCAGGTAGCCGACCACGCCGCCCACCTGGTAAGCTGCGTTGCTGATATCGCCATTGTTGATGCAACTACTTATGGTAACGGTATCGTTGGCACCGGCAACTATGCCGCCAACCAGATCGCCAGCGCCGGTGCCGGTGACCGCGGCGTTGTTGACGCAATTCTGGATCAGCGAAGCTCCTGAGGCATTGACGACAATACCAGCCGTGGCCTGGCTGCCGGAAACGCTGCCGGCTACGGTCAGGTCCTTGATCGTAGTTCCCTGGATAGAGCCGAACAAGCCACTATACACGCCATTATCCTCAATGGCTAAAGTGACAGTCTTGCCATTGCCGTCAAAGATGCCGGCATAAAATTGGGCGAAGCTGTTTCCAATCGGCGTCCAGGGCACTCCGGACAGGTCGACGTTGGCGGTCAATTTAGCTTTGAGGGCATGTCTGATGCCAGTGTTTACCTGGTTGGCAAACCACCGCATATGATCGGCCGAAGAAAGTTCATAAACATCTTCGTTTAATACGGGAACCGCCGAGGCTAAAACCGTAACCGGCTGATCCACCGTCTTGGTTGTACCAGAGGAGGTGTAGCCGATGGTGACCTTGTCGTCTCCCGGCGCGAATACACTGGGAGTAATGGTATATTGGCCGGCTGTCAGCGTAACAGCGGGGCCGTTGCTATAGTTAGCTTTCACCACCATACCGGTGGGATCGAAGCTCTCACCCGCGGCATACAAACAGTTTGTAGGCAGAGTAGTAATGGCAATGCTTTGCAAGGGATTGCCTGTGACCGTAATGGTAAAGTCGTAGCTGTAAGCCATGCCGTCATAGCTGCCGCTGACGTTGATAGATGTATCTGTATTTTCCAGCGGAGTAGTTTTGCTGATAGTATAATCGGTGATCTTTTCCCGGGTACCGTCGCTGTAGTTGGCCCAGATGACCAACCCGGCCGGATCAAAAGTCTCTCCCTCCGCATAGCTGAGCTTTGCTGGATCGGATTCTTTGCTGATGTCGGTTAAGGTCGAGGTATCTCCTGACATGACGCGCGGGATGGGATAGCCGTTGTTGATATTTTGGGCATCTGCTACCCAGGCCCGGCCGCCGCCGTTAAGGACGGCCAGGAAGTCCGCCTCCTTCATGGATTCCGGTGTCATCATTTGGGTTATGGTGCTGCCAGTGGTGCTGCCATACACCGCCTGGTTGCTGGCGGAGGAGTTGTCCAGCCAATAGCAGTTGGTCCACACCGCGCCGCCGTTGTTAGTGCCCAGGGATTGGGCCTGGTTAGCGTTGCTGGCGCCCACATAACCCACGTTATAGCTGTTATATACTTTAGCTTCACAGCTGCCGGAGATGCCGCCCGCGTTGGAGTAGGAGGTATATATTTCTCCCAGGTTGGCGCAATTTCTGATGGTCAAATTGTTCCAGCCGGCGCCGGCGATGCCGCCCACGCCTTTGGAGTCGGTGTTGTTGACGGAGGCATAGTTGATGCAGTTCTCAATCAGAGAAGCAATGCTCTTGCCGTTTTTGCCGACTATGCCGCCCACGGACCGGTTGGCGTAAATGTAACCGGTGACGGCGACATTTTTGACTGCAGGGCTGGCCAAAGTATTGTAGCCGTTGGCCACGTCACTGTCATGGATGCCCAAGCGTCCGATCAGCCCGACCGACTGGCTGAATTCATAGCCGAGGGAACCGGCATGCCGGCTGCAATAGATATTCTTGACGGTATGCCCCTGTCCGTCAAAGATGCCGTTCCAGGAGGAACCAATAAGCGTTGTGCCATCCTGGTAGGCCATACAGTATTGGCCGCCGATAGGCATATAGTTGGGACCGCTCCAGGTGTTAGTCCCGTTATCGTAAACACCGCCCATGTCCAGATCGGCAGTGAGTTTTACGGTTTTGCCGTCGAAGTCGTCGGCGCCGTAAATCCAGGTAGTGTTGGTAGAGCCGGTAATGGTACCGCCGCCGACATTGGCGACTATATAATCGGCGTTGCCGATGACGGTAGCGCCTTCATTATAGGTTCCGTTGACAATGGCCGCCAGGCCGGCCAGCTTAGCCGGCGTGTCAATGTAAAATACGCTATCATTGGTATTGTACCAGGACACGTCAATCGTGCCGTCCCAGACACCGGTTCCGCTGCCGCTATTCTCAAACAAGGCAGTCACGGTTACATTTGCCGCCGGTAGAGCAAAGCTGTATACCTCATCGCTGGCGGTGATTTCCTCCGGGTAGGTTGCTCCCCCGTCGGTGCTGTATTTAAGGCTGCCCGCCACCAGCCGTTTGCCAGTGTCGGGGGTTACGGTTACAGTAATTGTCGTACCCGCGTTTCCCGAGGCAGGATTGACCGCAACAGTGCCCCCGCTGATGCTGCTATCCACCGTGACGGTGTAAGCGCCTGCCGTCACAGCTTCGAATTCCACGTTTACGGTTTTGGCTGCGGCAAGATTTTCTACGGTCAGGGTGTTGGTTTTATTATCGGGTACCGCCTGGCTATCAACGGTCCATTGTTTTACCTGATAGCCTTCAGCCGGTACTGCTGTAAATACCACAGTTTTGCCTGGTTCCACCGCATTACCGGAACTGATGGCTAAATTGTCAACTGTTGCCGTTAACGAG
Source organism: Syntrophomonas sp. UBA4911 (assembly GCA_002398105.1). Taxonomy (GTDB): domain Bacteria; phylum Bacillota; class Syntrophomonadia; order Syntrophomonadales; family Syntrophomonadaceae; genus UBA4844. The sequence goes on from DHCD01000059.1 coordinate 5,100, forward strand.
CCATTCTCTCCTGAGTTAAAAGTTACGGTGTAGCCGGCCGGGCTTTGGGTTATGTTTTGGGTAACCGTAGAGTTCATAAAGCCTGAAGCCTCCACTGTTACCGTATATGCGCCGCCTGCAGTGAATACACCCGGGTTGATGGTAATTTTCCCCGCCTCCACCGCGTATTGCTCCCCGGTCAGCGCGCTGTCGTTTACCTTGACGCTGCTGATGGCTGCCCGCCAGTCAGCATTATCCGTAAAGGTAATCTCAATCGGCTCTCCCACCTCGTTGCCGGTCGTATCAGCCTTCAGTTTGGCACCGTTTACCGGGCCGACATCTACCCGGTATATCCAGCGGCCAAATTTATTGGTACTGGAGAAATTCTCATTTCGGGCTTCGGCTTCAGTGATGCCCATGCAGAAGCGGAAAGATTCCGTGCCATCCATTATAGCTATGGAATCATTCTTGAGGTCTGCATCAGTGGCCCCTCTGTCCTGATAGGACAATGAAGCCAGCATGGGCTCTACCGGCACGGCTCCGGTAAGATCAATAGCTTCCCTACCGTCTTCCGGATTATAGGTTTCAACCAGATTCGGGAAATAATACCGGTCTTGCCCGTATAAAAAATCATGAGTATAGTAGTTGTTTCCCTGATAAGGGGTACCCGGAGCATCGGTAACATAAAATACTAATTTCTGGCCGGATTCCCATTTCAAATTAGAATTATACTTTTGGGCGTCTGTTATAAGATCGTTGATTTTTACCCCTTTGGCCTTGGTACCCACACCTGTGGGCAGGGCATCAATGGTGGCGTAATATCCAATCTCCTCCAAGGGCTCCAATTCCGAGTACACATATTCATGCACCAGAGTGGTGCTGCCATCGGGATTAAGAATATTGACAATCAAAGATTCGGCCGGCTCGCTCTCACCCGTCTTGGCCCAGGCCGAACCGGGGCTGCCCAGTCCCATGCCGGTGAAGAGCATGATCAAAGCCACCAGGCAGGCTACAAGTTTCCTGCTGCGAGGTTTTAATCCCCCATTCATCAACAACATAATTTTTAAAACCCTCCTTGTTTATCACTTAAATAAGGTTAAGGTCAGTGTCTCTACAGAAATTTATTTCGGCTCTGCAGACACTGCCTGGTAATAAGGCAATGTAATGATTATCTCCTCCCCTCAAGCCCTTTCTGAAAGAAATAAGTTTCAACAGTGCCTCATTCATCGGTAAGCATAAACAACTTTCCGGTATCGGGGTCTTTGTATACCGTTCCCATCTTTTGGTAAAGCTGACCCTCTCCCTCGGTTTCTACCAAGTCGCTGCGGATATCGGCATCATCTGTCACTTCCTTTCCCTGGGTGACGTTGATGCTTTCCCCGAACTGAGCCAGGTCAACATTCCAGCGAATGACCAGGGCCAGCATCAGCCCGCAGGCAAATACCAGCATGGCATCCACAATATTAACAGCACCTTCGAGGGGGCTGACCTCCTCATCCAGTGTTCTTAACCTTCTATTGCTCCGTAACCCCCGGTTCACCCCACCACCTCCAATAAGCTCTCCATTAAAGCCTCCAGGGAACTCAGATAGTCCTCATACCATCTTTTACGCAGACGGGAAACGGCATAGGCGACCGCAGCCGCCGCCAAACCGGTTACCGTGGCGTCGAAGGCGGTCAGCAGGCAATCGGCCAGGGTTTTGGTATCACCCTGACCGAGGGCGATCAGACCAGGCCCCAGTGGAATCAAGGTAGCCATCAAACCCAGCATGGGCCCCAGGCGAGCTACTATATCAGTGCGGTTGGTTATCTTGAAATAATGGAGTTCTTCATTGGTCAGTAAACGGCGGGCCAGCGCCTGCAGAGAGGCGGCAGGCAGATCGCTGTGCTGCAGCAGCTCCTGCAAAGCCAGCTTTTGGCGCCGAAACAAGTTGCTGTTATCAATTACGGTCTGAATTCCCTCAATATCTTTATCATGGAAAGATTCCATCAATTCAGACAGGTTGGTTTTCGCCTTACGCCGTTCAGTAAATATTTCTATCAATAAGCCTCCCAATTCAAACACCATAAAAGCGGCCAACAGCAACAGAGCAATAATGGTTGGCGCCAATAAACTGTAGGAAACCGTATGCATGGTTTCCCGCAGCGGTTCTAATACGGCAAATATCACTTGGCTACCTCCTTCATATAATCAGTGTATTTTCTGCCTGCCCCCAGGAGAAAAAGGGTGAATGCTGCCGCCGCTGCCGGCATATTTACATCGCCGTGCTCGTTATGCGGCTGCAGGGGTACAATGTCGGCTGACATCTCGTATATTCTGCCGGGTAACCGGGAGACAACGGCGGCGCCTTTTTTAGCCAGCCGCTGCTGCCCGGCTGCCACCTTTTCATTGTCCGCCCCGCTCTCCCCGGCTCCATTTTTCTGACTGCCGACCGCCGAGCCCGGGTCATTTATAACGCAACTGGCGGTATAACCGCCTACTACCGTGGTTACGGTAATGGCAGCCGTACCCGAAGCAATAACCGATACCCGTCCCTTATCATCTACGGTGGCTACCGCCGGGTTGCTGGAACTCCAGGTAACCCTTTTGTCGGCCGCATCAGAGGGTCCTACGGTGGCTTCCAGCTGCAGGCTGCTGCCTACCGGAGCCTGGGCCGTATATTGGTCAAGGGTTACCTGGTCAGGGGGCTTGCCCATCAGCATTACGGATATTTCACGTATCCATTTGGCTGAGCGCATAGCGGTAGAGGTACTGGTGTCACTCTGCCCGAATATCAGCCTGAAACCGTTGGTTTCAACCATCTGGCTGAAATCGGGAGCGGTGGCGAAGCGTTTCCAATAATCCCGAACGGCTATGATGGGCTCTACCGCTATCGCTCCTTCTTCAGCTCCGGGCAAAACCTTTTCCTCATCGTAATCCCAATGGGTAGGCAAGTTGGGATAGTAATAACGTTTGGTATCCAGCAAGAAAGATTTGGATAAGCTCTGATACCAGCCTTTATTAACGTCAGTGGTATAGAAATAGAGCTTATCTATGGAGTCGATATCAATCCCGGAGCCCTCCAGGATATCGGTCAGTTTTACCCCTTGAGCCGAATCCAGAACTACTGCCGGCATACTGTCAATAAAGGTATAGGCCTGGTAGATATCGGCCATGGCCTCCAAATCGCTGAAGGTAAAAACTTTTTGGGTATTGTAGGGGGTACCGAAATATCCCGCCTTAACCGTCAAGGTCAGTGACGGTACCCCGTCTCTGGTTGGGGAAGATCTCCCCTGGGTTACGCTCCCCATACCGGGAAGCAGCTTGACGGTCTTTATCTCCCCGTCCCATTCCAGCTTTGCCCCCATAGCTTCGGCCACCGCTGCGAAGGGAACATAGATGCGGTCATCAATATTGCGAACCGGGGCGTCCAGGACCAATTCCTGCCCGTTCATCCTGGCCTGGTTGCTGTCTACCCGCATGCGGATCGTATCCCGGTTCCTGGTCAGAGTAATGGTTTGCTGCTCGGCATCCCAGACCACCTTACCCTGCAAGGTATCAGCCAGAGCGGATATCGGCACCAGGATAGCGCCTTCTACGGTAATCGGCGGCGGATCAGCCATGATTAACTGGTTATTGGCGTCAATGATATACAGGGGAGGTTCCTCCGCCTGTACCATCGGGGGTGTAATCAGGCCGCCGGCAATAACCAGCAGTGCTGTTACGGTGAATATGTATAGGGCGGCCCTAGTTATATTCTTCTCCGGGCTGCGTCCGCATCCCGGGCCATTTTTTTTGATCGGCAACTTGATAGAGGGTTTTATCTGACTCACCTCCCGTTCTTTATCAAGGCTGCTGTCAAGGGGAAAATAGATTCCTACTTGAGACATAAATAAGGTACGTACATAGAATCACAGGTGAAATTCGAGGCGGTATCTTCCGGGGCACCGGTAATAATGACCTTACCCGGCCATTGGTTTACGATTTGCTGCAGATAGTTGCTGGTATTGTCGGCGGTAATATCATCAAAACCGAGCATTACGAAATCATAGCCCTGCTCCAGCTTATCCAGAGCCAGGTCATAGATTTCATCGTCGGCCGTTTTATCACCATTTTTATCCTTTACCAGCTGCGGCTCTATTTCCGGGTTCAGCAATTTCGGCCCGGAGTGTAATAATAAAGCCGATTTTTGCAATTGTTCGGTCAGGGTAAACAAAGAGGGTGCTTTCAGATCCTGATCCTGGGAACTGATAATCCCATTCTCCTGGGGTGGTTTTCCGGTTATCATAGCTGCCAGCCATATGTTTTTTCCCCGCGGATATACCCCGACCGCCTTCACCGCCGGGGCTGCGTTTTTCAGAAAGGATAGTCGTCCTTTCTCAAGAGCCTGGATATAACGGCTATAGGTCAAACCATTCCCCACTACTACCAGCACTTTTTGGCCATTTTCCAGATAGTGCCGGGCATCATAGTAGGTATCCATGATACTGGCCGGAGGGGGATTTACTATGACCCCGGCTATTTTCTCCAGCCGGCTGCGTTCATCCAGTTCCAGGTAATTGACATAGTTTTCTTTCAGCTCAAAGTAACCCCGGTTTTCCAAATAACGATATTCTCCGTCAGCCCCCATCAGCAGCAGCATCGCTCCATCCTGAACCGGAGTTAAGTCCGCCAGCCGGAAAACCCGGCGTTGGGTATAGACCGAAGCAGTATAGTTTTTTCCCTGATTTTTAATCGCAGCCTGACCTTCAGGATAAGGGTATTGCAGCAGGGTACGGGTATAGAGTTGTCCCGGAGTAATGCGGGCCAGCTCCTTTTCCAAATTGATAACCGTTAGGCCAAAATGGGGTGAGCTTTCACCCGAGACTATAACAATTTCTTTAAGCATTTTGGCATTGCTGTTAACCGGATGGTTGAGGTTGATGGCTTCCCAGCCGTTTTGAGCCGTAAAGGCAATATAGGATTTCTCCAGTCCCTGGGCCGGAAGTGAGGAAGTAAAGCCGTCGCTGCCGACCAGGTATATCTGCTCCGGTATCGCTATGGGTTGGGCGGCGGTGATGATATCGGTCAGTTTAATAGCCCGGTACTTGTGCCCGTCAAAGTTTATTGCCTGCAATTTACCCAGCTGCTGCGGGTCTTCCAGTTTTATCACCCGGGCAACATCCCCCACTATTTTCAGTGGAGGAATATAGCCGGGAGTCTGCCGGAAAACTCCAAAGACCAGGCTCCCTATGATAAAGCCCAGCAAGCCCAAGCTCATGGCCAGAAGCCAATTTCTTCTGTTCACTGCTCTAACTCCTTCTGTCTCTGTTATTCCAGGCATTCAATCACGAGCAGGTTGTCCATGCTCTTATCTGCCGTACCGGGACAATAAAAGGCCAGATTCCCTTGGGCATTTTCATGGATCAAACCATTCCCCAGCTCATCAACTGCCAGTTCCAGACTTTGACCGTCAAGGCTGCTGAACTTGTATCGGGCCGCGCGGCTCAGGCCGGTTTGTTTAATGACATCTGATAAGGCGATTCCGCTTTGTCCCTCCAGCGTCTGCGGGGGCAATACTTTTTTCCCCTGGGAATAGGCCATAAAGCTGGTCTCACCATAATTGATGCAGAGCAGATCCCGTATATGCATGCCCTGCGGCAAGTGGGGCGCAAGGAATTTCGGCGCTTCTTTACCCGTTATTTTGATATAGGCGCTCAGGAAATTAGATCCCGTTTCGTTCTTGTGCAAGCCGTCGCCGGCTGTGATAAAGACGTTTGAGATCTTATCGCTCCCAGCATAGGCGTTGACTAAATCTTTAGTCTTAACCGCCTTGTCGGTGCTGTCAAAATCCTTTAGCTCTTCTTGCGGCAATGTCTTTACGGCTGTCTCCAGGAATATCACCTTTTTGACCGGCGTCTGTTCAGCTCCGGTCTCCAGGTCGATCCTTTCCAGCATCCGTACCCAGTACATGGCTCTTTCGCCCGGAATCACCACCCGCACCGGCCGATTTTCCTCATCCGGAGATTTACCGTCAATCCGGTAGGCCAGGATAATAGAGCGATTCTTCAGAATATCGGGCGGAACTGCAATGGAATAGCCGTCCCGGGCCGAAAACCGAATGGTGCTGTAGTCTTTTACCGATTTTCCCTGCTGCTGCAGTACGTCTTCCAGCAAACATCCGGTGGCTTTAATCTTGACCACTTCGCCATTGGATCGGGTGGCCCGGGCCTTTTTGGTAATCGCCGGGAGCTTTTTCAATTCCCCTACGGTAATTGGGTAATCACTGTCCGTCAATCCCGTAATGACAAATTCCTGCCCATCTTCAGCAGTCAGATCGCCGGCGGTTTCCGTTTTTTCCCCGCAGCCGGCCAAGGTCAGCATTATAATAAATATCAGTAAAAACGGGAGCAGTCTGTTTACCATTTTACGCATCTAATAAAACCTGCCTTTTTCTATTCCATTTCCAGGCTTACCAGAAAGTTGGTAAACCGCTGACCAAATTCATCAGCCATGATAATGACTCGCATACTGCCTTCCTGTCCGGTTTTGGTTTTTAAAGGCTCGCCCCCGTCGGCATAAGCGATATAGACATTATCCGGCTGCAATACTTCGCTCATCTCCAGCCCTGAGGTATAATTGTCGATTCCGCAGGTTATGACCCGGGTATAGCGCGAGGTAAGCTCAGGGTCAATATGGTCGAGAATTCCTCTGAGTTCGGTACAGGTGAAGAGGTGTTCGCTTTGGCCGCCAGACGAGTTAATCACCATTTTCTTTTCTACCGCCGGCAACTGCCGCAGGTCTGCAATATTAAGCAGAGCCAGCCGGTCGTCGCCGGCTTTGATCAGCAGCTGCCCTTCCTGCAGGTCATCCTGGCTGCGGTTTAAGAAAGAACATACGGCCACCAGCACTACCAGCAGCAAGATACCCCATAGCAATAATTTTTGCGTTTTATTACTTCCAGTCGTTTCCTGCATGGCTTGGCACCCGTTATTTCAGGAGGTTCAAGGCATTTACAATAACTGCGGCCGCCTCCGCCCTGGTTGCTTTGCCACCCGGTTTAAAGGTGTTATCGGGGTAGCCTTTTATGATCTGGTTGCTCACCGCGGTAGCAACGTCCTCCCGAGCCCAGTCGGCAATGCTGTCATTATCGCTGAATTGATTTGAGACTGCGGAGGTAGTAAGCCGGGCTGCCTTTACCACCATGGACGCCATCTGCTGCCTGGTTATGGGCTCATCGGGAGCAAAGGAATTGTCACTGTAACCGCCGACAATTCCTGCGGCAGTGGCAGCGGCAATATAATCCCGGGCCCAATGTCCGCTGGTATCGGCAAAGTGCTTGCCATTGGCCGCAGTCAGACTAAATGCTTTTACCACGGCAGTGGTATATTCCGCCCGGGTAATGGTGGCATCAGGTCGGAAGTTGCCGTCGGGGTATCCTTTAATAGCACCCCGGGCAACCAGATCTTTAATCCTATCCGCCGCCCAGTGATTGCTTATATCTTTTAAGGAATTGGCCGCAGCAGCCGTTCCAGGCTGATTGACAGGTCCCGCCTGTCCTGAAGGGCTGTCTGAAGAATTGCTTTCTATGGTTGGCGCAATTTTGAAGACGCGGGTATAATTCTGCTTCATACCGGGTCCGCTGATTTGAATGGTATAGTCGCCAGCTACGGTATCGGCTGCCGGAGTGAATTCTTCGCTGAAATCACCGCTTTTATCAATAGTACCGGTATAAACGGTTTTCTCTCCGGGACCGACAATTTCCAGTCTGGCACTGGTCAGGCCGTTGAGGGATCCATTGATCTTGATTTTATTACCCGGTTGTACGGTACAACCCGCTTCGGGGCTGGTCAGAACGGCAGCAGCGTCTGTTCCTGACGGCGCCACCACCTTAAAAGTCTGTTTGCGGCCCAGGCTTGATCCCGTTTTCGGCCCTGCCTCAATAGTATAGTTGCCGGGTACGGCATCCGGTCCCAGGAGGAATTCCTCGGTGATTTTACCGTCCTTGACCGCAATGTCAAAGACCGTATATACGATATGGTTATCAGGATCGGTAACGGTTAAGGTAACCGATGACATTTTTTCAACCGTGCCGGCGATTTCTACCGTGTCTCCTACCTGATAGGTTTGGTCTGCCGCCGGTTTATCGAAAGTCGCCCGGGGAGCAACTACCGAACCTCCCCCTCCCGACTGCAGTTTGCCGAATACTTCTATTTTATATACCCAGCGGACAAAGTTCATGGTGATGCACTCTTCGGGAGCAATCTGCCCCAAGCACAGGCGCAGACAAGTTGAGCCGTCAAGATTGTTCCAATCGGGCTTATCCAGCCAGCGGCCCTGAGAAGAGGTTATGGCCAGCATCGGTACAACCGGAACGGCTCCCGCGCTCACCTTTTGGACATCAATATAAGAATTGCTGTTCTCATCCCAGTCAGTATCCCAGCATTCCACTATTTTGGGGAAATAGTAGCCGGCTCGGTCAAACAGCACATTCCGGTCCAGTTTTTTTACAATATTATCAGTAGCATAAAATCGGCAGTAGCTTATGGAATTTAAATCTATACCCTGACTGCTTAAAAAGGTAGCCAGATCTAAGCCCTTGCCGGCAGTGAATACCGGAGCCGGCATCCTGTCTATGGAAGAATATTCCCGCTGTACCTGGGGCATGCTCTCCAGTTCGGAAATACTATAAGTTGCTAATTCAAAAACCTCCCCCTCATCATTGAGTACAACCGTAAGCGAGGTGGCCGGATCACTATACTCCGTCTTGGCCATAGCCGTATCTGATCGTATCATTCCTGCAATACTGAATATTAATAGAAAAATCACCAATATAGCTGCCCTGGTTTTTGCGTTGGGACTGGCCCCGAATTTTATCAACTGCACTTCTCTTCTCCCTCCTGTAATAAGCTAAATTAAATTAACTCAAAAGAACATTATATTCAATCTACCAACAACCACTAAATGCGCCTAACTGCTAATCATGCCATCCGCCCTTATTAGCTAACATAAATGAACTAAACTACAAAATTCTTAACATAAATCTAATTCTTATATGCTATAATGTCAACCATAGTTTAACATTATTTTTATTTATCTATCGCCATAAATCCCTTTAAACATGGTTTTTTCAAGACTACGCGCAGCAATTTCTTTTTGATTGCCATCGTATGCGTCTTTTAAAGCCGTTTGCCCAAATCAAACAAAAACTATCATAACACAATATACAATCGACACTTTTATATCTCATTTTTAGTCACTAATCTACATTTTTTGAAGGAGATAATTTATGAAAGCCGTGATCGTTAAAAATTTAAGTTACCGGTATCAGGCAGAGGGAAAGGACATATTAAAAAACATCTCTTTTGATGTAATTCGAGGTGAGATCATCACTTTGATGGGCTTAAGCGGTTGCGGGAAAAGCACTCTTTGCTGCTGTTTAAGCGGGATTATCCCCAATTGCCAGGGAGGAATAATGGAAGGAGAAGTGCTGATTAACGGTATAGATACCCGGGACTATGGAGTTGCCCGTCTGGCCCGGGAAGTAGGAATAGTTTTTCAGGATCCGGATACCCAGCTTTTTTCCCCCACCGTGGAAGATGAGATCGCCTTTGCACCGGAAAATATGTGCCTCTCCCCCATTCGCATCCGGGAAAGGATGGATTATGCGGTTGATTTGTTGGGAATCGGTTCCTTAAGAAATGCCAATCCTCATAAGCTTTCGGGCGGGGAGAAACATCTGGTGGCTCTGGCTTCAGTTCTGACTCTTGATCCATCGGTATTAGTTCTGGACGAAGCTTTATCCCAGCTTGATCATGCCGGGCGAAGGAAAGTAGCCCATGCCCTGGAAAAACTGCGTTCTCAGGGCAAAACCATAATTGCGGTGGAACACGATCTTAAAACGGCCGTTATCGCCGACCGGATAATGGTAATGCAAAACGGAGAATTAACCCGTTATGAACCCAGGGAAACATTCCTGGCGGATAGAGATTTCCTGCTGGCCAGCCGGTTAATATAGAATCCGTCTCTTCCAAGCCCACTACCTCATACATACCATTAGTTGCCTCAAGTTACTTTACCACTGGCAATATCATTTACCGAGTCCGCCCCTTTTCTCTGTCCTGCCGGTAATTCCACCACAAAGGCTGTTTCGGCTCCGGGCTTGCTGGTAGCGTAAATTCTCCCCCGGTGCTGTTCCACAATTGATTTGGCGATAGCCAAACCCAGACCATAGCCCCCGTTTTCCCGGCCCCTAGCGGTATCCGCCCGATAAAAGCGCTCGAATATTTTTCCCAGGTCTTGGGCCGCAATACCCGGACCGGTATTGGTAACCCTCAGCTTGGTTTTATTTTCGGAACTTGCAAGGGATACGGTTATGATTCCATTTATCGGGGTATTTTTTACGGCATTATCAATTAAGATGTTGACGACTTTTCTTATGCCCTCCTGGTCTCCATTCAGGTAAACTTCTCCTTGGATGCACGGCTTAAGGGTTATATGATCTTCAAAAAGAACCACTTCGAAGGACAAGAGTATGCCGTTTACGACCTGGCTCAAATCAAAACCAGAAAACAGCGGCCTCATTTTCACATGATCAATCCGAGCCAGAGCCAGCATGTCGTCAACCAGACCAGCCATTCTATCCGTTTGGGTAGAGATATATTCTATCCAGCGAGCCTGGCTTTTCACGGTTGCTTCACTATTGGCCGCAATCAACGCCAGATTCGTCTTTATCACCGTAAGCGGAGTTCTGAGCTCATGGGAAGCGTCAGCAATAAACTGTTTTTGTTTTTCAAACACCTCTTGGATAGGTTTGATGGATTTGTTGGCAAAATATATACTGATGCCGAAAAGCAGTATCAGGCTGATCCCACCCACCGTCAAAAATATCTGCAGCATATTCATGAGGGTGCGATGCTGTGGGGTACGGTCTACAAAGACGATTTTGGCGCCATGGGGAGTTTCTTGTTTCAGAAAGGCGTAACGGGCCTCCTCAATTCGTATTTTGCCTGATAAAGCTTCAGTTTTGTATGCCTGACGCACCGCCCGGGCAATGACTTCCCGGTTTATATTCATGAATGAAAACGTTTTTACGATATTGTTTTCTTTATCCAGCTCAGCCGTCATGCTGGTTGCTGACATGGGATCATCCGGGAAAGAGCGGGGCGGGGCGAACATTACAGTGTTCAAGGCAAACTCGGTCTGGCGGTCTCCCGCTATGGCAGTCAGCATGTAAATAACAGAGAAGATTGCTGCAAAAACAATGGTCAGCAGCGCCATATTTATAGTTACAAATTTTCGTTTCAGCTTATAAAACACGCTTTATTCCTCCAGCTTGTAGCCGATTCCCCTCATAGTGGTTATCACGGCCCGGGAACCAATATGAGCCAGCTTTTTTCGTAAGAATGATATATATACTTCAATGTTATTGTAATCGGCTTCAGAATCAAAGCCCCAGACTTTTTCAATCAGCTCGTCCTTGCTTACCGCACGATGGGGGCGATACATGAAATATCTCAATATCTCGAATTCCTTTAAAGTCAGCCTTACACTGCCGTTTTTTCCCTCCAGCTCATAAGAGGACAGGTTAAGACGGAAATCGGCAAAGCTCAAGGTATCATCCAAGATCATTTCCCCCTTGCGCCGGGAAAGCGCTCTTATTCGGGCCAATAATTCCGGCGCGGCAAAGGGCTTTACCAGATAATCATCCGCCCCACCGTCCAGACCGGTAATTTTATCTTCCAATTCGCCTTTGGCAGTCAGCAATATGATTGGGGTAGAAATCCCGCCTGACCGCAGCTGCTGCAGCAGTTCCAATCCGTTCAATCGGGGCAGCATGATATCCAGCAGGATCACATCATATATTCCCGTCATGGCGTAATCAAGTCCGGTTTCTCCATCATAAACAGCATCCACCATATATTTGTTTTTTATGAGGAGCTCGGTCAGGGCTTCAGCAAGCTGCTTTTCGTCTTCAATCAGCAACAGTCTCATATTGTTCTCCGCCTTTTGCGTTCATTTACTCGCATCTTTATATTACCACGCCAACCTTAAAAACATCTTTAAGCTTAAGATTCATTTAAGGGAGGTATTTTATGATGGATATATACGTTTTCCCAATGAGGAGGTGATTCCATGGGAAATCCCAAGTTCAGGCACGAAGTCAAACACTTTATCAATATTGCGGATTATCTTACCCTGCAGAACAGATTGAAGCATATTGCCCGCTTAGACGGTTTTGCCGGAAGTGACGGAACCTATCGGATACGCAGTTTGTATTTCGACACTCCTGAAAATAAGGCATTGATGGACAAAATTAACGGTATCAGCCGGCGGGAAAAATTCCGCCTGCGTTTTTATAACCTTGATCCGTCTTTGATACATCTGGAGAAAAAGAGCAAGCTAAACGGGTTGGGCTGGAAAGAAAAAGCCATGATAAGTCAAGAGCAAGGCGAAAGGTTGCTGCAGCATGATATTGACTGGCTCTTCTCTTCCGGCAATGCTCTGCTCCGGGAACTTTATGCCAAAATGAAGCATCAGCTTTTAGGCCCCAAAACCGTGGTTGATTATTCTCGCGAAGCCTACATCTACGAACCAGGCAATGTGCGCATAACCTTCGACCGCCATGTGCAAAGCGGTCTCTTCTCTCATAATTTTTTCGATCCGCATCTGCCTACCATGACTATGACCACCAGCGATCAGGTTATATTAGAAGTCAAATTTGACGAGTTTCTGCCCGAACTGATCCTGGACATTATCCAGACTAATCAGCGCCGCAACAGCTCAATTTCCAAGTACGCCGCCTGCCGGATATACGGCTGAAATTATTATAAACGGAGGTAATAGAGGTGAATCCAAGCAATCAGTTTACATTCAATGACATTTTTAAATCCAACTTTTTGGATAAGGTAACCTCCTTTTCCATGCTGGATATGGCCATTGCCCTGGGGCTGGCTTTTGTATTAGGACTTTTTATCTTTATGGTCTATAAAAAGACCTTCAAGGGAGTCATGTATTCAGACAGTTTTGGCGTTTCCCTGCTGTCCCTGACCCTTATCACCACCCTGATTATAATGGCCATCAGCTCCAATGTCGTCCTCTCCCTGGGTATGGTCGGCGCTTTATCCATCGTGAGATTTCGCTCCGCCATCAAAGAGCCGATTGATATTGCCTTTCTGTTCTGGGCCATCAGCATCGGTATAGTACTGGGCGCCGGGCTTATCCCGCTGGCCGTACTCGGCTCCTTGTTCATCGGTATAGTCATGGTTGTGTTGGTCAACCGCAAGAGCACTGACAACCCCTATATACTGGTAATAAAGTGTGACAGTGACGCCAGCGAAAACGACGTTCTGGATTATATAAAACAAAACGTTAAAAAGCATGTGGTGAAATCAAAGACGGTTGCCGCATCCAGCGGGGTGGAACTGACGGTTGAAATCAGGCTAAAAGATATGTCCGCCCAATTCGTGAATGAAATCGGCCGTATTGCCGGAGTAAATCATGCGGTACTGGTAAGCTACAACGGCGAATATATGTCTTAGCGGTGGTGAAATCACATGATAACGAGTAAACACCTTAATGTTTTTATCGCCTTACTGATGATAGCCGTGGTTCTGGGAACGGTTTTCCTGATGCTGTCTCCTCCGCAATCAGGCATTACCGCCGAACCGGAGTATGTCAGCAAAATCTTTAGTAAAACCCAGATCATTGAGATTAATATTGACATGGAACAGGATGATTTTGATTGGATTATTGAGAATGCAGCCCAAGAAGAATACCGGAGCTGTGATATAACTGTAAACGGCACCACCTTTCATAATGTCGGGATCAGGCCCAAAGGCAATTCCAGCCTGAAAACGGTGGCTCAGGATGACACTACCGACCGTTTCAGTTTCAAGGTCGATTTTGACGCCTATATTGAGGGGCAAACCTGTTTTGGCTTGGACAAACTGGCCTTAAACAACATCATTATGGATAAAACCTATATGAAGGAATATCTGGCTTATGACCTGTTTTCCTCCATGGGGGTAGTTACCCCGCAATACGCTTATGCCGATATTTCAGTCAACGGTAAGCCCTGGGGCTTGTACCTGGCAGTGGAATCCATGGAGGAGAGCTTTGTCAGGCGCAATTACGGCAGCCTCAATGGACACCTGTACCGTCCGGAAGGGGCCGGTTCCGACTTGAAATGGACCGGGGAAAGCGCTGCCAATTATTCCGGTATAAGAGACATGGCCGCTTATGATGTAACCGACAGTGATTTTCAAAAGATTATCACCATGATCAAGCATCTGAACCAAGGCGCCGAATTGGAGAAATATCTGGATGTAGACTCCATATTACGTTATTTTGCCGTCAATACTTTTCTGATCAATTTTGATAGCTATACCGGTAATCTGAAACATAATTACTATCTATACGAAGAAAACGGGGTATGCACCATCCTGCCCTGGGACTTTAACCTGGCATTTGCCGGACATGAGATAAATGATGCCGGCCAGGCAGTTAACCATCCCATAGATACGCCGACGACAACCAGTCTGAGCGAGCGGCCTTTGATTGGCAAATTGCTCGAAGTACCGGAATATAAGGAGTTGTACCATAAATACCTGAAGCAGCTGGTAGAAAACTATGTTGACAACGGTATTTTCGAGGATACGGTTCAAAAGGTCGACAGCTTGATCAACAGCTCGGTCAAAAATGATGCCACCGCTTTCTCCACCTACGCCGAATATGAAAAATCGCTGCCGGTACTGGTGGAATTCGCCAGGCTGCGAGCCCAGAGTATAAGTGCTCAATTATCCGGCAAGCAGCCGGCTACCGCCGCAGAACAAAGCAATGATACGGCTCAGTATGTCGAGGCCGGCAGTATTGATCTGAGCGCACTGGGCGGTATGGGTGCAAGAGGCGGCAAAGGTCCTGCCGGAAATTTTCTTAACCAGGGCGGAGCCGCCAATTCCGGCAAGGATCAAGCGGCGGGAGGCTTTGACGATGATAAAAATCCCATTAACAACACTGATCACGGCGAAGAGCCGGGCGCTTTTCCTGACGCAGGAGACCGGGACAACAATGCTCCCGATAAAGGAACAGGGGGATTCCCGGAAGGAAATAGACTCGACCGGGAAACCATGACGAAGGCCGGGGAAATAATACGGGATGCCAATGGCAGAGAGTTGTCGGCAGAACAGATAGCCCAGCTTAAGAAATTGGGCCTGGACGACAGCATGATTGAGAGAATGGAAAATATGCCTGCCGGCATGCCGGGGCAAAAGGGCGAGCCCGGCAAGGCTGCCTCCGGGGACAGGGCCTATGACCCCTTCGGGAGGAGTTCCCTTAACCGACTTACACCCGCCGCAGTTGCTTACATTGCGATCAGTACAGCATTTATTCTGTTGGGTTTGTTTTTGGTCCGAAGATTTAAAAGGAGAAGGTATTCCAGTTAGAAAGCACTCGTCTTTAAAAAGCGCGACCCTAAAAACAGGGGAAATAATATCGGGGATAGGTAAACAGACTATCCCCGGCGTTATTTTCTGCTCCGCGGCCTCGCGGGCTCAACTCCCGGCAATGGTTTTGACCGCCGCTAAGGCCTGGTCAATGTCTCCGGGGGTATTGAAAGGCCCGATACTGAATCTGATGGTGCCGGTGCTCCGGGTCCCTATGGTCTGATGGGCCAAACCGGCACAGTGCAAGCCTCCCCGGCTAGCAATGCCATATTTCTCATCCAATTCATTGCAGACCTCGTTGCAATCCTTACCGTCAATAGTGATGGATAGGACGCCAAGTTCAGGAGCATTGCTACCGTAGACCCGGACTGCCGGGATTGATTCCAGTCCTTGCCGCATCTGCCGTTCCAGTTGTTTTTCATGCCCGCGGATGTTGTCGACGCCGATTTTAAGGATATATTTCACTCCTTCGTTCAATCCGGCAATCCCGGGGGTATTCAGAGTTCCGCTCTCATAGCGGTCAGGCAGGAAATCCGGCTGTTCCAGGCTTTCGGAAACACTACCGGTACCGCCTTCCTTCAAAGTATCCAGTTCCAGCCCTTCCCCTATATACAAGCCTCCGGTACCCTGGGGGCCCAATAAACCTTTATGGCCTGGAAAAGCCAGCAGGTCAATATTCATAAGTCCGACATCTATGGGACATTTTCCGGCGGTTTGCGCCGCATCCACCATAAAGATGATTTTATGCTCTTGGGCCAGGCGGCCGATTGACTGCACATCATTGACCGTCCCGGTTATATTCGATGCATGGGTAACCAGCAATAATCTGGTATTGGACCTGACATTATTTTCTATGCCCGCCAGGCCGACCCGCCCGCTGGAGTCGGCTTTTACCACGGAAAGCTCCACTCCCTGGCGTTCCAGTTTTTTCAGGGGACGCACGACCGCATTATGTTCCATGCTGGTAATAATCACATGGTCGCCTGCTGCCAGCAGCCCTTTGACCGCCAGATTGATGGCTTCGGTGGCATTGGCCGTAAAGGCTATCCGCAAAGGATCGCCGATCCCGAACAGCCGGGCGAGATTCTCCCGGCATTCATACACTTTCTCGCCGGCCTGTATCGCCATGCGGTGACCACTGCGCCCCGGATTGGCCCCGTAATTTTTGATGCAGGCGGCCATAGCATTGCACACCGCATCGGGCTTGGGCCACGAAGTGGCGGCATTATCCAGATATATCATGTAAAAACGCCTCGCCGTTTACTTTACCGGGATATATATTCTGCTGCCGTCGGCCTGGTCTTCTTCCCGGTATATGCCGTTGACGGCAATCCCTAATTCCTGGGCTGTCCGCTGCACCAGCGGCAGCTTGCCGTCCTCAAAACGCAGGGCAAAACTGCACCCACCAACCGCTACCCTCTGGGGAGCCCGGATCATGGCAAAGTAATCGTCGCCCTGGTTTAACCGGCTCTTCACCCGATTCACCAAATTAAGCGACGAAAATACTGCTATTGCATAAGCCATGGCATTTCCTCACAATCTAGCCTTTTATCACTGCCGCGAATAATGTATCTTCCTTCAGTTCCAGAACTTCGCCCGCTCCCGAGTAGAGGTTATCGTTAAGCTTGATTTCCACCTGATTATCCCGGCTCATCAGCCTCAGTTCCCACTCCCCGGTTGAACCCTTGAGTTCTTGAAAACTCATGCTGCCCCGCAGGGTACTGCATCCGGTAACCGCTTCAATCCCCTGAGCAAAGAAATGTCCTCCCACCACTTCCGCTTGGACCGCTTCCCCCCGGCCGATACCCAAAACCTCTAAAGCCTTGGCTCCGGTCCTGAGCCCCAGGGTAAGCCCAACATTGATAGTATCCCAGTGAAAAGCACGCGAGGTTGTTATCAGATCATTCCCCCGACACCAATTCAAAGGGGTTTCAGCCAAGGGAAAAGCATCATAATGAGGTATATATATCTTTACGTCCAGAACCGGAGTTCCATCAATGGCATCCAGTCCTTTTACCCACAAACAGTTCTGATCGCGTTTTACGAGCTCCACTACGCAGGATCCTAGTCCGGAAGGCCGGCCCGGGTTTCGGGTGGAGTATATTCCCTGGCAGGTGGGCTCGCTGGCAAAGGGTACGGTCAGAGGAGCTTCGGCTTCCCGGCCCATTCCGATCAATTCAAACCAGTCTTGCCTCCGATGCTGATAATAGATAACATGAATATGGGAAAAATACTCAATCCCGATCAGGGCATCAGTAAGATCTTCCCGCATGTAAATCATGCTTTCATTATTATAATCATATTCCCGGCTTACTTTTTTAAAATCGGAAACTACTACCCCAACCGGTCGGATAGAAACTGCCTCCTGGGGAACATTAACCATATCCTCATCCTCCTGTAGTTTGATCAATCGGTTATAAAACAGGTTAAGGCCTTAAACAAAAATAGACAAAATCAAATATTGTCTGTCATAACTTTAAATATAACGTTCTATAATGTCAACTAAAATAAACCAAGCCAAACATTGGATCGAACTTTCTCCGGAATTCCTAAGCCGCTTATATGAATATAAAGAAGGAGCTTCCGGCAAACATATTTAAAACAGGTTAATCCAAAAATTTTTCATTAATGTTTAAGGGAGGAATAGCAAATGAACGAGAATCCAGACAAAAGATATGAGCTGGCTACCTTTGCCGGTGGTTGTTTCTGGTGCATGGTAGCCCCTTTTGCAGAGCTTAACGGTGTGCTGGAGGTGGTATCCGGCTACACCGGCGGGAAGAAGGAAAATCCCAGTTACGAAGAAGTATGCTCGGGGCGGACAGGCCATTATGAGGCCGTAGAGGTCAAGTTCGACCCGGAACGGGTAAACTACACCGAAGTCCTGGATATCTTCTGGCGCTCAATTGACCCTACCGATGCCGGAGGACAATTTCACGACCGGGGACATTCTTACGCCACGGCAATTTTTTATCATAACGAAAGCCAGCATCAGCAGGCTCAAGCTTCCAAAGAAGCTCTGGATGCCAGCCGTCGTTTTCCGGGGCCGGTTATGACTGCTATCCTACCGGCTGAGACCTTTTACCCGGCGGAAGAATATCACCAGGATTATCACCGCAAGAACCCGCAGCGCTACCAATTATATCGCCTGGCTTCCGGCCGGGATGCTTTTATAAAAAAACACTGGGAGCAGGAAGAAAAGAAAAAAGGAGGGGCAGAGCAGGAAGCCTTGCAGCACCGGCTCACTAAACTGCAGTTTGACGTCACCCAAAATAATGCCACCGAACCCCCGTTTCGCAACCAGTATTGGAATCACTCCGATGAAGGTATTTATGTGGACGTCGTTTCCGGGGAGCCTCTGTTCAGTTCGCGGGACAAATACGACTCCGGCTGCGGCTGGCCCAGCTTTACCCGCCCCATCAATGAGGAACAAATAATTGAGAAAGCGGATAGCAGCCATGGTATGAGCCGCACTGAGGTCAGGAGCCGCGAAGCGGATTCCCACTTAGGCCATGTCTTTGATGACGGGCCTCTGCCTGCCGGACAGCGCTACTGCATCAATTCCGCCAGCTTGCGCTTCATCCCCCGCGACCGGCTGGAGCAAGAGGGATATGGGGAATACCTTAAACTGTTCGATACGCTTTAGAGCCCTAACAAAAATCTGGGATCTCGGCAACGCCATTATATACGCCCCATGGGCGCGAGCCCTGCCTCAATGGTTATACCCATGGCTACAAACTTGACCCCGTCCATGGCCGGAGGCGCAACCCGGTATATAGGTAAAAATTCTAATCAACCCAATCAGCTTCATTAACTGTGACTATGTCAGTATAAGTCGCCCCGCAGGGTATGCAATCTGGGTTTACAGCATTCCCTGATCTTCAAAAAACACCGAAAACGTACCTGCTCCAACATGGGAGCCAATAACCGGCCCTATTTCACCTATGATTACTTCCGGGCTGCCAAATTTTTCAATAATGGTTCTTCTCAGGTATTCGGCATCATCCGGACAGGCGCTGTGGCAAATTCCTACGGTTTGGCTGTCAAGATCAGAAGCCAGATTTTCCATAAACTCAATAAGCTTATTTCTCGCCCCCCGATGGCCCCGGGCTTTGCTCAAGGGTACGATTTTCCCTTCCTTATCCATATGCAGTACGGGTTTTATATCAAGGGCGCCGGCCAATAATCCCTTGGCGCGGGATAACCGCCCTCCCCTAATCAATATATCCAGATTACCGACAACAAAAATGCAGCGCATCCTTTTCTGCATTTCACTCAGCCGCAGCAGGATTGAGGCTGCCGCTTCCCCCGAGCGGGCCATACGGGCGGCTTCCAAAACCATTAATCCCTGACCCACCGAAGCTTTTTGGGAATCAACCACATGTATAGGTTTCCCCGGCAACATAGCGGCGGCTATATTGGCAGACTGAACTGTTCCGGATATCCCTGCCGATAGATGGATACTGATGATTCCCTGATTTTGGGCTATGCTTTTTTGGTATTCTTCCAGAAAATCTCCCGGCATAGGCTGGCTAGTGCTGGGTAATTGAGGTGATATCTGCAAACGGCTATAAAAAGCGGCATTATCAAAATTCTCCGGGGGGATTTCCTCATCCCCAAACCTTACTCGCAAAGGTACAACTGCAATATTATAACGCTCCAGCATCTCCCGGGACAAATCACAACAGTTATCGGTTATTATTTGAATTCCTACGGTTATCACTCCTCTAAACTAAGTCACAGCAATTGTAACATAATGGGAATAATCATGCATTAATCTTTCTGTATCTTAACATAAAAAGAACGTTGGCGCGGCCCGTCAAATTCACAGAAATAGATACCCTGCCAGGTTCCCAGCAGTAAAGCGCCGGCCGCTACCGGAACAAGCTGGGATGCGCCTATGGTACTGGCTTTCAAATGAGAGGCGGAATTACCTTCCCCATGGCGATAACCCGGATGCTTCCAGGGATAAAGCTCATCCAGTCTCATTAACAGGTCATGTACCACATCCGGGTCAGCGTTTTCGTTTATGGTAATCCCTGCGGTGGTATGCGGGCAGTAGACCAGCACCATCCCTTCAGTTGCTTTCTCCCGATTTATTGCCTCCTGAATCTGGGCCGTAATATCAATCATCTGTTCATGCTTCACTGTAGTCAGCTTAATCTGATGCACCATAGCCGAATCTCCCTTCAGTTTGAGTCTACCCGTTTCTATTGGCCCTGGTCCTATTTTAACATCAATAAACTGCAATACCGAAAGGAACGATGATTTTTAACCAACCAGCACTGTTACAAGCAGATGGCAATTATATAAACTACGCTTTTTATTACTTATTTTACCTAAATTAATGTTAATTTTTATGGTATTATAATTTTAAGCTCACGCTAAGGAGTATCACCCATGAAAAATGAAGAAAAAATCCTTAATATCCTTGAGTCTATGCAGTCAGATATTAAATCTCTCAAAGATGGGCAGGCTGA
>DHCD01000059.1:26132-29337 GCA_002398105.1 Syntrophomonas sp. UBA4911
CAGGCTGAGCTGGAAGCTGGGCAAGCTAAATTGCAGAAAGATGTTGCGGACATTAAGCGCGATCTCAGGGGAGTCTGGTCCGACATTAAACGACTGGATAAACCTCTTACGGCCCAGGAAAAAGAACTGGACTCTCTTCGGGGATAAATCGCGGATGTCTTTGCTAATACTACTCCTCCTTTACCAAGGTTGGCACTAAGGTATTTTGGCGTTCGAAAGATAAGCCTTGCCGTCATCTTGCATGCTGCATCCCCGTCGTAATCTTTTTTTCGATTCCAATTTATCTCGTTTTACGTTCCCCAATATGACGTTGAATACTTATACCAATGGCTTTTCCCAAGTTAACGGGAACCGCATTGCCAATATGGATACCCAATTCTCTTTTAACTATCGGGGCTCCAGGAGGTACAAAAGCATAATCTTTGGGAAACGACTGCAGTATTGCCCCTTCCCGGATTGATAGCGCCCTATTCTGTTCCGGATGTCCAAACCGACCATTGCCGTAACCATAGAACTGGGTTGTTATTGTGGGGGCAGGTTTATCCCAAGACATACGACCGTATACAGATGGGTAAGTGCTCCCGCTTTCTTTTTTGTGGCAACTTAATTTTAAACTCTCATCCCAATCGCGCCATGTCCCTCCGGGTCTGGATTGCTTGATCCGCTCCAGGTTAATTTCCGATAATTGCGCCGAGCAATGCAATAAATCATACTTTGACGCCTGGCCGGCATTGATTGGAGGCAATGAACCGATTGAGTCGCGTACATTCAAATATGTTTCCGGACTGTATTGTGGAGCAATCAATGCAATATCTCCCAAAAGTGAAGCAAGTAACACCAGCCTCCTGCGCCTCTGAGGAACCCCATAATCCGGGCAATAAACAATATCCCACCAAATATGGTATCCCATCTCAACCAGAACCTCCTGAAAATCACCAAAAACTGATTGCATTGATAACTCGGGAACGTTTTCCATTGATACGATCTCTGGGTTTATATCGTTGATTTTCTCCGCAAAAGAATAAAGAAGGCTCCATTTATTGCCTCTTTGTCCGTTTTTTCGGTATCGTTGAGTATACTTTGAAAAAGGTTGACAGGGCGTGCAGCCAACAAGAACTTTAATAGCTCCCTCCGGATAAAATCGTTTTATTTCATCAGAAAGTAATCGTTCAATATCAGCTTCAATAAAAGCTGCGTTATTATTGGTTTCATATGCATATCTGCAGGACGGGTCAATATCTATGCCGGCCATTACCTGCAATCCGGACAACTCTAATCCATGAGTCAAACCGCCAATCCCGCAAAACAAATCAACTACAGCCGTTGGCATTAAATCACCTCTTAATTCTATTGCTGAACAAAAAAAGAAAAGATCGCATCCACACCCTGACATTCTTTTCTTATTTTCTAATGTAATTAATAGGGGATTTTTTACCAGCAATATTACCGAAAATTGAGCCATATCTCCAGATTATCTTAGCATATTAGGCAATACTGAACTACCCTTTCTATCACTCAATTCGGGAAAGGACTTCCGATGTACAGGATAAAAGTCAGGTATAATTGTATAATTCAGTCATTCTCTACAATTATATATTCCGGAATTCCCCGGCATCCTTTGGATTTGCCTGATTCTTAATAAAGCTTTAAGATTTTCATGAAGTACTTTGTAAAATTTACCTGTCAGAATAAGAACTGAAAGGCAGGTGGCTATATTGAAGACGCAGGGGATAATCGGAAGGCAATGGAGGAATATTCATGGAAAGATTCAATGTGCTGGTATGTGATGATGACCCGGCCATCGTAGATGCGCTGGAAATCTACTTAAAGCACGAAAACTATGGGGTGATAAAGGCCTACAGCGGGACTCAGGCTCTGCAGGCCCTGGCCCAGCATGAGATTCATCTGATTCTTTTGGATGTTATGATGCCGGAAATGGATGGGTTGGCGGCCACCATCAAAATTCGGGAGGAACGCAACATTCCTATCATCATCATTTCGGCCAAATCTGAAGATACGGATAAGATCGCCGGACTTAACTTTGGGGCCGACGATTATGTGAGCAAACCCTTCAATCCCCTGGAGCTGATGGCCCGGGTCAAGTCGCAGATGCGCCGCTACACCGCTCTGGGGAGCATAGCTCTGAAAAACGGCGTTTTAAAGAGCGGAGGACTGGAGCTGGACCGGGAAGCTAGAGAGCTGCGGGTGGACGGAGAAATCATCCGCCTGACCCCTACCGAATACGGGATCGTAGTATTTTTAATGGAGAATCTGGGGCATGTGTTCTCCACCGCCCAGATTTATGAGCAGGTGTGGAATGAACCCTCCTATGCGGCGGAAAATACGGTGGCCGTACACATAAGGAGGATCCGGGAAAAAATCGAAATCAATCCGGGCGAACCAAAATATTTAAAGGTGGTATGGGGAATTGGATATAAAATCGATAAATATTAGATATTCCAACGGCGCCAAACTGGCCGCCGTGCTCATAGCCTGGCTGGGTTTTTTGGGGATGATGGGCGGCTGCTTCTTTTTATACCATAATCATGATATCGCCAGTTCGTCCAGCTATACCGAATACAATCCATTTTGCAGCAACTTTGTCACGCTGGTGGATAACGTGGTGGAATATCATGTCCTGCTGCAAAGCGAAGACCATATTAAAAGCGCCGAAAAAAATGATCAAACCACTGTCGGCAATCTGCAGCGCTTCCGTCGCTTTGAAGACAAGCTTCATGCCCTGGTCAATTTCGTTTATTGGGTGCGCAACACCGAGACCGGGGAAACGTGGAGCAATTTGAAGCCGGAAACAGGCAATCCGGTCCGTTTTATCCAAAAGCAGCCGACCTGGGCCTTTCTCAACGGATGGACCTCCGACTCCAGCCTTCCCTTGTATGAGACCATTGAAGATATTAGGACCGTTGAAGATACCATGGCGGGCCGGCCTTATGAAGTGTATGCGGCGGTGGCGGAGCCGCTGCAGCCTGGGGATATGCTCTACAACAATTATAAGGATTACATCCGGACCAAATCTCAAACTGACGCCGCCGCGGTTATAGCCGTCCTTTCCTTTGTTCTTACGGTCGCTGCCTTTGTTTATCTGATTTATGGGGCCGGCCGCCGGGAGCCGGAAGGAGAAGTGGCACTGTCCTGGACAGACACCATCTATACCGATGTCTATACGGTTTTGGTGCTGATAGCGGCA
>DHCD01000059.1:29589-39575 GCA_002398105.1 Syntrophomonas sp. UBA4911
GTGGTTCTCAGCCTGGATCTGTTCATCGGTTTATCCTATGTTTTATCCATGGCCCGGCAGATCAAGACAGGCCGGGTTTTCACCAATACCCTGCTATACCAGCTCGGTTCCAGAATAAAGGCTTTTTTCCGGCTGGCTTTCCAGGGCAAAGTCTTTAAAAAGTGGACCCTGCTGCTGCTTCTGGGCTATGGCCTCGTTAACGGCTTGCTGTTTATGCTGTACGCCACACTTTACCCTGGATACTACCCGGGCTATTTAAATGCCACCGCCTCTTTGATCATTGTGCTGATTATTGCCTTGAACGCCGGGATGCTCTATTTTGCGGCCCGGTCGCTGGTGGCTTTGCCTCAAATCATGGTAGCAGTCCAGGAAATTTCAGCCGGCCATCTGGATTATCCTTTGGACAGCGCCCGCATGCCCGTAAGCCTGGCCGCCTTTGCTGAAAATATCCGCAGCCTCCAGGGAGGACTGCAAAAAGCAGTGGCCGAAGCGGTCAAAGGCGAACGGATGAAAACCGATCTGATCACCAATGTCTCCCACGACCTGAAAACACCGCTGACATCTATCATCAATTACGTGGACCTGTTGCGCCAGGAGAACCTGGAGAATGAAACGGCGGCTGGATATTTGACCGTTCTGGAAGAAAAATCCGCCCGTTTAAAGCAGCTTATTGAGGATCTGGTGGAGGCCAGCAAGGCCTCCAGCGGCAATCTGGCCGTGACCGGAGAAAAGGTGGACCTGCAGGAATTAATCATCCAGGCCTGCGGTGAATACCAGGAAAAAATCCAGCAGGCGGACTTGGATCTTAACATAAAGACAGCCGGTACAGCGGTCATCATATGGGCGGATGGCAAACATATGTGGCGGATAGCCGAAAACCTGCTCTCCAATGTGGTCAAATACTCCCTGCCTCATACCCGGGTGTATGTTGATATTGGGACCGACAGCGACTATGGTTGTTTTACCGTGAAAAACATATCGTCGGTTCCCCTTAATATAACTCCTGAACAGCTTACCGAGCGCTTTGTCCGCGGAGACGAGTCCCGCAGCACGGAAGGATCAGGACTGGGCCTTTCCATTGCCCAGAGTCTGACCGCTTTGCAGGGAGGAAAATTCCAGTTGGAGATTGACGGTGATCTATTCAAAGTCACGGTAGCCATACCCCTGAGCAAAGAAGATTAGGAAAAAAGAAATTTCAGAAGCGGAGCGGCTTCCGGCATGAATGCGGGAAGCCGCTATTAAAGAAGATCAGGAGCAACGACTTGTTCTTTTTATTTTTCCCGTTTGAAGCACATAAACCAATCCAGGCAATAGGTTTCATCGTCCTGATTTTCCATTCTCTCTTTTGCGGTTCCGCATGAGCCTGCGGTAGGAACAATGACATCGTCCCCGGGTCTCCAATCAGCCGGAGTTGCGACCCCATCCCGGTCGGCTTTCTGCAGGGCAAGGATTATGCGCTTGATTTCATCAAAGTTTCTGCCGGTGGTAAGAGGATAGTACAGAATACAGCGGATTTTAGCCTGGGGATCAATAACAAATACCGCCCTTACCGCTTGGGTGCTTGATTGTCCCGGTTGAATCATCCCGTATTTATTGGCCACTTCCATCTTAATGTCTTCAATCAAGGGAAAAGTGACTTCAACCTGTTTCATGCCTTTGTATTCAAGTTCCTGGATCTTTCTCAGCCAGGCAATATGAGCGTAAAGAGAATCGACTGAAAGCCCTACCAATTCGGTGTTCAACTCTTTGAACTCATCCATCATGGTTGCAAAGGTCATGAACTCGGTTGTGCAAACCGGGGTAAAATCCGCCGGATGGGAAAACAAAATCACCCATTTTCCCTTGTAATCTTCGGGGAAATTGATCTCTCCTTGCGTGGTCTGGGCCCGAAAAGACGGGGCCTGATCGCCGATCAACGGCATTCTCGGTGCAACTGCGTTTTCCATTATAAAACCTCCTCGTAAATTAATTTCTATTTTGCCGGCATTGGGGACAAATGCCTTTAAAATAAACGTTTTTATCTTTTATGGCAAAATCATTTAAATCATCTGCATTCAAAGCGTCGATATTCATATAAGAATCATAAATACGACCGCATGATTCACATTGGAAATGCCCATGTTCTTCTCCATTGATATCATAGCGGACTTCGTTTCCATCTATGATGACAGCTCTCACTAAATTAGCTTCCATAAAAACATTCAGAGTATTATAGACTGTCGATTTAGAAAGAGTGGGAATATGAGCGTGAACAGCATTAAATATTTGGTCCGCGGTCGGATGGATACGATTGTCAAGCAGATATTCCAATATTTTAATTCTTTGGTAAGAGGGTCTGATATGCTGTTTGATCAGTTTATCTGCCAAGCTGGTCGGATTCATCTGCTCACCTTATTTTTATTATGATTACAATTTTATATTTCATTTTGTTATGTAATCATTATAATTTTATATTTATTACATGTCAATAAAAATTTTAAAAAATAAATATATGAAATTATTATGGGATGATAGAGTATTCCAGGCATTAAACCTGCTATGGTATTATTAATGACAGCGATGCTGTAAATAGGAGGACGGATAATTATGGAACTGAGCAATATAGGACTGGCTTTCGCTTTGACCCTCCTGGCCGGCCTGGCAACCGGCATCGGCAGCTTAATAGCTCTTTTGGCCCGCCGGACCAATACCGCCTTTTTGTCACTGGCCCTGGGGTTTTCCGCCGGGGTTATGATATACGTATCAATGGTCGAAATATATCCCCTGGCCCAGCAGTCGGCGGTAAAAGCTTGGGGAGCCGGAGGATTGTGGGCGGCGGCAGGAGCATTTTTCGCCGGCATGATATTGATCGCCGTAATTGACCGACTGGTGCCTTCATATGAAAATCCCCATGAACCCCGGCTGCTGGAAGAAATGGATGAGAAGAGCGCTCCCCTGCAGGAAAAACTGTTTCGCACCGGGGTACTGGCGGCCCTGGCTATTGCCATTCACAATTTTCCGGAAGGACTGGCGACCTTTGTGTCGGTATTGCAGGAGCCGGCTCTGGGCATAGCTATTGCCGTAGCCATAGGCATCCACAACATCCCCGAAGGAATAGCGGTTTCGGTGCCGGTCTATTATGCAACCGGTGACCGAAAAAAGGCTTTTATATTTTCGTTTTTGTCCGGATTATCCGAACCTCTGGGGGCCGTAATCGGATATCTTATTTTATTGCCTTTCATAAACGAAGCTATGTTTGCCCTGCTTTTTGCCTCAGTAGCCGGTATAATGATATTTGTCTCTCTGGATGAACTGCTGCCGGCAGCCAGAGAATACGGTGAGGCTCATCAATCGGTTTACGGCATCATTACGGGGATGATGGTCATGGCCTTGAGCCTGCTCTTGATGGGCTGAGATTCATTCCGCCTATTGATTTGAGGATGGCGTCCTTAAAGATTCCAGCGGGTGGAGTTTTGCAGTCCGGGCCGATATATCTCTATTCCCCGCCCTTTTAACCGCGGGGCCGCTAAAGCCGGGAAAAGAGGGAAACCGATGGATAAAGCAGATTTTCTATGCGCGGGGCCAAATCAGCCCTTCCCTGCTCAAATGAAAGTCGAAACAACACCTGCTTGTTATTGAGCAGTTTTATTGATATAGCATTATAATTATGATATTTTTTTAAAAAGCAATCATGCCACGGGTGGGTAATGGAGTTTATGAATATAATTCTTATTGGTATGCCTGGAGCCGGGAAAAGTACCCTGGGGGTGCTGCTGGCCAAAGTCCTAGGGATGGATTTTGTGGATACGGATATTGTCATACAACAACATGAAGGCAGGCTGTTGCAAGATATAATTGACATTTATGGCATTGAGAAATTTATTGAAATTGAGGAAAGAATTATATCTGATTTGAGATTAAAAAATTGCGTTGTAGCTACAGGCGGAAGTGTCATTTTCTCGGCAAAAGCTGTACAGGCCCTTAAACAGGAAGGAAAGATTTTTTATTTGCATGTTCCCTATGAAGAAATCAAAAACAGACTGAAAAACGTGAAGACCAGAGGCATTGTAATAAAGACAGGAAGCAGTCTTGAGGATGTTTATAAGGAAAGAGTTCCTTTATATATAAAATATGCTGATAAAACCGTTGATTGCTCAAATAAGGATATAGAGGATTGTGTTAGTACACTGAGAAGCTTGATCTTAGACGGCCATTTCCTCCCGTGACTCGGAAGCCGTGGAAAGACCCCCGGCAATCTCCGTGCGCAGTGAGCGCTCAAACCGTCTGGAATGCACGTCTCGCTATTTGAGTGTCCGTCCCCTTCCGTTATGTGCTGTCACGCGGTCCCCTGACACCGGCAATTTGTACTGGGACCCAAAACTCGTCGATGATCCGTTCCTCCATTCGCTTTTGGGCGTTGGCATTCACTACCAGCATGATTATAAATAAAAACAGCTGGGCGTATGCCGGTCGTCCTAGTCCATACCGGCGATTTTTTCTTCAATCAGATTAATTTTTTGTACAAAGCGGTCATACATATTACAAATTCGATTTTGTTCAAACTCAAAAAAATGGTGTAAATATCCTCCAGGGACATGATATCGTCGTCTCTGGTGGAGGTATTGTTCAGCACCGGCGCAAACAGGGATTTGATATCGTTGAGGGAAAGAATATTTTTTTAAGTTATACAGTAGAGCCGGCAGGATCATGTGGCTCCCGGGTGTACTTCTTGTTTTCCGGAGGCATGAGCAAGCCCAATTTGGTGTAGTTATTGATCATCGTCTTGGTGAATACCTTATCATCTCCGCTCCTTTTGAACCCGCCAAATTCCCCGTCAAACAGAGAGATCAATTGTACATAGGTAAATCGAAAAGCTCTGATTCAGAGAGTATGGTCTCCTCAATCAGTCTTTCCAGATAATCGCGCTTAAGTCATGAATTTTGTAGAAAAAATAGATGATATGATATGGTAATTGTGAAAGGAAACGGTAATTATCATCTAGTATAAGATAAAGGAGGGAAATAAATCCAGCCAAGTAAAAATAGACGTTTACGGTGGTAGAAACTGGAGGTGGAAAAAAATGAGTCTATTCAAGCGAATCAGCGATAATATCAGAGCCAATCTCAACTCCTTGCTGGACAAGGCGGAGGACCCGGCCAAATTGCTGAACCAGTATCTGCTGGATATGGAAGATGACATTGTCGATGCTGAAAGCGCTGTAGCCAGACAACTGGTGGTGGTTCACAAATTCAAAGCCCATTATGAAGAAGCGGTTGAACTGGCGGCCAAACGTGAGACGCAGGCTTTGGAAGCCCTGCACAAGGACCGGGAGGATTTAGCCCGGCGTGCTCTGGAAGATAAAGCGCTACATAAAGCCAAGGCCGACGACTATTTGATTCAATATGAAAACAATCGCGCGACTGCCGAAACGCTTAAATCTCAGTTAAGGGAAATGAAGGACGAATATGAACGCTTAAAAGCCCAGCGTGACACCCTGGTAGCCCGGGCCGAGGCGGCCAAGGCACAAAAGGAAATCAGCAGCATGGCGGGCGGTTTCGGCAAAGATACTTCCCGCCGGGGTTTCGACCGGATGGAGGAGAAGGTTATGCAAATGGAGGCTGAAGCCCAGGTAGCCACAGAAACTTTCAGTACCGGTCAGGCGTTGGATAAAGAACTGGCCGCCTTGGGAGGCAGCGAAGCGGTTGACCGTGAACTGGCCGCGCTTAAGGAAAAGCTGAAAACCGAAACATCATCCTGATGGGCCAGGCCGGCGATTTTCTAAAAGGGGAGGAGGCTTATGCAAACAGTATATTGGAGTTGTTTGTACGGAGGCATTATTTTCGCGGTGATTACCGTTATTTTCGGAGACTTATTGGGCGATGCCTTTGATGGGTTATTGAATGCGTTATCTTTTGATCATCTGGATTTTTTAAATCCTATGACCCTTGTCGGCGGCATCACCGCTTTTGGCGGCGCCGGCATAATGCTGGACCGTCTTACCTCCCTGGAAACACTGATCGTGGCCGTTTTGGCCATGATGATTGCAACTTCGCTGTCCGTTTGCGTTTATTTTGTCTACGTCAGGCCCATGAAAAACGCCGAAAACTCCAGCGGATACTTGATGACGGAACTGACCGGCAAAATCGGCACGGTAACCGTGCCGATTCCTAAACAGGGATTCGGTGAAGTATTGATAAAAATTGGGGGCGGCAACACCAACCATATTGCCTGCAGTTACGACGGCGAGGAGTTTGCCGCCGGCAGCCGGGTGGTTGTGGCCGCTATTAAAGACGGCACCGTAAGGGTTATCCGTTATCAGGACAATGAATAAGGAGGTATATTTATGTCTGGATTTATCACGATTCCGCTGCTGGTCATAGTAGTTATTATAATATTGGGTCTGGCCTTTTGGGCCAGATATAAAACCGTAGGTCCCGATGAAGCGATGATCGTTACCGGATCATTTCTGGGCAGCAAAAATGTCCTCTCCGATGATCCGGCCCGAAAAATCAAAGTGGTCCGGGGCGGGGGCGCGTTTATTCTGCCTATCTTCCAACAGGCCAACTTTCTGTCCTTGCTGTCCCACAAGCTGGACGTTACCACGCCGGAAGTGTATACGGAACAGGGCGTACCGGTCATGGCCGACGGGGTGGCCATTATAAAAATAGGCGGTTCGACCGACGATGTGGTTACCGCCGCCGAGCAGTTCATGGGCAAACCCACCGAGGCGCTCCGCTTGGAAGCTCAGGAAGTGCTGGAAGGGCACCTGCGGGCCATACTGGGCACCATGACCGTGGAAGAGGTCTATCGCAACCGCGACAAGTTCGCCCAGGAGGTGCAGGCGGTAGCCGCCAACGATCTAAAAAAAATGGGCTTGCAGATTGTATCCTTTACGATCAAGGACGTCCGGGACAAACAGGGATATCTGGACGCGCTGGGCAAACCCCGAATCGCTGCGGTCAAACGGGATGCTGAGATCGGCGAGGCCGAAGCCGTCCGGGATGCCCGCATACAGAAAGCCCTGGCCGACGAAGAAGGACAAAAAGCGGAACTGCTTAGAGACACCAAGGTCGCCGAGGCAACCAAAGAAAAGGAACTGAAGATCGCTGCCTTCAAACAGGAACAGGACACCGCCAAAGCCGAGGCCGACCAGGCCTATAAAATTCAGCAGGCCCGTTCCGAACAAATCGTGGTGGAAGAACAGATGAAAATTGAGCTGGTGCGCAGAGACCGGGAAATTGATCTGCAGGAGAAGGAAATCCTGCGCAAGCAAAAGCAATATGACGCTGAAGTCAAGAAAAAGGCCGACGCCGACCGCTATTCCGTCGAGCAAGCCGCCGAGGCGGAAAAAGCCAAACGCATGCGGGAAGCCGACGCCCTGCAATATAAGATTGAAGCGGAGGCCAAAGCCAATGCCGAGCAAAGGCGGCTGGAAGGGTTGGCCATCGCCGACGCCGAACGGGCCAAAGGAACTGCTGAAGCCGAGGTCATCCGTCTGCGGGGTCTGGCCGAAGCCGAGGCCAAACAAAAATTGGCCGAAGCCTTCGATAAATTCGGCGAAGCGGCGGTGCTGGACATTATCGTCAAAATGCTGCCGGAATTGGCCGCCAAAGTCGCCGAGCCGATCAAGGCCGTCGATCATCTGACGGTGGTCGATACCGGCAACGGAGCCGGAGCCGCCCGGCTGAGCAATTATGTAACCTCCCTGATGGCGACTGCCCCGGAAATGGTGAAGAGCGTTTCCGGGATTGACATGACCCAGATGATCAAAGACCTGACCCAAAAACCTTCTGATAATGCAGCCCCTCAGACACACGGGTAATGCTTCAATTATAATACTTCCGGCCAAAACAGCCGGGCCGGTGCGATTAAGCCACAGGCCCGGCTGTTAAAGGTGACAAGGGGACGGCAGCTTGGGTGAAAAGATCGTTAAACAAAACGGGCTTATTGACCTTCGGATTAGATAAATATAACCTGCTCCAGACCTAAAAAATGCTTATCGCTGGTAGCCACCTGGCACTCCCAGGCTTTGGCGGTCGCATAAACAATGACGTCCTCCATGGGCAGACCGTGCCTCAAACTCAGACTGGCTGCTAGTAGAGTCAGGTGTTCGTTTAAATCAACCACTACGGTTTTGCCTTCTGTACTCTGCTGTTGTTACCGGTGTTATCAACATTCCCTTATGGTTTCTTTTCAGTATCGTTCT
Organism: Syntrophomonas sp. UBA4911; assembly: GCA_002398105.1. Classification (GTDB taxonomy): domain Bacteria; phylum Bacillota; class Syntrophomonadia; order Syntrophomonadales; family Syntrophomonadaceae; genus UBA4844. The sequence continues at coordinate 37,775 of DHCD01000059.1, forward strand.
CGTTCTGATCATCATCTTCAATATCTTGTTCTCCAAAACCCTGCTCGGCTTTCATGGTTTGCCCCGCCTGTTTAAATTCATTTTTCACCTTGCGCACGCGGATCAGCGCAATCAAGGCGGCAATGATCAAGAGAACCAGGGCGAGCGATATCCACCAGGGCATACGGGTCAACTGCTCCCAGGCCTGCACCCGGTCCTGAAAGGTCTTGGGTACCCGGACCGTTTCCGTTTCCGGAATAAATTGGTTCTGAATGTTTAACTGAGAGTCCACTAAGGCCATTTGCCCGTCCAGGGATCCCAGAAGAGCGCTGTCGCTTAATACTGATTTAAGAAGATGGCGATCCGCTTCCTGGCCGTAAAGAATTACATAAACGCGCCGCACCGGATTCCAGGGGGATCTGATCACCTGAAACAGGATTTTATTGCTCAAAGTTTCAGGAATGAGCTCTATCCCCTCTTTAATTTTTAGACCTCCATCTCCGGTAGGAGCAACCGCCAGATTTTGGCGAATTTTCTCCGGCAACTGCAGTTCCTGGTAAGAACCTAAAAAAACCAGGTCCATGTTTTTATAGGCAGCGGGGGCGGCATCCGGCTGCCATATCTGCCAGTTGTAGCTTTGTCCTCCATTCTGTCCCGCACGGGTTGCCAGAAGCGCGGCCGCCTCCGCATCACCGCCGGCCGCATTGCCCAGTCCTATAACCAGGGCCGGTTCATCCGAGTCTGTACGCGGATAAAAATAAGGAAAGGTTTTTAGGCTGGGTTGGAGCATAATGTCCCCCGGCAGCAGCACCAGTTCCGAGTCCGCATCAATAACGGTCCAGGCGCTGTCATGATAATCCTTGGAGCAGTCAATCAAGCCCAAATAATGATAGGTCTCAATACCGATTTCAATAACCGGGGAAGTTAAGGCTTCTTCCGGAATAACTACTTTCAAGGTTCCTTCATCGGCATTGGCTACGCTCAACTTGGTGCTGCCGACCGGGGTTCCGTTGATATAGACGGTCAGCAGCGACCGGTCGGAAATCAAGGTTTGAGCATGCCGGAAGCAGATATTCACATATGATCCCCGGCCGCTTTGCACCCCCTGCGGCTGTACAAAGGATAGATTGGTGCGTTGATGGAAAACCCCGGCCAGATTGAGGTCCCCATAGCCAAAATCAGAAAATTTATACATCTCTTTCTCTCTGCTCAAAACCGGTCCAGAGTCGGAAGCAACGCAGGAATCTAAAACCAGGGAATCCTGATCCGCCTGTTGCAGCAGGATCTTGTTGGTGATGAAATTGGCGGCCTTTTCCAAACCCTGGCTCGTGTTGCCGGTAATCAGCGTGTTATAGTGCTCTTTTCCTTCGGACGGACCCGCGATGGATAAAAAGCCCTGCTCGTCTTCCAAGTCGCCGGCGGGTAATTTGACCTCCTGGTTGCCAATCCAGGCAGACAGCGGGCCTATGTAGACCTGATTTTTACTCTTTTCCGGGGCTGGCGCTCCCGCCAATACCCGATAATCCAATTGAGTTCTATAACGGTAAGCACTGCCGATGGAAGAGGATAACCTTAGCAGGGAAGTTAGAGAATCAGCCGGGTAATCCCGGGGGATGATAAAGTACGTGGACAGAACCGACGGACCGGACAGTCCCTCGTAATAGAGCGGATAAAAGGCCGACAATAGCGATTGGGGATAACGCTTCAAGCCCATCTCCAAATACGAATCAGGGTGGAGCACCACCCAATTGTTGGGATTGTCAATATCAGCGCACTCGCCTTCAACCGAGCGCTGCCGGCATTCAAATTTAATTTCATTGGT
>DHCD01000059.1:39841-65081 GCA_002398105.1 Syntrophomonas sp. UBA4911
CCATTGACGGATACACTTAAGGCGGAGAGGCGGTCAATTAAAGTATTGGAGAAGCTGAAATGCAACCGCAGAACACAGGTGGATACTTCTCCTCCGGCAGGCATAAAAAGCCAATAAGATACGGCGTTTTGGGGCATATTTAAGGTTTGCTCCGTTTGGATAAAGGGGATGGCGTAGGTCTGCTGCGCTTCAATCGTGGCCGGAGGCGTCTGAGCAAAAGCTCTTGCCGGCAACAGCAGAAAAATTATGATACTCCAAAGGATTGCCTTTTTTATCTGCGCATAAGATGTATTCCTCATAGTTTCCTCCCTGTTTTACCTTAATACCGCCAGATCTAGCCCGAGCCGGACCTGGCAGCCTGGTAGACGGTATCGTGTTCCGCCGTTGTCAGGCCGTGAGATGTTTTCTCCCAATAAAAAGGCTTGCTTATTAATTGGAACAAAGCCTTATAGGCGGCCACACTCATTAAAACCCAGTACAGCGGGGACAGCAAAGCATATTTTATTATACCGTAGGAAAAAGGCTGTCTTTTTTCCAGCGCAGATTGGCGGATAACCCAATACATCCCTACCGCATTGGTATAGATGAACATAAAATTGCCAAAAAACATCAGAAAACAAGAGATATAATAGAGCACTCCCGGGAACAAAGCCTGTATCCACCCAGCCTCAGTCAAACACCACAATATCAGGAGCAGCCAAAAAATCGGATTTACCAAGGGCAGGAGCGGGGTGCCCAGCATCATGGCCTGATAGCCGATAAAGCCTTTCAACCCGCAGGCTTTATATAATTGGACCGGGTGGCGCATATGTACCAGCCAGGTTTGCATATATCCTTTAAGCCAGCGGGATCTTTGTCTGATCCAGTTATCTATTCTGGAGTTGGCTTCTTCCCAGGTGCGGGAATCAATAATGGCAGTCTTATATCCCTTTTTGAAAAGCCGGATCCCCAAATCGGCGTCTTCGGTAACATTGAAAGGATCCCAGGCGCCTACTTCCCTTAAAAAATCAATTTTAAAATGATTGGAGGTTCCGCCCAAAGGGATAGGGGTTTTAATCTGCATGATGCCTACCAGCAGCAATTCGAACCACATGCTGTATTCCTGGGTGAAAAGCCGGGTCAGAGTATTTTGCCGGCTGTTGAAATAATTCAGCTTGCTTTGGACGCACACATAACTGGGCGGCAATTTTTTAAAGGCCAGATAAACCTTTTTCAGCTGATCTGCTTCAGGGCGGTCTTCCGCGTCATAAATCACGGCATATTCGCCTCGGGCTTTGATCAGTCCGTAATTGCACGCTTTGGGTTTGGTTTGCGGCTGGGAAGCAGGCACGATCATCGGGGTGAAAAAATGGGGCAAGTCCATATCTTTTACGACCGCAATCGTTTCCACATCGTCTTCTTCCAGCAATATGCAGACATCCAGCTTGTATTGAGGATAATCCAAATTTTGAATATTGCGGATTAAATCCCGGATCACTTCCTTTTCTTTATACACCGGAACCAGGATCGTATAGACCGGCAGATCTTTTTCATCTATTCCGGCCAATTCCTCCGCACTGAAACGAAGCTGAGTGTCCCTATTTAAGCCTTTAAACACAATGTATAACTTTAAGACGGTCATGACGGCATAGAGGGCCTGAACAAAAATATTGATAATGAACAAGGCGGCGCTATAATTCAATAGAAACAAGTCCAACAGTACGATGCCGATGGCAATTAAAATTATGCTCTGGGTTTTGGAAAAGGTCACGATTGCCGAGTTTTCCGGCTGTTCGTCATACAATTGGAATATGCTTTCCTCCGCCTGTTGGCGCCCGTAAACTATTTCCCAAAGGTTTTCGATCTCGGTCATAGTGGTTAGAACTTGCCGGACCGGCCGATCCAGATAACTCTCAATTTCACGTTCGGCCTCCGGGCTGAGGATTTCGTTAACCGCAAGTAAATAGGCGTCCGGACGCCGGTTAATCAAAATGGCATTGTATTTAAGCGCCACCTCATAAGGAATCTGCTCCGTAATCTGCATTTCTGACTGCAGGCCTATCCGTCCGATATTATGCTGCATGGCCAGATAACGGCAGAGTATTTCCGGAGTAATATAGCGTAAAAACAACAAAATATCTCCCAGCCGTCCTCCGCTTTTCTGCTGCAGACGGATAGCCTCCTGAAGCTGCTCGGCGGTTATCTCCCGGTTCTGCACCAGCATTTGCCCCAGGGTCAGCCTGGGTTTGTCATGGGCAGCAAGAAAATCGGCCAAGACCTCAGGCTGTATATAGCCTAAAAAAACCAGAATATTGCCTAAACGGTCTCCGTTTTGCTCTTGAAAGCGCAATGCCGTATTTAATTGAGCCGGCGTAATAAGTTCGGCCTGCAGCAGCCGTTCACCCAGCCGGGAAAATTGACTGTTGGCGATGAATTCCGTAAAATCCGGTAAAGAAATGAATCCATTTTCAACCAGAATGTTCCCCAGCACTCCACCCCTTTGCTTCTGCAGCTGCAGAGCGGTTTTCAGTTGTTCCGGGGTAATATATCCTTGCTGCAGCAAGGTTTCTCCAATTCGGCTCCCCTCGTACATAGATAGCTGACCTCTCGTTTAAACCCAAATGACAAGCATACATTATGATGCAGACTATAGACACTGAATCTATTGCTGCAATCCTCAAATCTGCTTTGCAATTGACTGCAGGCCAATACCATTCACCTCGTCTGGCACCCCCATGCGGTATCCGCTAGTTCCAGGGAAACATTCATACAGCATCAGACCGGCCTGAAATTTTTCACATGTAAAGAAATTATTTCAGAAGGGTATGAGTTGAAATTATGACAAATTTCGTCATGGCTGCCTCAAATATATAAACAGAATATAACAATATATTGTTATATTGTCAAAGTGTTATCGCCAATTAGCTTAACCGATGCTGCAGAATCTTTGGCTTTCGCAGTTAGAGTTCCCACCGGGTTTTTCCAGTCAACGGCTTGCATTGGATTATTCCGCTCCAAGCAAGTATGCTGTCATCAATATGATGGATATTTATGGTATTGCGGATATACAATACCCATTTTCCATAGATTTGTTGCTTGACAGTTAACCTCAATTGACGAAAATAGAATCAGTTGAGGTTTTTGGAAATTGACTTTACGGATAGGAGCAAAGTAATGAACCACGCAGAGCAAATGAGCCCGGCCAGGAGTACTATGCTCACAATATTTTTGATTGTTTTCGGCTTGGAAATGATCGGGGGCGTTTATGTAGGCTACTTTAAAGACCTGAGAATGGTGGATGCCTTTGCCAGAACGGCCAATGCTTTCTATGTATTATTTGTAGATCCTCCCCGCTTTGCTTCTATCGGTTTGATCTGGAATCCCCTGCCCAGTATTACACAACTGCCTTTCGTGGTCCTGGCCGGGATATGGAAGCCCCTGGTTACCCACGGAATTGCAGCCGCCGTCGCCACTTCTTTATTTGCCGCCGGCAGTGCGGTCATCTTATTCCGGACTTTTTGCCGCTTCAATATCGACAAAAAATTCATAGCCATTTTACTCACGCTCTATCTGTCCCATCCCTTTATTTTTTATTACGGCTTTAATGGTATGAGCGAGGGATTTTTTTTCTTTTTTATGATTTATGCGGTTTCCTACATGACTTTATGGATCAGTGAAGGATCCCCGGATTATATCATACATATGGCCTTTGCCCTGGCGTTGGCATTTTTTTGCCGCTATGAGGCGATTCCTTTGGCGGCGGCCTTAGGGATCGGGGTGCTGATTGTTATTTTTTTCAGTCCCCGGGAGAAAAAATTTATTCCGGTAAACGACCGGAAAGAAAAGTATTTTTACGCGGAAGGAACCGCGCTTATACTTTATACCCCCTTTGTTTTTTCCATTTTCTTATGGATCCTTTTTAATTGGGTTATTTCCGGCAATCCCTTGTACTTTGCCAATTCCTCTTATTCTAATTCTTCTTATCAAACCATAAGTCCTATGTCTACCACCGCTCCCTGGGAAAGCCTGGTATATGCAGCCGGCAAATTGACTTCTTTCATTCCGCTTTTTATAGGCATAGTAGCGGTGAGAATTATGAATCGCCGTTTATTTAAATATGATTTTTATGTTTTATTATCCCTGGTTTTAGCCATGCTCGGTTTTCATTATGCAATGCTGATTACCGGCTCCTCCTGGGGCTGGCTGCGCTTTTTTTCCTATGTCCTGCCGATCGCTTTTGCCTGGTTGCCCTATGAGCTTGCTCAGCCGGCCAAGGATCAATTTACGCGAAAACTTACGCCCATTATTCTTATAGTCTCCTTAACGATATCATGGGGAGCCGCTTGTAACGTTTTGGCTGATCCTCAGAAATCGCTGGAAGAACACAGCTTAAATAATACAACTGATGAAAGCCGGCGGATTGCTGGTTACATCAATGACAATCTTGTTGATTCCAAACTACTTACCGACTCTTTTGCTACGGGAGAAATTCTGGTCAATCTCAACAGCATGTCCAATGTGATAACCAGCGCCAGCCTGGATTTTTCTGATATAATAGAAAATCCCCGCAAGTATGAGATCGAATATATTTTACTGACCGATCCCCAGCTAAGGACCGGCGCTTTAGACGCCCTTAATCAGCAATACCCCGGCCTGTACAGCGGACAAGAAGATTGGTGTGCACAAGAGAAGGTCTTTGAAAGCTTCAAGCTTTTCAAAGTCATCTATTAGCTGACCTTTCGGGTTGGTTTAGCGGCGGGGAACAGGCCGGCTTGGTTAAAGTTTTTCCTAAAGACAAGCTGTCAGGAAGCGATAAGCAATATAAAGCAGACCAGTTGGAGGCGTGTTTATGTTATCAGTGGTTATCCCGGTATTTAATGAAAAAGACAATATCAGAGAACTGATTAGGCGTATCGAAAATACCTTGATAAACCGGGAATATGAAATTATCTTTATGGATGACAGTACGGATGATACGCCCCAGGTCATTGCCGGGCTGGCCGCAGGTAAAAAAGGCATCAGACTTATTCACCGGGATCATGCCAGGGGCTTGGTTTCCGCAGTGGTTGAGGGATTCGGGCAGGCCCGGGGAGATATTCTGGCCGTGATGGATGGGGATTTGCAGCATCCCCCTGAATTATTGAAAAAAATGCTGGTTGAAATTGAGCAGGGCGCGGATATTGTGGTTCCCAGCAGGTTTATTCAAGGCGGCAGCGACGGAGGTCTAAATCCATTAAGGAAACTGGCCTCGGCCACCGCCCGTTATGGGGGAAAATTTCTTTTGCACAGCCTGCGCCCCATTTCAGATCCGACCGGCGGGATCTTTATGCTGAGAAAAGAAGTACTGCGGGATAAACGACTGGATCCGGTGGGATGGAAAATATTAATGGAAATATTGGTATTGGGTAATTATCATGTTTTGACTGAAATTCCCTATCGTTTCGACCTACGAAATGCAGGTCAGTCTAAATTCAGCTTTAAAGTACAACTGCAGTATTTATACCATTTGCTGAAACTGCTCAAACGCAGCCCCTCTGACCGGCGATTTTACGTATTTTGTCTCATCGGCGGTTCCGGCGTGCTGGTGGATATGCTGGTGTTTGCCTGGCTTAATTCCTGCTATCCGGTTTTAAATGTGAATGGCAGGGCGGTCGTCTCTGCGCTGGCGGCTATGACTTCTAATTTTGCCCTGAATAATTTTTTTACCTGGGGCGACCAGTTGCCCCGCCGCTCCCGTTGGAATATTGTTTTTTCCCGCTTCGGCAAATACTTAATCGCATCCTCCTTGGGAATATTGGTGAAAAGCCTTATTTTATTTTTCGCCTATAACGTTTTAGGGGTGAACAAATACCTCGCCAATTTGGCAGGGATTATCTGTGCCAGTTTTAATAATTATGCCTTGAGCAAATGGTGGGTATGGGGAAACGCCGACCATGGTCCGGTTATTTACCGCAGATCCGTGTAAGCCAAAACTTTCCCTTGGAATAGATTTTGCCTGGGGAACGCTCCATCTTCATATTACTATACGAACATTAAACACCAGGTGGCAGCTTATCTTCCATCAGACCGCGAAGATTTATCGTGTTTCCGTCCACAGCAAATGTGCCGTCCCCATTGGCGTGGAATGTTCGGCGTTCTTTTCGCTCCTGATCAATCCAGGCACGTACTCCCTGCAAAACAAAAATGTTTTGAGGTTCCAGATAGTCAATCACGCGGCACTCCAAGCAGGCAAGGCACTCGGAAATCAGCGGAGCTTGCACATCAGTCGCCGGTAATGCAGTAAGGCCAAATTTTTGAAACTTGTCCACCTCTGCGCCGGAGCAACTTCCGATACCGACTACCTTTTCCGCCAGATCAATCGTCGGAATTGCAAGCACGCATTCTTTGGTATGCCTAAGAGCCTGGAATGAATAATTCCAGGGACCGGTTGTCAGGGCAATCTTCGGGGTAAAATCCATCACCATATGCCATGAGATGGTCATGATATTGTTCCGGCCTTTATCGTTCGTAGTAACCAGAATCACAGGCCCCGGCTCAATCAGCATGAACGCTTTTTCAATCGGCAATGCTGTCGTTAACATATTGCCCACCGCCTTCTTTATTGTCTTTGGTATACTTCCATTCAAGATTTGCAGGAGACCACTTAAAGGGATTGTTAGGGTGCTTTTCTTATGGCATAATATGCTAAAATAATTTCATAGGAGTTGCCGTTTGGCGGTTAGGTCACTTTCCCGAGAGGGGAGGTGATGTTTATGATTACTTGGACGGAGCTTTTTGGTTTCGGACTTTTAATTGTAGGAATCATTTCCTTATGTCCTAAACATAAGAAATGAAACCAGGCCGCCAGTGAAGGCGGCCCAACATAGTTAGGACCTACCGCCGTAGCAAAAGCGGCAACTCCTTTTAATTAATTATATCGTAACATGACGCTTTTTATCCGTCAAATAAAGCCCGCACCCGGTTAAGAATACGCCCCTCAAACTTTTTATGGTCTATCGCCCGCCATAGCTGGAGCCGCCGCCTCCTCCGCCTCCGCCTGAGGAAAAGCCTCCGCCTCCGCCTGAGCCTGAAGACGACTTGCTGACCGCTTTTTGGGCGGTTTGGATGGAACGCTCCACCGCGTTGCCTATCTCGCTGAAAGAATTGTGAAAAGCGTCAAAACCGCTGTAAGCCTCGTAAGCATACCATCCGTAGCCAAAGCGGTGATCCCCGTCCTGCAGATTGGGAAAGACCAGTTCCAGCTGTTTCATCACTTCCCGGGCCACCCCTAAAGTGACCGCGTAGACCAGATAATGTTCCCATATAATCAGGCTGGGGATTTCATGACGCTGCATCTGAGAAAAGTGCAGCAGAAAGCGTTTAAAGGCCTGCCAGCGCACCAAATCTTCCTGGCCGCTAAGAGAACGCTTTTTAAAGGAGCGCGGCGCCAAGCCGACGATGGCTCCGGCGATCATCAAAGCCGCTCCGGGTATGGCCATGGTGTTGACGGCAATAGTCCCCAGTATAAAAAGCGCCAGGCCTGCCAACAGGGTGAACAAAGGCATATTGCCGCTGTGTTCGAAGAATTCCGCCTGCTCCCCCTGGGCGATTAATTGCCCCGTCCACTGTTGCCAGAACTCGTAAAAATGCTCGCTGTACTTTTTAGAAAAGGCTTCTATATCAGCCAAATACAGATAATCGCGGCCATTGGCAATGGTACGGTGCAGATACTCCAGCAAATCCTGCTCATGGGGATGCAGTTCGGCCTCGGCCGGCTTTCTGAGCGCCGCCGGGTTGGGCGGCTCAAGAAAAGTGAGGCGATAGGTTTTCACTTCCCGGCTGCCCAGCAATTTGCGTACCTGGACCTGCTCTTCCTCAATGCGCAGGAATCTGCGCCGGGCCAAGTCCAGTATGGTGGCGGTGAGATCATGGGGCTGCACTTTTCCATAATTCCAGAGTACGCTCAGTTCCGCCGGGCTGTACTGATTGGGCAGATCCCGGTAGTAAGGGCCGTCAAATTGGGTAATATAAGCGCGTCCGTAGCGTCGCCACAACAGCATCACCACCAGGACGGCGCCTCCCACCAGGACAATCGCCCCGCCCGCCTCCGCCCGGGCCAGCCAGCGCTGACGGTTGGCGTCCCCGGCCCAGGCTTCCTCTTCGGCTAATATGGCGGACAGCGCGTCCCGGCCGTTATGGGCTTCGGATGGAGCGTTGGGAAACAAAGCCGCCGGCATCACCACCCGGCCTTCCACGAAGGTATAGGGAGGAAGCTTTTTAACCTGCCAGCTTATTCGGTCAGCGCCGGCAAAATTTACTTCTCCCTGCAAAGGACCGTGCCCCCAGATTCTTATATCTTCCCCTTGTTTATAACCTTCGGCTCCCGCCGGCAGTTTCAGGTCCACCTCGACCCGGCCGATTCTCTGCGCATTGGAACTATCAATGAACTTACGGTACAGTTCGGCTCCGTCGCTGTGAACGGTAACCGCGTTGATGACCCGGTAAGAGACCTCAAAGGTACGCACTTCATCCCGGGCGGAAATACTCCAGTCTATCACCATTAGCGAGCCTTCGCTCTTGATCAGGAAAGTCCCGGGAGAGCCATATTCGCTGCCGGAATTATAAGTGTAGGGCCGGCCGTTCTCACGAACCATAACCTCCACAATGGGCGTGCTGCCTTGAGGAATCTTCACAAAAAATCCGTTCCATTGGCCGGAAAAATCAATGGTTATTTTTTCCGTAACCCGCATGGAAGCATCCGGCAAGGCTTCCGCTTCCACCACCACTTGTTCCATGCTGAAAGAACGGGCCTGGGCGCTATTCGCCCCCCACCCCAGCAACAATACCCCCAAAAATAAACCCAGCAAGCCGATCTTTAACCGCCGAGGACTTCCTCTCCAACCTGTCATCGCTGTAAAACCTCCCTTTACATATCCTCTTGTTGGGCAAGCTGTCGCTGTGACTGTCATAACCCTAAGGGAGCGCGGCAATCCCCTTCATCAGCCGGCTTGCATTCGTCATGGTCTGCCCTGCAGAATACTCTTCATTGAACCCCTGTTAAAAATCTACCTGCACGTTCTGCCGGGCCTCGGTCTCACCCTGCAAAGTAAAATAATCCACCATGCCGAATCCCAGCATACCGGCCACCAGATTAGTGGGAAACAATTCCAACTTGGTGTTGAAGCTCTGCACCGTGTCGTTATAGAACTGGCGGGCAAAGGCAATTTTGCTTTCCGTATCGCTCAGTTCGGTCTGCAATTGCATAAAATTGGTGTTGGCCTTGAGCTCGGGATAGGCTTCCGCCACCGCGAACAAGGATTTTAAAGCCCCGCTCAGCATCGTTTCCGCCTGGGCCTGCTCTCTTACGTTCCCGGCGGCTATGGCCATATTCCGAGCCTGGGTCACTCCTTCCAGGGTGTCTTTCTCATGTTGCGCGTATCCTTTTATGGCATTCACCAGATTGGGAATCAAATCATAGCGCCGTTTCAATTGCACATCCACCTGGGACCAGGCGTTTTGCACCCGTTGCCGCAACTGTACCAAACCGTTGTAAGCAGCAATCAGAAATACCGCCACCGCCATGAGCAACATAGCCAAGACCCCAATGACCACCATCGTTTCCATATGAATCCTCCCTGTTCATTTTTAGTATTGGGTACGATCGTCCCGGATCGTCTCGTAATTGGGGGACCAGCGTATCACCGTTTCCGCCGCCTGCTCCGGTTCTATCCGCGTAAGAGCAGTCATCCTGTAATACTCCACGGTTCCGCTGGGATCGGTGGACAGAACCAGGCCCCGGCCCGGCGTGTAATAGGCGACGGACTGAAATTCCGCCGCCTGGTTGTCTTCCCGCACCACCAGGCAGTTTTTAAAGCTCGTAAAGCCCAAATCCAGGTCTATCCCCATGTCCATCACCGTCCAGGTGATATTCCCGAATTCATCCGAATAGCTCCAGGTTTGCCCTACGGTCAAATTATTTTTTAAGAGGGGGACGATTTCCATCGGAGTTTGATCCAGGATGTAATAAGTGCCATCCGCCCGTTCCACATAATGAAACCCATAGCCGAAGGATTCTCCCCGTTCCACCCCGGTTTCGGCTTCGCTCACCCGCACCGCTTCAGTGGGAACCACCAGGGCGCTGACCCGCTCCACCACCCCCGACATCCCGTCCGGGTAATTCACAAAAAAGGTGCACTTCAGCCAGGGCTCCGACAGGTAGGTGGAGGCCCGGCTCAAATCCGCCGCCGCTTCCTGGTCCGGAATGGCCGACTGGGCGGCAGGGGCGGCGGTTCCGTTCTGCCGGGCTGCTGACGGCAGGGAGGCCGCCGGGTCTGGGTCCGGACTCTCGCCTCGCGACAGCCACCAGTATAATCCCCCTCCCCCCAGGAAAACCACCGCCAGTATGGATATCATAATAATTAAGTTTTTATTCCCGGCGCCTTGACCGCCCGGACTGGCAAAAGTCCCGGAAGGCATCTGCTGTCCGTAGCCCGGTGGGGATAGGGGCCCGGCTTGCCGCACCGTGGGCTGCCGGTTAACGGCTCCGGGCGGCGCGGTTTGAAGCTGTCTGTTTACCGGCTCCTGCCGGTCAGCCGCCGGCCCCGCCAATGATTGAACCGAAAAGCCGCATTCGTCGCAAAAACTGGCATTGGGCGCCAACTCGGCCCCGCACTCAGGACAGAATTTAAGATTGCGCACATTCCTCACTCCCTTTAAACCGGCGCGCCGCAGCTGCTGCAGAATTTCTTGCCCGCTCGGATTTCACCGCCGCACTGACTGCAGAATTTGGCTTTGGGAGGGTTTTCCTGCGCTTTGGCAACCGGAGCAGCGGCATGGCCGGTTACGTTTTTTACCGCTTCCAGCCAGTTGAGCAGCGTAGCGGCCGTCTCGGGCGCGGTGCCTGCCTGGTGGCGAAAACGTCCTTTTCCTCCGCTTCCGGTTTCGAAAGAAAACAGGTGATTGGTAAAGGCGGTTGCGGCCAGGAAAACCCGGGACAGGCTCCTTTCCTCCCCCTGGATCAGCACACTGGCCTGCCAGCCGGTGGCACTCATCCAGGAACTGATAAATTCAGTTCCCATCAGCCGGGAGCGTTCTCCCAGATTAAAGACGGATTCGCTGCCGGTGATAAATCCCAGTTCCTCAATCTTCTTCAGGTGCTCGGGATTTAAGGCCACCGGGACATTTTTCAGGTCCGGGGTGATTTCAAACAAAGCGGGCAGCAGCCAGCGTTGGTCCCCGCTGGTCAGCGATCGTTTCAGCAATTCCACAAAGTCCCCGGTGCTTATGGACGTATCAATGGCGACGGAGCGATAATCCAACATGCTCTCCAGATAAAAACGCCGGTATAGGTCGATGCAGTGCAGGGCGCAGACCAGGACTTCGCTCTCCCAAACAGCGCCGCCGAATACCGCCGGATAGTCCTCCATGCCCGGGGATGCATAAATGCCGGTCCACCATTCCAGAAATGATTTTCCGTCGGGGAAATGCAGCAGCAGCAAGTCGCCCTCCGAATTTACAAACTGCCCTAAAACCGCACTGTTTTCTTTGGACACCAGGGCGTAATAGCGGTCTTGGGCCGCATGGTTTCCGCCGCTTTGGAAGGAAATCTTTAAATCCGGTTCCAGCAGTTGCCGGGCAATGATCTGGAACGCAGGACTCTCCGCTAAAGCTTTGAACCACTCTGACGGACTGCTAACCGCCGCCTGCTCCGGGTTGTATTGAAAGGACGCCAAGCTGTTGCCCGCTAAACCCGAACGTCTGAACAAATGGTCGACATCCCCGATTGCCAGTTTGAAAGTTTTCATGTTCGCCGGACCTTGATTCATGTCCATTTTCATGCCTCCTTATCCGCTCCATAATTGCTGATGCTTGATTCCCCTATTTCCGGGCCGCTCTTAGCGAGCCGATGCGGCTGGTCAGCTTATCAACAAAATCTCCCGGGCTGTCATAGCCCAGTTCCGCCAGACGGGCCGCCCGGGAAGCCGGAGACAGACTGTTGTCATTAACCGCGTCAATGGCCTTTTTCATGTTTTCCGGCATATCGGCAACTTTATAATCCATATTTTTGTAGCCTTGTTCCAAGTTCCGCACCTGGGAGGAAGCTTTTCTCAATTGCTCCATGGCCTCGGTCTGGTTCTTAATATCACCCTTTTCCCAGTAATGATTGATTTTGTTCTTTTCCATCAGTCCCAGCCCTTCAGCGTCAAGCAGACTGCCTTCCCCTCTGGCCGCTTGCGCCGCAGCCGCCCTGTCGGGAGACTGGCCGTCCAATATAGAAGTCCGCTGAGTGCTAAAATCCCGGGCCGCCTCGTGATGATACACGTCGGTAGGGCTTTCCCCGTGCAGTTCTCCCCACTTGCGGTACTGCTCCGCCTGAGACATTTTACCCCAGTCTTCATTGGGAAACTTTCTAGCCGCATCCTGGGGATCAAAGCCGGTGTTCTGCGCATAGGATTTGAAGTAGGTATCCTCCCATTCACCGCGGGGTATCTCCACCCATTCTTCTTTTCCATTGCGTATTACCTTACGCGTAGCGATAATGTCGTTGTCGGTGTTTACATCCCAGGAATGATATTCCTTGCCCGGTGTTCTCACCGTCTCCACCCTGACTTCTCCGTATTTGTCCCTGAGCGAATCCTGTACATCTTTGTAGCTGGGCTCGTATACATTTTTGTTCAGGGTTTCGTTATACTTCATCTGCACATTTTTAGCGCCGTGATCGCCCAGTTCAGCGCCCAGGCCGTCGATCTCCTGAACTTCCTTTAGCTTGCGCATGGCCGCCGGATCGGATTTCAGTTTCAGGACATCATCGACGCTGAGTTTCTCACCCCGCTGCACCTTGTCGGCCAGCTCCCAGTTTTTCTCTTCGGCTTGCAGCCGGTATTCGTCATACTTGGCCTGTTCCCTGACCAGCTCTTGCTTTTTGCCCGCGGGCAGCTTATCAAAATCATCCATATTTTTTTGCAAGGATTTTTCCGCTTTGGCGATCGCCCGGGGATCGTTTATCACGTCCGCATCTGAACGGGCGCCGCGGGTCGGCCGGTCGACAGGAGCCGATTTACCCGCCGCATCAGCCGCCTCATCCGCCGCACCGGTCGCTTTTGGGCCGGGCAGGTCAGGTCCGTCGGCCGCTTTGCCGGTCCCTCCGGCTATATCGTCACTGCTGCCGGAGGCTGCTCTGCTGACGGCCTTGCCCAGATCGTCGCTGCCACCCGCCGGACCTTTACCGAAGGCTTTGGCCAGATCGTCGGCGCTGGCTACTTTTAAGCCCGCATCGGCAATCTTGTCATCGACAACCTTTCTCAGCCCCTTGGCTCCCGCGTCATCTAATTTCTTGGCCAGATCTGCCAGGGCCTCTTCCGCGCTCTGTTTGCTGATCATTCCTAGTTTTCTGCTGACGATTTGATCGCCGGCGGCAGCTTCCACGGCGATTCTCTCAGCGATGTCTCCCGCCTTTTGCGTAAGATTGGGGAATGTTTCCGCAAATTTCTGCATGGCTTTGCCCCCGGCGGCACCAATCAATTCGCCGCCAGCTTCTTCCAGAATCATCTGTCCGATAGCTTTGGCAACCGCCCTGCCCCCGGTTTCGCCTTGGTGTATCGAATTATTGATGCGGTGCATGGCTTCGGTTACGGTCATGATATACTCTGAACTTCCCCCGGTAGCCGCCCCAATAGCTACCCTGGCTCCCATCCCAATCCAGGAAATGCTGCCGTCGGCTTTTTCACCGGCAACCACTTCCCTGGACGTCTCCAGATTGGCTTTCAGGGCCGAATCCAAATCTTTGTACCAGGGGATATCTTCCCAGCGTTTCCCGGTATCAGCGGCGGTCGTACCCATTATACGGTTGTCAATGATTTTGTTGATCTGCTCCATCCTGTCCCGATTGATTTCCTTGCCGGCCAGCATATCGTCTTTCAACTTCTGGATAGCCTTATCCATATCCCCGGGTCCGACTGGTTCGCCGATACCATATTTCTCGGCCACTTTCTGCATTTGCTCCAGGCGCTTCCAGTCAGAGAGATTCTGGTCGATGGCCTGGCTGGCAGC
The DNA here is from genome assembly GCA_002398105.1 of Syntrophomonas sp. UBA4911. Taxonomy (GTDB): domain Bacteria; phylum Bacillota; class Syntrophomonadia; order Syntrophomonadales; family Syntrophomonadaceae; genus UBA4844. Next base: position 53,849 of record DHCD01000059.1, read on the forward strand.
ATCCTGCCGCTGGCTCATTTTCTCAATGTCTTCCGCGGCCCGGCGCCGGTCTTCGGCCAGGTCGTTCTGCCACTCTTCAAATCTGTCCGGATTAACAATATTTCCGTTTTCGGTATTAACCCATTCTCCGGTTTTTTCATCGAATTCGATTTCAATGCTGCGCCCGTCTGTTTTCCCGACCAGGACGCGCTTTTCTCCGTCTTGGGGAACCCCCGGTGTGCCGTACTCCAGAGACGGCTTCTCCTTGGCCGGCGGCAGTCCTTCTGCCTCAGCTGCTGAATTTTCCGGACTTCCCGTTTCCACAGCAGGAATGAATACCTCTTCCTGCCCGACCTGGGGGGCGTCTTGGTCTATGCCATGATTCTTAATCGTGTTCATAGGATCTTCCGGCCCGATGATGCCGGTATCTTCTGTTTTAGGAATTGCCGGTTTTTCCGGCTGCGGTGCCGGTATCTCATCATCCCAGGGTTTGGCCCCGTATTTTTCTACCGTTTTGTGATAAGGTTGCCCTAATGGCGGCCCTTTCTCCAAAACACTATCATCTACAGATACAGAGGGCTCGTAGTCAATGTGTCTGCCAGGACCGAGTATGATTTCTCTTTCCGTAAATGGATTGGTGTCCCCTACGGTATAAACCCCATTACCGCTGGTATCTACATCAAAGGGACTGCCGCCGCCCTTGCCAAAAGAACTTCCTTCCTTCCCTTCAAGCCAGTGCCGCCCGTTGCGGTCATATCCGTCCGCATTGTAACCGCTCCAGTGGTAGCCGTCTTTGCCATAGCCCTGTTTGTCATAGCCCCAGGGATCGTAACCGCTGCGGTTGTAGCCTTCATAGTTGAAACCTTCCCGGTCGTAGCCCTGGGCGTCAAAGCCCGCTTTGTTAAAACCTTCATGGTCGTAGCCGTCAGCATTAAATCCTTCCCGGTTAAATCCCGCTTTGTCGAAACCCTCTGCGTCAAATCCTTCTTTATTAAAGCCTTCCGCGTTAAACCCGTCTTTATCAAAACCGGCCTGGTTGTAGCCGTCCTGACCGTAGGCGCTTTCTGCAGCAATGCCGGTTGTTTCCGCTGCAGCACCGGTCTCTTCTGCGCCCGGCTCTCCCCCGACCGGTCTTTCATCTTCCAGGGCGCTGGTATCAATCAAAATACCGCTATCACCATCATCAATGATTCCGGAGTTCGGTCTGATTGCCATCGCCTGATTCGCGCTCTCAATTATGAAACCTTCTCCTGAAGATACGCTGATAACTCCTTGACCCATCTCAGCCGTATTGATTCCGGAATCATCTCCTGGGGATACGCTGATAACTCCCAGGTCCATCTCAGCCGTATCAATTCTGGAATCATCTCCTGGGGATACACTGATGACTCCCGGGACAGATACGGGATCCGTCTCACGCCGTCTTTTGCCGGCCTCCCGGATAGTGGCGGAAGGCTGAGCGCCAGCTCCCGCAGCTCTTCCCCCCGTACCCGGGAACGACCCTCCAGCCGTCGGCGACAAAGGCGTTCCTCCCGGAGGCACGAATCCTCCGCCGCCTCCGCCCAGTCCCGCCAGGACCCCCAGGACAGTGGCTATTAAACCGGGAACCGCCACCCCCACCACTGCCTCGGTGGTATTGGAGGGGCCGGGTATGTTGCCCACTGAACCGACTCCGGCCGGGCTTGGCGACCATGCGCCGGACGAGTGGTGCCCCGAAGTGCCCGGGGCGGAAGCGCCGGGAACGTCTCCGGCCTCCTCAAAGTGCGGCGTGGCCTTTACCTCCGCCATACCCCGGCCTTCGGACTGCTGATTCTGCGACCAGGTAGAGGGATCAGAGTCAATAATGGTGTAGGTCCCGGCGGGAATAACGATATTGGGGAATACTTCCCAGTAGGCGTTGGGCACGCCTCCCTGGCCCGGCCGGGTACTGGCCTGCCAGGGTCCGTACAGCTTTCCGTCGCCGCCCTGCAGGGCGATGGTTCCGCCGGCCGCTCCCCGGGCGTCGTTCCAGTGATAGGTTGAGATGTAGGTGACCAAATGGGAGCGGTCGACGCTGAAAGCAGTAGGCGCGGTGGGGCCGTTAGTAACTCCGTAAATATTCATGGTATCGGCGACCATCGCCGGTTCATCCAGAGCGGTTCCGGATGTTGACGCTCCGGGTTCATCGGCCGGTTTTTCTTCAGACGACGAAGAATTTTCCAGATTCGGCGCCGCCTGGCTTAAAAGTTCGGCTTGCTCCAGTCCGTCCAAAGCCCGCTGGGCAATTTTTATTCCCGTTTGAATATCGGCGGCGTTGCTGTTGCCGGTTTGATAAAATTCCACGGTAATAAAATAATCGGACAGCACCACGCCCACCCCGCAGCCGTCGGACATCGTATATTCCCGTACCTCGCAGCCTTTCAGCCGCTTGGTTTGGATAACGGTGTGATTGGTTTGTCCGTCAATGTAATCAAGCATGGCTTGCATGCCTGTGGCGTCTGCCGGCCCCAGCACCGTTAACCCTCCGTAGCCATTGCCGTAGCCGCCGTAGCCGGCGTGCATGCTTATTCCGTGCCCGGTTATGGACTCGGAACCAAAGTCAAACTCCGCCGAGGCAAAGTAAGCATGCGTCACCTCGGTCACCACGTCGCCAATGCCCCCGGCCAGAACCGTGCCCGGCAAGCAGGCCGCCATAAGCGCCGTAAAGGCCATGGACAGTATCACCGTTAATACCAAGGATTTTTGTATGCTTTTCCTGTTTCCGGCTAAATAAAGAATCGACAAACCACTCACCTCCAGTCCTTACGGCAACAAGCCCACCAGCATCATCCAGCCGGTAGAGAGCAAAAAGGCCAGGCCCGAGGGGATGAGCACGTTTTTCATTCCCTGGGCGCCCTTTTTCATCACTTCCGCGCCGGCAGTGGCGCACGCGGTCATAATGGCTGCGGACGCAAAGGGCATAACCGCGTTCCAGTTCAGCAACAGCTGGGCCAAAACCGCCAGCACGGTAAAGGGAATCATAAACAGCATGCCGTTTTCCACCGCTTCGCGGGCGAATTGACCGCCGCTTGCCACCCGCAGATCCGGATTGCCGCTATTAAACAGCATAATGGACAGGTTGACCGCCAGCAGGCCCACGATCAGGGCCAGAAAGATAGATAATATAAGGGTAACTCCTTGAAAAATGGGCTTGGTAAAAGGAATCAATATCCCCAGTGTTATAAAACACAGGTAAGTCGGCCAAAAATTTGCTCTTTGCCCGCTGGATTTACCGGCATAGCCAAGGTTCATTTCCATCAATATCCGCCTCCCGAACTTCTTGTCGTCAATGCCCGCCTAAACCCCAAAACGCCCCAGCAAGGCCCACCCCAGCAGCAGAATGGCGCCGCAGAGAGTAGACAAGGCCACGCTGAAGGCGGTACGCTCGCCTGACATTTGCTTAATGGTAAACAGAGTGGGCCGCAGAGCCCATAAAACTCCGGTAACCCCGAATGCCACCGCGGTTTTCCATCCGAAAGCCAGCGAAAACAGCAGCCCGGTCAGGGCATAGACCAGGGTGGCAGAGTAACCCAGCCCAAAGGCGGATATGGCCCAGTCAACCGTGTAGCCCCGCTTCCCGGCCCGGGATAAGGCCCAGGACATTACCGCCAGCAAGGCGATTCCCGCCGTGCCGTAAAGTAAGCCCAGCAAGATGATTAGAATAACCGCTGCGGTTTCGATTTGGCCGGTGCGCAGCAAATCCAGTCCGGTCTGCATAAAAAACAGGGTAAACGATAAACCGGATACCAGGATGGAATAAGGCCATGGCACTTTGGACATTTGACTTTTTACCGCCTCGCCGGGATTGATGACCATGTTCAGTGCCGTTTTCCAGCGGGGCGCTTCCGTGGCAAGTTTATTCATCTTTCGATTATATCCCTCCTAAAAGTGCATCTGGAGAGCATGCTCCCCCTCAGGAAATCTTTTGCAGATTATGCGTTATTGCGGTATTATATCGGTACTATAATAGAATATTTCTCCTCCCCAGTCCTCACCCGAATGAGTGATTTTTGTTTCGAGGCCATCACCCGAACGGGTGAGGAGACTTGAAACTTGGGATTGGCAAAGGAACTCTCCCTGCGCTTCAAGTACGATAGCCGGCCATTGATAACACCACGAAAACGTACACCACGCTCATAATGAGACAGACCACCAGAGAAGCCCTGGCAAAGTTGCGTTTATTGATATTGACGTTACGTCCGAAACTCCATAGGAACAGCAACACAATATTCAGCAGCGGTATGCTCAAAAGCAGAAATATCAGCAGGTACTGCCCCATAGTGAGCGGTTCTTTCTCTCCGGAGGCCGCGTCAAACGCGTCGGACGGGGAGTGCGGCGAAGGAGCCTGGCGGGCAGGCTCCCAACCTGCCGTCGGAGCAGGTACACTCCCTCCGGCCCGCTCGATTTCTGCTCCGCAGTCTACGCAAAATCTGGTTCCGGCTAGCAATTTTTTCCCGCAGCTCTCACAAAACATAAGCATTTCTCCTTACTATTGTGGTTGACGTTCTGATAAATGACCGGTCCGACTCATGACAAAGCGAGCCGCCTTTTCATAATTTTCATCGGTGCAAAAAAGAGCGATGTTTTCGGTCCACCCGGTCCGTAGTTGAATAGTGTGCTGGCGGGGCAGGTATTTGACCCGGGTAACGTTCTTCCATCTGAGCTGGACGCTTTGCCGGGAATCAGCCAGCATCCCCGCGCCCGCCACAGCCGGACGGCCGCTCAGCAGACCCAGTAGAACGGTCAAGGTGTTGACCACCCGGTTCTTTTTCGCCTGCCGGGCTTGCGTCCGGCACAGCACGCTTTTTTCGTCCAGTACGAACTCCGCATTGTAGTTGCCGCGGTATACCAGCATGATTAACAGCCCGGTCAATATCAGCAGAGCTGTAATCATGCCCAAAGCATAACGCGCCTCAGCTCCCGCCGTCAGGGCCAGAAATACGGTCAAAATTCCGAAAGGTATGCCCAGCGCGATCCCCAATTGCTTGAGAATTAACGTGTTTCGGAATATGGGCACGCTGATTTTCCATTCCATTCTTTCCGGCATCGTCACCCTCCCGTACTTTGCCCGCCTATTTCAGCAGCGGGCATTGGCATCTGAAGCAATAGTCGTCATTAATGTCGCACAAGCTGGCGCAGGCGCTGCAAAAAATGATGCTGTCCCCGGACTTGTCGTATTTCTCATAGGAGTTCAGTCCCCCGTGATGCCGCACCCGGTCGCCGATCTGATAATAGTTGTAGCAGGTGTCGTCGTCCTCCGCCGTGAGAAAATGCTCTTTGCCGCCATCATCCCTGATCACCACCGCGTATTCGGTATAATTCACCCAGTAGTAGTCATTATCGCCGGTATGTTTCTTGCGGCGCTTGCGGTTTATCCTTTTGTCTATCACCGTTCCATCCCAGGTCTTGCTCCTTTTCCGGCCCCAGATCTGCAGCAAGGCCATGGAGATAAACATGGCGCCAATCCCCAAGCCGATAAACAGCGCCTGCGGATTATCCATTTCGTAACTGTTTTCCCCGTAGATAAAAAAGCCTATGACCGCGGCCAGCGCTAAGAAAACGGTAAACATAAAGGAATAGCGGTTGGCCTGCTTGAGATAGCGGGCAAAAGCCGGGTCGTTAATTTTGGGAGAAAAACCGATGCGAACAGACTCGGGCTGCTTGGCTCGCGCTTGTTCGCTGCCGCAGAATGTACAGAACCTGCTGTTATCCGGCACTCCTTCCCCGCAATGCGGGCACTGCATAAAATTCCTCCTTTACCTGTCAGTCTCCTATTATCGGTATAAGGCCGGTCTCATAGCGAAACGTTTCCGCGATTCTTTGTATTTCTTCAATGTCGGCTACTCCGTGCATGAGACAGATTTCCCGGGTGCGTAATTTGGTGCCATAAGTGAGGCACATAGATGTTTTGTTGATTTGCACTTCTTGCAGGCGAATACGGTCCAGATTGAATTGAATGACTTTAGAATCCAGTAGAACGCCAAATCCGGATACAAATATCTCCATTTTTCCGGTAAGTGGTGAAACGTCTTTACCGGCGTCAGTACAGGCACTCACAGCGGGCAAAACGTGCAGGATCTGGTTGTCAACGATTAACTTTGCGATCTTTAGTCTGTTGTATTCCCGGAGGGATAAAGCGGCGAAAAGTATCGCGGACGGTATAGCAAAAGCTAGGATAATTTTCGGGTAAAGGGTCAGAACCAAATCGCCCTGAATAAACACGAAGATTGAAGCTATGAAAGCTATGCCGGTCGCCGCCGCCAGGGAATGCATCCTTCCCCTGATCGCATGCAAATATTTCCACCCCGCTTCCAGTTCCAGCCTTATCATGCCATTTATCATAATGGCTCCAAATAAAAAAATCGTCACCTGAAAGGGTGATTTTCATAAAAAAAGCTCCTCACCCGAAAGGGTGAGGAGCCGCACAAAGCCCTGTTATCAATGGGTTCAGCTATCATAGGTTTGGGATTGATGTTCCAGCATGAGGGTGATAAGCTGCGCCCGGTTTTGAATTTGATATTTGGAATAGATGTTTTTGATATGGGTTTTCACGGTATTTTCGCTCAGATTCAGTTCCCCGGCAATGGCCCGATAGGTTTTTCCTGTGAGGAGCAAAGCCGCGATTTCGCTTTCGCGCTCGGTAAGCCGCTCCAACAGTGAAAAGCTGTACACCATGCCGCTTTGTTCAGACGGCGACATTTCAATGAAGTCGGTTAGATAAGCATGGTCTTTCAAAAGCCCGGTAAGATATTTGTGAAGCGGGGGCAACAGGGCCAGGGTTACACAGACTACGGCCAGAGCCAGCACTGAGGAATTATAGGCTGGCATAGCGGATGCGAGGATAGCGTTGCCAATCAGTCCCCCCGACAGCACACCGGTCACGTTGGCGCAAAGCCCCACTCCGAAAATTTTGGCCGGATTGTCGTCAAAGTCCAGCATTTCGCCGAGGATGCTCCACCAGAACAAGTCGTAAACCCCACAGGCACCCATCATCAAAGTATTGACCAGCAGATAACTGCCCGCCGAACGGTCCGCCGTCATAAAGCCTATAAAGGCAAATCCGATCATGGCGATTGCCACATAGAGTATATAGCTCCGGTTGACGGTCCGGGGCAGGCTTTTCATGACATAAATGGCAACGATATAAGGAACCGCCCAATACCAGCTCACCAGCCACTGGTGGTGGGCAAAGGCGGGATTAATCACCTGGTACATCAAACCTGAATTTATGGTGATGACGACGATAAACAAACACAGAAAAGTAAAAGGCTTGATAACGCTGACCTGGTTTTCGGTTTTACCGGCGGGCCTGGATTGCTCCCCGGCGGGCAGGCGGAAGCCGAGCAGCAGGGCTCCGCCCAGCATGAGCATAGACAGGCCCAGGCCAACATAAGGCGCCAGATGGATGGCGGCCATGTTTATTAGAATCATAAGGACGTTGGAATAAACCAGCACTTCCCCGGCGGTTTTTATCCGCTCATTGGCGGAGGTGCAGTATTTAAAATAATGGCCCCAGGCGGCTACGCACCCTCCGGCCAGAAAAGCGCTGCCCAATAATGCGATATGCCATAGAAGGGAAGGAACGGAGAAGAACACACCAGTTGCCAACAGGCACAGGGCGATTGCCAGCAGCATAAACTGTTTGGCCGCCTGTATGGTTTTGATGAGCAGTCCGCAGCAGAACAACCCGGCCAGGACAACCGCTACGGACCTAAAGATAAGGGTATTTAAGTCAACTTGAAAGCTTCCGGCCAGCGTATATAAAACCTGTCCCTGAAACGGGAAGGCCAGTTGCCAGGCGGCAAACAGGGAAAACATGACCACGGATAATCTGCGCTGCCCCATATGTAAAAAGCCTTTTCCGCTTCCATTGTCTTCCACCCATTTGTTCCCCTTTCAAGATATCACGGTAAGTCTCCCGGGGGTATTCTAGCGACAAAAGGCCTTGCGGCAGCCTTGAAAAATGGCCCAAAAATAAGCTATGACCGTACCGACTTAAGACCTATACTTTATTAAGAATACTATAAATAGCTCTCTGGATTCAATATGTGTCTTTGGTATACTGCCAATCAAGATTTGCAGGAGGCTACTGAAAGGGATTAGGGGGGCTTTTCTTATGGCATAATTCTAAAATAATCTATGTCTTAAACATAAGAAATGAAACCAGGCCGCCAGTGAAGGCGGCCCAACATAGTTAAGACTTACCGCCGAGCAAAAGCGACAACTTCTTTTAATTAATTAAATCGTAACATGACGCTTTTTATCCGTCGAATAAAGCTCCGGCTAATAAAGCTGGGGCTTTTTTATACCCCGGAAGGAGGTGCTTACATGCAAGGTGCTTTATTGAGAGACATCGACGCCGCAAGGTATCACGAATTGGTGCTGGGCGACCGTAACATCTTTGAACTGCTGGATGAGCTGGAGTGTAAGGCACCGCAGGCAGGTATGGTAGCCTTTGGGACTACCATACCTGCCTGCAAATTCATATCTATTTGAACATAAAAAAACATTTTATCCCTCAAAACAAGAGATAAAATGCAGCTTTTAATCATGGTGTCGGAGGCGGGACTTGAACCCGCACCCGGTTAAGGATACGCCCCTCAAACGTACGTGTCTGCCCGTTCCACCACTCCGACACATTATTAAGTTGGTCGGTATCCCGACGAGAACAATTATATAATGCTTTGAGAGTGGTGTCAATTATTCTGCCGCCCGGGTGCTCCGGGGGGAAATCTCCGGGCAGCAGCTGCACGGCCTGGATTTTTCTAAGGGCTATATTTTCTTTCTCTCCCCTCCGGTCTTCCCCTCCCTATCATCCAAATCAGGTTTGCGCAGTTCCACCTGGTACCAATCTATCATCTCCATGCTGTCGATACTCAATGAGGCTACCTGGGGCCCCACCAGCTTATGGGCGCATTTTTGGAAGAGCCAGAGGCAGGGGGCATCGTCCACGATTATTTCTTCCGCCTGGTGAAGGTACTCCATACGTTTCTCAGGGTCGATCTGCCTGCGGGACGTATCAAGCAGTTTATCCACCTGGGGGTTGTGATAGGCGGAGAAATTGCTGACCCCGATCTTGGAGCTGTGAAACATACTATACAGGAAGTTGTCCGGGTCAGGGTAATCGGCGTACCAGCTTACCCTTCCGCAGGATATCTGCATTTTCCCCAGCTGTTTCTTATAATAATCCCATTCCATGGGGCTGAATTCCACAGAAACCCCGATCTGGTTGAGCTGTTGGGCAACCAGATCCAGTACCGCCCGGTGTCCCTCATTCTTATCATAGCTTATGGACAGGGGAATCAGCTGATCACCTACGATATAGCCTGCGTCCTCCAGCAGTTGCCGGGCTTTTTCCGGGTCATAACTGTAACCGCTCATTTCACTTTTATAACCCGCCAGCCCGGAAGGGACCGCACCCCGGGCCGGGGTATAGGCCCCCCCCAGAACCGTGTCGTTTATGGCTTTGCGGTCAATGGCATAATTCAATGCCCGACGCAGTAAATAGCCGTCGGCAAAGGGCTGTTTGTTGACATGAAAAACCATGAAATAGGTATTGAGCAGGGGCCTGCTGATATACCGTTCTTTATAGTCCGGGTTTTTCTTGATCTCCTTTATCTGGTCAAAGGGAACGGAGTCCAGGTAATCAAGCTTGCCGGCCTTGTAATCCTCCAAGGCCTTAAGCTCATCGTCGTAAACGGTAAAATTGATGGCGCTCAGCCGCGGCGTCCCCTGGTGGTATTTCTCATTTCTAATCAGCAGGATACTTTGGTTTTCCCGATTTTCTTTAAGCATATAAGGCCCGGTGCCGGGAGCAGGTCCGCTTTCCTGGCTGCTGTCATAGACCCAGAAAACGGGACTGGTAAGCATATAGACAAATGCGGTATTGGGCTGGTCGAATACTATTTTCAGGGTACTGCCGTTAACTGCCTGAATGCCGGAGATATCCTGCTTATAACCATCCAGCATGGCATTGCTGCCCACTATAGTAAGGAACATGCTGATGTTAGACCATTCTTTGCTGCTGCTAAAGCTCTTTTCCCAGGCAGCCTTAACCGCAGCAGCAGTAATTTTCTTACCGTTATGGAATTTAGCCTTGTCGTTTAATTCCAGGGTAAGAGTTTTGCCATCGGAGGAGTATTTCCACTTTCTGGCCAAACGGGGCTTGAGCTCGCCGGAGCTGCCGTCGTAGCAGAGCAGGCCTTCATAGATGGCCGATGCGATCAGGCGTTCCTGATGCTCGGTAAGCGCAGCCGGTTCGAGCGAGCGGACCGGCCGGCACAGGCCCGCATTCAGCGGCCGGGTATCCAGATTTGCAGTATAAACCGCCAGGTTATGTTTATATATAAGAATTGCCAACAGAGCGATAAGAAGCAGTAATAATCCGCCCAAGGCAAGCGGCAGCTTCTTTTGCAACTTAAACATGCACTTGTCCCCCTTTAAAACGATATTTATGGGACATTATATTAGACAAGCATCAGCTTTATTCCATCTTATACCGTTTCCGTATTGTCCGGGCAACAAAAAACCCCGCTTCTCAGCAGGGTTGTCATAATCAAATTATATCAGCAGTAACGCAATTGAATCCTCTGACCCCTTATTCTAAACCCGGCATTTCAGGATACTGCCTCCGGGCACAGGGATTAAAGAAAATCTATTTATATCATTTATAAATAGCCTGGTAGGCTTCATAGTTCTTGAGTACGCTTTTAACGTAAAGCCGGGTCTCCCGGAAAGGGATCTTCTCAATTGAGTCGGGGCTTCCGTCCCATTTCTCCTCGGTCATCCATTCATTAAGCTTTCCCCGCCCGGCATTATAGGCGGCCACTACCAGGGGAGTGCGGCCATCAAATTCGCGGTTAAGATCAGCCAGATACCAGCAGCCGAAACGTATATTGGTCTCCGGGTCATGCAGGCTATCCGGATCAAAGTCGCTTATTCCCTGCTGTTCCGCTATCCAGCGGGCCGTTTCGGGCATAATCTGCATAAGTCCCCGCGCCCCGGCCGGAGACTCGGCCCCATTCTGGTACTTGCTTTCCGCCCTGATGATGGCAAAGACCAGATAGGGATCAACCTTATATTCGTAAGCAGCAGAAAATACCAGGTTGCGGTGCGGCTCAGGATAAAATAAGCTTATCCATTTGGGGAAGGTTAAAACCACGGCCAGAAATATAATAATGCTGAGCCACATTATGGCAGAAAATTTGGTCTTGATACTGCGTTTCAATATAAAAAC
>DHCD01000025.1:0-4675 GCA_002398105.1 Syntrophomonas sp. UBA4911
TGCATGAGCCCATTTTTTATGTCATAATAATAATGAAATTTGACTACAATTCGGCGCCGCACCCCTGTTTGATATTTATGCCTCAATAAAATATCTTATGCCGTTTAAAGGTGTGAGAAAGGAAGGGCTTATATGTCCATACTCATAAAAAATGCCACTATAGTTACCATGAACCCGAATCGGGATATTCTAAGCGGAGATCTTTTCATAGAAAATGACCGCATAAGCCGCATAGGCCATCTGGATACCAGCGCCGCCGATATAGTTATAGACGCCCGCAACCAACTGCTGCTGCCCGGATTCGTGCAGAGCCACGTCCATCTCTGCCAGGTACTTTTCCGGGGCATGGCCGATGATTTGGAATTGCTGGACTGGCTGCAGCAGCGCATCTGGCCCCTGGAAGCCAGTCATGATGAGGAATCCCTCTACTATTCTTCCCTTTTGGGTTGTGCCGAACTATTGCGGGGGGGCACTACCTCTATCATTGATATGGCCACCGTAAAACATACCGAATCGGTTTTTACCGCCGTTAAACAGGCCGGAATCCGCTATCTGGGGGGCAAGTGCCTGATGGATCACGGCAATGAAGTGCCATTACCGCTGTTGGATTCTACTGACCGGGCCTTGGACGAGAGCCTGCAGCTCTTCCAGCGCTGGAATAATTATGACCGGGGGCGTATTCGTTATGCCCTGTGCCCCCGTTTTGCCGTATCCTGCAGTGACAACCTGCTGCGGCAGGCAGCTTCACTGGCCCGGCAGTACCATATACCGGTACACAGCCATGCCTCGGAAAACCGGGGGGAAATAGAACTGGTGGAAAAAGAGCGGGGTATGCGCAATGTGATTTATCTGGATAGTCTGGGGCTCTGTAATAAAAACCTCATTCTGGCCCATTGTATCCATATAGATAAAGATGAAATGGAAATACTGGCGCAAAATGAGGTCAACCTGGCCCACTGTCCGGGCAGCAATTTGAAACTGGGCTCCGGGATCGCCCCTATTCCGCCCCTGCTCCAAATGGGGACCCGGGTTTCATTGGGGGCCGATGGGGCGCCCTGCAACAACAACCTCAGCATGTTTATGGAAATGCGCCTGGCCGCCCTTATCCAGAAGCCTTTCCACGGCCCCCGCGCCATGCCCGCCCTGACCGTAGTGGAAATGGCCACCTTGGGTGGAGCCCGGGCCATGGGATGGGAAAATGAAATCGGCAGCCTGGAAGAAGGCAAAAAGGCGGATATGGTTCTCATCAGCCTGGATGGCTGGCATACCCGGCCCCGGAATGCTGCCGATGTCTATTCCCAATTGGTTTACCAGGCCCAAGCCAGTGATGTCACGGCCACGATAGTCGACGGCCGTCTGCTCATGCAGGACGGTCACCTGTTAAGCATTGACGAGGAGAGCGTGAAAGTCGCAACCGAGACCTCGCTGCAAAGAGTTTGCCGGCGTGCCGGGCTGCGCTGAACTGCCGGACCGTGTTTATTGATAGACCGGGTACAGCAGCTTGAGCTTGCCCGGGCCTGTTGTCAGCCTTATCTTTTGGCCGTCGCTATGGAATATAACCGCTCCGTCGCGGTCGGTCCTGAGAATCCTGATCCTTTCTTCCTCCAATGCTTCCAGTATGGAATGGTGGGGATGCCCGAACAGATTATTCTTCCCGGCGCTGACAACGGCCCACTCCGGTCTGGTTTCCTGGTAAAAAGGCACTAACAATGAATTTTTGCTGCCATGATGAGGGATTTTCAAGATTGTAACCGGATCCAGCTGTTGCTTCTTTACTAACTCCTGCATAGGCTCAATGCCTATATCCCCGGTCAGGAGAGCGGAAAAACCGCCCCAGCCGATGCGCAGCACCAAAGATTGGTCATTGGCATTATCAGCCGCAAATTGCGGCGGAGGATGCAGAACCTCTATCTGCAGGTCTTCCCCGGTGTTGATTGCATCTCCTGCCGCCAGGGAGATAAAAGATGTCTTTTTACCGGTCATACCCCGACTCAAGCCTTGATACTCTTCGGCTGTGGCCAGATTATCCGGCACGGCAAAATACCGTACCGGCATCTCCTGCAACACCGTTTCCAATCCCTGCAGATGGTCCGTATCCGGATGAGTGTTGACCGCCAGGAATAATTCGCGTACCCCCCGGTGATAGAGATAAGGCAGAACCTTGCGGGAACCGGGGTCGGTAAAATCACTGCCCCCGCCGTCAATCAATATAAATTTACCCTGGGGGGTTTTAAGCAGAATGCTGTCCCCCTGGCCCACGTCAATAAAGCTCAGTTCCACCTGGCCGCGATTATAAGCACTCCCCGGCAAACAGAGGATAAGGATAAAAACCAGCGCCATGCCTGCACCGCAGCCGGTCCATACCGCCGCCTGTTTCTGCTCCCGGACATGACCCAACCCGTAAACCAGCAGCATTATTCCGGCATAATAAAGCACTATCCAAGCTATCCCCGGAGTCGCCGCCCGCAGATAAGACCCCGGGATGCTGACCACCAGCTGATTGACGGCCCGGATCAAGTCTATGCACAAGCCTGCCGGATACAGGAAACAGGAACTTATAAAAGGCGCCAGGCCGCCGCCCAGCAGGGTTAAAAATCCTAGTATAACCGCTCCTCCGGAAAGATAGGTTACCGGGATATTGGCCAGCAGGGCCAGGGGGCTGAAGAGGTTGAAATGGCAGGCGGTAAGAGGCAGTACCGCCAATTGGGCGCAAATAGGTACCAGCAGCAGGTCTCCCCAGCGGTTATTGTAGTTTATTCTGCGCTTCAGCAGAGGAAAAAGGTAAACCAATCCCCAGGCGGCAGCAAATGACAGCTGAAAAGAAATCTGCAGTAGGGCAAAGGGATTTATAATCAGGATCACTATGCCGGCCAGACCCAGAGTGTTGATAAGCTGATTCTCCCGCCCGCTGTAGTAGGCGATTAAGCCCAGTCCGCCCATAATAACCGAGCGGATTACCGGGACCGGCCAACCGGTAAGGGCGGCATAGAGCAGCAGCAGAATCAGGCTTGACCCCATCCGGGCCCTGCGCGACAGCCCCAATAGGGAACCGGCCCAGGCGCAAAGAACCAGCAGGAAGCCCACATGCAGGCCGGATACAGAAAAGATATGGACAATCCCGGTCTTCTGATAGTCGGCATATTCGCCCCGGTCAATGCCTTCAATAATGCCCAGCAGCATCCCCAGCATGATAGACGCATCATCAGGCGGCAAAACCTCTTTTATCAGGTTCTGGCTATGGAGGCGATAGGAATTTACCAGCCCCTGGATATAACCGGCCCGGGCCCTGATCTGAAGATCTTTTTCATCTTGGACCGAGAGAAGATAATAGATGCCATTCTGTTCCAGATAGCGGCGATAGTCAAATTCCCCAGGGTTGCCGGCCTGGGCAGGAGGCTTCAAGGCCCCCTGCAGCCGCACTTCATCGCCCTTCTGCACAGCAGCCGGGAAATTGCAGTAAACTTTGATATGGCGGCGATATCGGGTTTCGCTGTCAGTAGCCAGGGTAAAATCAGTTTTTTGACCATCATGGCGGGGATAGTCTTTAACTACACCATTGATCTCCAACTGATCCAACACCGGCAGGTCTCCCGGCGTCGCCGGGGTTAAAATAATAAAATAGCAAACCCCGGCCATGAGCACCGCCGCGCCAATATAAGCTTCCCGGGAATATTTAGCTCGGTAAAGCCCGGCCAACAGTAAAGCTCCGGTTAAAAGAAAGGCCGGCAGCCACCAATGATAGTGGGCCAGCAATATTGCTATGGAGAAAAATATGAATATCAAAAACCATAAAGGCAACATATTTCAGCCCTGCTCAGACGCGGAACCCGCGGGAACTATAAAACAACTTCATTTCTCACCCTCATTCCCCATTCCTTGCCCCTTATTCTCCTCACCGCCAGGGATTTCAGCGAACAGTTATCTGGTCCTTGAGGGCTTCGAATCTTTTGTCCCCTATGCCGCTGACATTCTTGATTTCCTCTATATCTTTGAACCTGCCGTTGCTATCGCGGTAATCAACTATTCTCTGGCCCAGGGCGGGACCGATACCATCCAGACTGTCAGCCATTTCCTGGGCGGAGGCGGTGTTTATATTGATCCGGCCTCCGGCAGCCCGGCCGGAACCGGTTGGGTTGCCGGAGGTGCCGGGAGCAACCGGTATTTCCGGCACTTCCCCCTGGCCTGGTATTGGAATAGTCTCGCCGTCAATCAGCGGGCGGGCCATTTCCAGATACCTGGTCTCAGCTTCCTCCAGAACACCTCCCGCCAGTTCCACTGCCTGATGCACTCTATCCCCTTCTTTTAGCCGATATACCCCGGGGTTCTTTACCGCCCCGGTAACGTAAACCTCAATAGCCTTATTTTCTTCCTCCACCGTTTCAGACTCATCCCGGGTAATATCAGACTGCAAAATGATATCCTCTGGCTCCTGCTTATCATGCTTAAAGTCAGAATACTTGACCCCGGCACTGAAAACGATCAATAAAGCAAATACCGCTGCCGCCAGCCAGCGCTTGTCCATGCTCATGTCTACGCCCCCCTGTAACTTTATTCGCCATTACATTCCATTTTCCTCCACAATTGTTGAAACCAGGGTGATTATATTTTTTCGCATCTCTTCTTTGATTTAGCAGGACAATCCCGGCGCCGTAGAGAAAAGAAAATAAGTGCATGC
>DHCD01000025.1:4862-29045 GCA_002398105.1 Syntrophomonas sp. UBA4911
TAAGTGCATGCAAAGGAGGATAAACATGGTTGATATAGCCGCTTTGGCCCGCCTGGCCGGGGTCCGTAAATATGGGGCGGATGAGATATTTTTTCATTGGGGCGATCCCGGCCACGAGATGTTCATTATTTTGAAAGGAACCGTGGGGGTATTCATTAACTCCCTTGACGGTTCTCCTTTACAGGTAGCGACTTTAAAAGACGGCGACTTTTTCGGCGAGATGTCACTGCTGGAAGGCATGCCGCGCAGTGCGGCTATTACGGCATTGGAGGATACGGTTTGCCTGGTGATTGATGAAAGCAACTTTGAGCAGGTAATAGCCCAGCAGCCCAGCCTGGCTTTCCGTATTATGAAAGGCATGAGCAACCGCCTGCGCCAGCAGAACGAGGAGCTCAGTTTTCTCAAGCAGGGGTCTAAACCGGAGGAAGATGCTCCTGGTGATAGTGTCGTCGGCAGTTCTGCCTCCTTACCGCTGGACAGCGCCATCTATCCCCCGGGGCATAAGTCTTATGGGGTAACCGCGCCGGAGGCCCACGGCACTTACCTTTTTGACAGTGAGACCCTGTGCCCGGTCTGCGAACAAAAGTTCCCGGTAAAAATGATGCGCTCCTCCAAATTGAGATTGGATAAGATCGACAACGATCTGCGCCAGCATTTTTACGATTTTGATCCTTTATGGTATGCGCCCTGGATATGCCCTCATTGTTACTATGCCAATTTTAATTTTGAATTCAAACAGGTAAGTGATGCTTTAAAACAAAAGATAATGGAACAGGGCCGGGAGCTTAAGACTAAAGTAAAGGCGGATTTCAGTTCCCCCCGCAGGATAGATGAGGTTTTCACTGCCTATTATATGATTTTACAGACCCTGCAGGTTGGAAAAGTTGATCCCAGCAAAACGGCCAAAATCTGGCTGCGCCTTTCCTGGCTCTACAGTGACGTCCAGGATGATGAAATGTACGCCCTTACCAGCCAAAAAGCGCTGGAGGCCTACAGTGACTCCTATTTCAATGCCCGGCGCAATACTTCGGTGGAACAGGACCAGCGCCTGACCCTGTTGCTGGGCGAATTAAGCCTGCGGCTGGGGCAAAAGGAAGAAGCCCTTAAACATTTTCGCAACAGCATCGTGCACAAAGGCGGCAATAACAATCTCAACCGCCAGGCCGAAGATAGGCTCCAGGAATTGCGGAGCGCTTTAAATGAGCAGGAAAACGCTTAGTTTTTATTGACTTTGCATTTTTATTCCCTTATAATTGCTAATGTGCTAATTGAATAGCGATGGGCCGGGAACCGGAGTAGTAAACCGACAAAGGGCAGAGAGCCGTCGGTTGGTGCAAGATGGCAAAAGTCAGTTGAACTCGCCGGGGAGCCTTGCAGGTGATATGTAACCTGCAACGGTAAATCCGTTATCGTTTTCGAGTGGATAGATATGTGGGGCTATGGCGCAGTTGGGAGCGCGCTTGAATGGCATTCAAGAGGTCGTGGGTTCGAATCCCACTAGCTCCACCATTATTATATCTGTCAATAAGGGTGGTACCACGGGATAGTCAGGCTCTCGTCCCTTCCGGGATGAGGGCTTTTTCTTTTCTGTTTTATATTATATAAGGAGGAGCTTTATGGACAGGCGCTATGATTTTCGAACCATTGAGGCCAAATGGCAAAAAACCTGGGAAGATAATAACTTTTTCAAGGTATATGAAGATAAGAACAAGCCCAAGTACTATAACCTGGAGATGTTCCCCTATCCCTCCGGGCATCTGCACATGGGGCATGTCCGCAATTACGCCATCGGTGATGTGGTAGCCCGCTTTAAGACTATGAATGGCTACAATGTGCTGCACCCGATGGGTTGGGATGCGTTCGGCCTGCCGGCGGAAAACGCCGCTATCCGCAACGCTGTTCATCCCGCCCGCTGGACCTACGCCAATATTGAAAATATGAAGAGCCAGCTGAAAACTATGGGTATCAGTTACGATTGGGATCGGGAAGTGACTACCTGCAAACCTGATTACTACAAATTTACCCAATGGATGTTCCTTAAACTTTTCGAGAATAATCTGGCCTATAAGAAAAGATCAGCCGTCAACTGGTGTCCTTCCTGCCAGACGGTTCTGGCCAACGAACAAGTAGTGGAAGGCTGCTGTGAGCGCTGTGACAGTATGGTGGAGAAAAAGCAGCTGGAACAATGGTTTTTCAAAACTACCGCCTACGCTCAGCGTCTGCTGGATGACCTGGATAAACTGCCGGGCTGGCCGGAGAAGGTTAAAACCATGCAGCGCAACTGGATAGGCCGCAGTGAAGGCTGCCAGTTTTCCCTGGCGATAGAAGGCAGAGCAGAAACTCTGAGCGTATTTACCACCCGTCCGGACACGGTTTTTGGGGTTACCTACATGGTTCTGGCCCCGGAACATCCCCTGGTGGAAAAGCTTGCTGCCGGAAAAGCACAGGAAGCACAGGTCAAAGCCTTCATCCGGAAAATGAAAGCGACCAGCGACATGGCCCGCACTGCCAGCGATGCCGAAAAAGAAGGGGTATTTACCGGCGCTTACGCTATTAATCCCCTGAATGGAGAAAAGGTCCCCATCTGGATTGCCAATTATGTTTTGATGGACTACGGTACCGGAGCCATTATGGCGGTTCCGGCCCATGACCAGCGTGACTTTGATTTTGCCCGCAAATATAATATCCCTATTAGGGTTGTGATTAAAAGTCCTGATTCTCCGGCCCGGGGAGAAGAAATGGCAGAGGCCTATGCCGGTGAAGGCGTAATGGTCAACTCGGGTGATTTTAACGGGCTTGATGTTGCTGAAGGCCAGAAACGAATCATCGCCTATATGGAGAAACACGGTATCGGTCAGAGAACGGTAAATTACCGCCTGCGCGATTGGCTCATATCCAGGCAGCGCTACTGGGGAGCACCTATTCCTATCGTCTATTGCCAGGACTGCGGCATAGTTCCGGTAGCGGAGAAAGACCTGCCGGTAATGCTCCCCGAAGATGTGGAATTTAAGCCTTATGGGGAATCGCCTTTAAGCTATGTGGAAAATTTCTATAAAACCAGTTGTCCCCGTTGCGGTAAAGAGGCCCGGCGCGAAACTGATACTATGGACACCTTTGTTTGTTCCTCCTGGTATTTCGACCGCTACTGCAGCCCGCAGGAAAGCGAGATCCCTTTCAGCCGGGAGGCGGTAGATTACTGGATGCCGGTAGATCAGTACATCGGGGGGGTGGAACACGCCATCCTGCATCTGATGTATGCCCGCTTCTTTACCAAGTTCCTTTATGACATCAATATGCTTTCCTGTGAGGAGCCCTTCACCAACCTGCTGACCCAGGGAATGGTCTTAAAGGATGGGGCCAAGATGTCCAAATCCAAGGGCAATGTGGTGAGCCCGGAGGATATAATAAATACCTACGGAGCTGACACCGCCCGTCTCTTCATCCTTTTCGCCTCTCCCCCGGAAAGGGACCTGGAGTGGAGCGATCAGGGAGTGGAAGGATGCTATCGCTTCCTTAACCGGGTATGGCGTTTGGTCACTGCCTATGCGGATACCATCAGTCAGGTAAATATTCCGGCCAGCTTCGCGGAGCTTGATGATGAAGCCCGCAAGCTGCGCTTCAGAACCCATACCAGTATCAAAAAGGTAACTGAGGATATTGCCGGACGCTTTAATTTTAATACTGCGATAAGCGCTATCATGGAACTTTCCAATGCCCTGGGCAGCTACAGCGACAACGAGGAACAGGATCTGCCAGTGGTAAAAGAAGCTATAAATACCTTGCTGCTGCTGCTGAGCCCCTTTTCGCCGCATATCTGCGAAGAACTGTGGCAGCTGTCGGGTAATAAGGAAAGTGTCTGTCTGCAGCCCTGGCCGGTTCATGACCCTGCGGCCCTGCTGCAGGACGAAGTGGAAATCGTGGTGCAGATATCCGGCAAGGTGAGAGACCGGATTACGGTCCCGGCCGGTCTTACGGAGGAACAGCTGCGCCAAATCGCCCTGGCCAGCGATAAAATCAAACAGCTGACCCAGGATAAGAAAATAGTAAAGACTATAGTGGTCCCCGAAAAACTGGTTAATATTGTGGTTAAATGAGGTATGCGGCATGAATTGGCATATATTCCTTACTTCCCGGGGATGGGCGGCTATCTTAGGCGAAAAAGGAGCCATAAGCGCTTCCGTGCTGCCTATCCCCCGAGCTGATTTAGATCGCCGTATAGAATCAACCGGACTCCCGAACCGGCTGATTGCAGAGCATGATAATTCTCACCCGGTAATAAATCAATTCCGAGCCTATTATGAAGGGGCGGTAATTGAGTACTGGGGAGCAGAACTTAACCTTGAGGCCTTTCCTTGCTTTAGCCGTCAGGTAATGGAGCTGGTTCACACCATACCCTACGGACAAATTATGACCTATGCCGAAGTAGCCCGGGCCATAGGGAAACCTGGAGCAGCCCGGGCGGTAGGTCAGGTCATGAAGCGCAATCCTCTTCCTTTGATCATCCCCTGCCACCGGGTAGTAGCCAGCAACGGTCCCGGCGGCTTCACCTCCCCCGGCGGCGTGCAGACCAAGCTCAACATGCTGCAGTGGGAGCGGGAAAATCTGCATAGAGAACTCTGATTTCTCTGCGAAAACCTGATTGGGCTGCATATATGCAGGAGCCGTCAGATGAAGCAGAGAAACTTTTGGGAGCAGAATCAACTCCAGGTTAAGTCTATTTACTTACGCCCGGTTATAAGATGCTGTTCTCCAGCGGTACCTGGCGAGCATCGGCCCAGAGGTTTTCCAGATTGTAATGCTCTCTTTCCTGCTGACGAAAAACATGCAGCAGTACGGCATTATAGTCCAGCACTGCCCATAGCCCTTGCTGCTGTCCTTCCCGCCGTAACAGTTTAATATCGTCTGCCAGCAGCTTTTTTTCCACGTTTTCAACTATACTCTTCACCTGTATAGCATTGCGGCCGCTGGCCAGTACAAAGTAATCAGCTATGACCGTAAGTTCCCTTACGTCAAGAATAAGAACGTCAAAAGCCTTTTCTTCCAAACAGGCGTCGGCAATCATTTGCGCTAATTTTTCATCTTCTACCAACTACAGCCCTCCTAGAAATATTAATAGGCATCTAACAACCAATAAACTTTACCTCTTGCAGAAAATAATTTCTTACTCTGACCGTCAAAGGGTGCAGGATCCTATGCTCATCCAGGCAGTATTTTATTGTAGATTCTAGCCCAAAGAGCATTCCCTCGTCAAGATCGCGCCAGGCCAGGCATTTCAGCCGCTCCAGCCCCGGGAAATCGCGCCCCGGCTCAATCATGTCGGCCAGATAGATTATCTTGTCCAGATCACTCATCCGGAGAGCGCCCAGGGTATGCCTTTTTACTGCCTGCAGCACTTCCTCATCATCAATTGCCAGTTCCGACCGCAATAAAAAAGCGCCCACCGGAGCATGCAGCAGGTCAGGGACCAGGCTGTCCACCTCATCCTCCAGCAGATTATGGGCAACAGCGATTTTCAGGAGCTCGGGCGCAGGCATCCCCTTGGCATAATCATGTAATAACCCGGTGATATAAGCTTTGTCCGGATCAGCACCATAATGCCCGGCCATTTCCCGAGCCACCTGGGCCACTTGCAGGGAATGGTTATAACGCCTGGAGGACAAGCGGGTACTGATAACAACTAATGCTTCCTGTTCGCTTAACATCATGTCGCTCCTCCCTGGCCTCGGTAGAGACCAGTTTCCACAATGTATTGTTCCACATCGGCCGGCAGGAGATACTTGATCGGCCGGCCGGCAGCCACCCTTTCCCTGATATCGCTGGAGGAAATATCCAGCGCCGGGATGGGCAGCAAATGTACATTCTTCCATAGTACTGATGGCAGTTGCTTAAGAACCGGTTCGCTTTGGTCAATTACATAGCCAGGCCGGGTAACCACCACAAATTGGCATAACCGAGCCAGGGTCTGATATTCTTTCCAGGTCGCCATGGTCAGCAGCGAGTCGGCCCCCATAATAAAAAAGAGAGCCTTCTCGGGATACTTTTGAAGGAAATAGCGGATGGTATCAATGGTGTAAGACTTACCCGTTCTCTTCATTTCCAGATCCGATATGGCGAATGCCGGATTGCCCTTAATAGCTCTTCTTACCATCTCATAGCGGTCATTGCTATCCAGTACCTGCTCTATCTCCTTATGGGGCGGACGAGCAGCCGGTATGAAAACAACCTGTTCCAGTTTAAACTCATGACGGGCATATTCGGCAGCTATCAGATGCCCGTAATGCACGGGGTCAAAAGTTCCGCCCATGATGCCCAAGGAATTAAATCTTTGCATATGCCACCTGCCCGGTTAAAAATAGTAAATCTGGTTGTCTGTATGAATAAAGAAAAACCCGAACCGGACCGTTGTCATTCTCTACCTTTAAATAATACCCGTACCGGGATAAGAACGCAACGTACTCGTCATCAAGCTCTTTATTTATGCTTTGCCAGGGTAAAAAAAACCTCTATAATGATAATATCATGGCTTATGAGGTCAAAATATGTATAAGGATATTAAAATCGTTTTTCATAACCAAGGCTTACGCAGCTATATTGAGGTGGACCTCTGCCGCCAATGCCCCCGGCAGGACGATAAGGGCTGCTGCGGTTTTTATTCGCCGGTGTTTTATGCCAGCGACCTGGCTTACCTGCTGCGGCATAAGCCAGAGCTGATAGATCATATATTCAGTTTAGACAACATAACCGTTTTAGATGCCTCGGTAACGGTTAATAACCGTATTGACGGTAACAGCTATAACTGTCATTTTCACCATAGAGACGGCGGTTGTCTGCTTGACCAGAATCTGCGCGAATCAGTGTGCCGCCATTTTGTCTGTCCCGGTATTGCCTGGGAAGAAGAGGCTAAGCTGCGTCCCTGGAAAAATTTTTTTGCCCGGCTTACCGACTACGAAATTGAACTGAACAACCGCATCGCCGCCTTACTGCAGGAAAAAGGCCTTACCCTCAGGGATGAGGAAAAGCGGGAGCAGTTTTGGCATGAACTGCAGGTAAGTTTTGCCCTGGAGAGTGCCGCAAAGCCGGAATTTTTCAGCCGGCTGCCTGCCCGGGAAGAGGTATGGATCAGAAGAACGATAAGCTATGGCCGGGATTGGCCGTTATAGTCTATAATTATTAAGGTCAGTATCAGATATTTTCAGTATGGGCAAAAAAGCAGCAGGATCGGTTTCCCGATCCTTTTTCATTGGAACAGTTACTTATGCCAGAGATTAATGGGTTAATCCGAATTAGGCCAGGAACGCTGAATATGCATCTAAGAAGCGAATTATTCACCTGCCTTTAAATTTGAATAATTCCATGATATGTGGTATTAATTAGGATAATAGTCTCTATTCTTGTAAGGGTAAATTGATTTGTAGTGACTTTACTGAAGGGAGGTCATCTTACTTAAGCTATAGCAGTCAATTTGCAAGGGGGAAAAGTAATAGTGAAACTAAACATCAAACCACGAATCAAGCTACATAAACCTGATATAAGCCTAAACAACACCAGGACGATGACTAAACTCTTTGCAGGTTTCCTGGCCCTTGCCGTACTCATAGCCATTGTTGGCTTTATAAACTGGCGGGATATACAAAAAGTGCAGCAGGGAACGGAAGAAATGTATGCTCAGGTCGTTACGCCAGCTCAGCACCTTGCCAATGTAAATGCAACTATGAATAAAGTTGGCGACGAAGCACTCAAGTACGGTATAGTCACCACTGATGAAAAGAGGAAAGAGATCAAAGCCAATATTAGTAAGAACCTGGCAGATATCCAAACTATGCTGGATGAAAGTGATACTTTTGCCATCACAGCCCAGGAAAAAGAAGAGGTTCAACGATTAAAACAGGGCGTCGCGACTTACTCTCAATACGTCTCCAATTATATTATGCTGATTGATGACGATCAGCGAAATTCTGCCGAAGCCCTGGTGGAAGGAATAGTTGATAAAAACATTATTGTGACCACAACCCACAAACTGGAAGAATATAATGAACAAAATGCCCAGCAACTGGTCAAAGAAGCAGGGTCAGTATATTCGCGGTCTACTATGAATATCATTGTTTTAACCTTGCTGGCATTACTGTTGGCTGTCGGGATTGCCTTCTTTTTGGCGAGAAATATTGCCACTCCCCTATCTGCCGCAGCACTCCATATGAAAGAGATGGCGCAGGGTGACTTTACCAGGAATGTATCGGCAGATCTCCTGAAGCGCAGGGATGAAGTGGGAATGATGGTACAGGGATTGGATGAAATGGTTCGCAACATATCCGCCCTGCTGGGAAATATTTTAGTCACTGCCCGTGAAGTAAATGAAAGCAGCCAACACCTTTCACTGATAGCTGAAGATGTTGTAACCACCTCCCAGGGAGCATCCGCCGCCACGGAGGAGGTTGCCGCCGGATTGGAAGAAGTGTCTGCCGCCACTGAGCAGATGACTGCATCGGGACAAGAAATTGGCGCGGCTCTCGAAGAAGTGGATCGGGAAATGGTACATAGCAATAGCCAGGCCAAAGATATTGAGCAGAAGGCTCTGGGGATCCAACAGAAGGCCCAGCAGTCAACAGTGTCTGCACATAGTATATATGGAAATATTGAAACCAAACTACTTGCAGCCATAGAGGAAGCCCGGGTTGTGGATGAAATATCCAGTCTGGCCGCCAATATTGGAGGTATTGCTGACCAGACCAATCTGCTGGCTCTCAATGCAGCTATTGAAGCCGCTCGCGCCGGTGAGCAGGGCAGAGGTTTTGCCGTAGTAGCAGATGAGGTCAGGAAGCTGGCTGAACAGTCTGCCGCGACCGTTTCCAGTATTCATAAACTTACCGGCCAGGTTCAAACCGCTATCGCCAACGTGGTGGAAAACTCCAATGAACTGCTCAAGTTTATTGACGATATTGCCCTTAAAGAATTGGAGAATATGAATCAGATCGGTCAGCAATACGCCAGCGATGCCGATATGTTTGAACAATCTACCGGCAAAGTAAGTGATTTGACGAATAATGTAGTCAATGCCTATAATGAAATCAATCGGGCCATAGAATCGGTAGCGGCTACCATAGCCCAGAGCAGTACTGGCGCCCAGGAGGTTTCCCGTGGAACCGAGAAAAACAGCCAGGCTATGATTGAGGTCAGTGAGACTTCATCCCGTTTAGCGGAGATGGCGGGACGTCTGCAGGAAATGGTAGAGAGATTTAAGATTAACGAGGCATAAGTTGTTACCCGACTTACGAGCCCCGCTGCTATACAGTATACGCAACGGGGCTTTGTCATTTCTATATCGTTTCTGCTGCAAGAAGCTTGGTTAGAGATGTATCCCTATCACTGTCGCCCCGCACCTTTCACTTCTTACATCCACCCCTTTACCGTATATGCCCATCCCCGTAAACGATAAATTTAGTGGTGGTCAGTTCCCGTAATCCCATGGGGCCGCGGGCGTGAAGCTTTTGGGTGCTGATGCCCATCTCAGCCCCGAAGCCAAAGACATTGCCATCAGTAAAACGGGTGGAAGCATTGGCATATACTGCGGCTGCGTCCACCGCCGTCATAAAACGCCTGACATTACTGTAGTTCTGGCTTACTATGGCTTCACTATGGCCGGTTCCATGAATATTAATGTGCTCTATCGCTTCTTCAATATCATCAACTATCTTAACCGCCAGGATTAAATCCAGATACTCCGTATCCCAGTCCTCGGGAACAGCGGGCTTCACCTGAGAGACAAAGGCCCGGCTGCGTTCGCAGGCTCTGATTTCCACTCCCGCCGCCTCCAATTGTTTAATCATGGTAGGCAGGAAATCCCCGGCCACAGCGGCATGGACCAGCAGGGTCTCGGCCGCATTGCAGACTGAAGGCCGCTGTACCTTGGCATTTAAAACGATAGCGCAGGCTTTTTCAAGATCGGCGTACTCATCCACATAAACATGGCAATTTCCCATTCCGGTCATGATATACGGCACAGTGGCATTTTCCATTACCGCTTGTTTCAGTCCCTTGCCCCCCCGGGGGATCAAGACATCCAGGTAATCGTTCATCTTCATCATGATCACCGCCGCTTCCCGCTCCTCGCTATCCACCAGTTGGATAGCCCCCTCGGGAATACCGCAGCGGGTGGCCGCGCCGGCTATAATACGGGCAATCGCCCGATTAGAAGCCAGGGCTTCTTCTCCCCCCCGCAGCAATATGGCATTGCCGGCTTTCAGGCATAGTCCGGCCGCATCGGCAGTTACATTGGGACGGGATTCATATATCAGACCAACGACTCCTATGGGGGTACGGACACGGCCTATCTCCAAGCCATTGGGGCGCCGCCCCATGGAAAGCACTTCTCCTATCGGGTCCGGCAGGGCCACGATTTCCCGCAAGCCTTGGGCCATATCCTTTACCCGCGCTTCATTAAGGGTCAAGCGCTCCAGCAAAGCTGAACTAAGGCCCTGCCGACTACCATTGTCCAGATCCATCCGGTTAGCTTGCAACAGTTCCGGGATATGAGCCTCCAAGTCGTCAGCCATAGCCATCAGACTCTCATTCTTAACCGTCGTCGGTGCAGTAGCCAGATAACGGGCCGCTGCTCGTGCCCTTCTGCCCTGCTCCAGCAACACCGTCTGTAAACTATTGTCCATGCCTTCTCACTCCTTTGCCCCTCTAGTGCTCCACCCACAGATTATTGCGGTGGATCACCTCATCGTAGTCCTTGCCCTGCAGAATTTTTTCTATTTCCGAGCTTTTCTTGCCGGCAATCAGCCTTATTTCATCGGAGCTGTAGTTAACCATTCCCCGAGCAATTTCCCGTTTATCAGCTGCTGTCGCAACCGCAACCACCGTACCCCGTTCGAAATCACCTTCCACCGCAACCACTCCGGACGGCAGAAGGCTCTTCCCTTTCTTAAGCAGTGCCGCTTCGGCTCCGGCATCAACCAGTACCCAACCCTGGGCTACCGTCCCGAAGGCTATCCATTTCTTGCGTGCCTGCAGCTTCTCTTCCCGGGGTATGAACAGAGTTCCAATTTCTTCACCGTCGACAATACGGCGGATAATGTTATCATTATCACTATTGGCAATAACCATAGGTACGCCCGCGGCCATACATATGCGGGCCGCTCTCAGCTTGGTCAGCATCCCTCCGCTGGAAAAACTGCTGCCCCGGCTTTTGGAGTTATTCTCCATGGCCATGGTAATTTCCTGAACCTCAGTCTGCAGACGAGCGTCCCGGTTTGCTCTGGGGTCAGAATCATAGAGGCCGTCCACATCAGACAGAATGATCAATAAATCCGCATTCACGATTCCGGCTACCAGAGCCGACAGGGTATCATTATCCCCAAACTTTATCTCCTCCACTACCACCGTATCGTTCTCATTGATAATGGGGATCACCCCCAGTCCCAATATGGCCAGCAAAGCGTTGGCGGCATTGAGGTAGCGGAGACGTTCATCCAGATCTTCCCGGGTCAACAGCACCTGAGCCACCGTTTTATTATATTCGGAAAATAATTTTTCATAGAGCTGCACCAGAGCTCCCTGACCTATTGCTGCCAGGGCCTGTTTTTCCGGCATAGTGCGAGGAATCTTCTTATATCCCATCCGGCTCGCGCCCACACCGATAGCTCCGGAACTGACCAGCAAAACTTCTATGCCCCGGTTATGCAAATCGGCCATTTCTCTGACCAGGCGCTCAATCCGCTGTAAATTAAGCTGGCCATTACTGTATGTAAGGGTACTGGTTCCAATTTTAACCACTGCCCGCTGACAAAGCTTTAAATCATCACGGCTGCTCAATCATACCACCCTATTCGTTGTATTCAAACTCCAGGTCTGCGATTCTCACGGTATCCCCGGCTTTAACACCCTTTTCCCGCAGAGCTTCTTCCAGCCCCATCTTCTCAATTATCTTTTGGAATCGCTGCAAACCTTCGTCGGTGTTGAAATTGGTCATGGCCATAAGTTTTTCAATCCTCTTGCCCCTCACTTCAAATACACCGTTTACATTGGCAATTATAAACGGTTCCTCTTCTTCAAAGCGACGGACTACAGGCTCTTCACCGCTGATAAGCATATCCCGGGGTAGGGCCTGCAACAGCCGGAAGGTCTCTTCAACCAGTGCCTCGACGCCCAGACCGGAAACTGCCGAAATGGCATATACCCGATCACCAAATTCCGCCTGCAAACGCTCATAGTTCTCCTGGGCCTCCGGTACATCCATCTTATTGGCTGCAATCAGGTAAGGCCTTTCCTTTAAATCAGGCCGGTAAAGCTCCAATTCCTCGCGTAATACCTGATAATCCTGCAACACATCACGCCCTTCGGTCTGAGCGGTATCCAGGACAAAGATCAGTACCCGGGTTCTCTCAATATGACGCAGGAATTCATGGCCCAGCCCCGACCCCTGGTGGGCGCCGGCAATCAAGCCTGGTATATCGGCTACTACAAATGATTCTTTGTTTTTGGTTATTACCACACCCAGATTCGGTACCAGAGTAGTAAAGGGGTAATCCGCTATCTTAGGCCGGGCTGCAGAAATCCGCGCAATCAAAGTGGATTTGCCTGCGTTGGGAAAGCCCACCAGGCCAACATCAGCCAGCAGCTTCAACTCCATCCGGATCCACTTCTCCTCCCCCGGTTCTCCGTTTTCCGATACGGAAGGGGCCTTATTAGTGGCAGTGGCAAAACGTGCATTTCCCCGGCCTCCACGCCCACCCCGGGCCACTACCGCTTCCTGCCCGTGTTCGGTGAGGTCGGCTATCACCCGGCCATTATCGTCATCTTTAATTACTGTACCTACCGGCACTTTTACCAGCAGATCCTGGCCCCCGGCGCCGTGCATATTCTTGCCCTGGCCGTGAGCTCCCCGTACCGCCTTGAAATGGTGTCGGTACTTGAAATCCATCAGGGTAGTGAGCCCCTCATCGGCAATAAAAATAACGCTGCCTCCCCGGCCGCCGTCGCCGCCGGAAGGACCGCCCAGGGGCACGTATTTTTCCCGGCGGAAGGCCACTATCCCGTTTCCGCCATCCCCACCCCGCACATATATCTTGGCATGATCGACAAACATGGTTTCAACTCCTCAAAAATAGCTCCCATTGACCTGGTTCTGGTTGCTGCCATTCAAACAGCATCTTGACTCCATCCCCGGTGTCATAAAGAGAAAGATCTACCACCTGATCATCCTCCATAACCGGGAACTTCCGGGATAAAGACTCCAGGGTGCTGAAAGGTTCATTGTTCCCCTGCAAAACAGACCAGGAAATGGGGCCAAGCTTTTTATATTTGAGTATTATGCCCAAATCACGCGCCATTAGAAGCTGCTGATAAAAATACAGAGCCGCTTCCCCTTCCAGGTTGTCAAAAACAATCCGTTCCGAGGCCAGGTCTTCAACTAGTCCCAATATGTAATCTCTGGCCTGTTCCGGCCGCTGCAGGTCAATATATCCCAAAATGACCTGCAGGTAATTGCCAAAATCATGCCTTACTCTTTTTAGAATATCTATTGCCCCTTTGGTTTCCACAGTATCCCCCCTGCATTACCTAATAATAACAAAAAGCCCGGAAAAGCTCCAGACTCTTGCCGCATTAATAATATGCTTAAGTCGTAAAGATAAAGGGGAAAGCTCCGCTTTCCCCCTGATTACCCTTTTGATATAGTTTTTGGGCTACATGCTGACGGTTTCATTCAGCGGATATACGCTGACCTGCTTTTTGTCTCTGCCTTTTCTCTCGTATTTGACTCTGCCATCGACAACGGCAAACAGGGTATCATCGCCGCCTATCATCACATTGTTGCCCGGGTGGATTTTAGTTCCCCGCTGTCTTACCAGTATATTACCGGCACGAACTACCTGACCATCGTATCTCTTAACTCCCAGGCGCTTGGATTGGCTGTCTCTTCCGTTCTTGGAACTGCCGACACCCTTTTTATGAGCAAATAACTGTAAATCAAATCTAAACATCTTAGGCCCTCCTCACTTTAAGTTTTATGAAATCACCATAAGCCTCGTGCATGGAAAGCATCCCGGCTTCCATGGTAGAAAGAATTATCTGGGCTTTATCCATTTCTTCCCGGCTCAGTCCGATGGGAAGCTGGCATTTAAGCCATCCGTCCTCAATACGATATTCCGGTTTACGGCCGAGATTTTTCAATAATCCCAACAAAGCGGTCTGGGCTACTGCCGATATGCCGGCGCAATATATATCTTCCCCCTTAGGAGCAAAACCGGCATGGCCTTGAACCTGAAAAGATATTATATCCTCACCCTGATAGTCAATATAAACCTCAATCATCAAGCTTCAATCTTTATTACCTTAATTTTGGTAAAGGGTTGACGATGCCCCTGTTTTCTACGGTAGTTCTTTCTTCTCTTGTACTTGAAGACCACAATCTTCTTATCTCTGCCCTGTTCCATTACCTCAACTTCAACCCGGGCATTGCTTACCAGAGGGTCGCCGACTTTCACACTGCCATTCTCATCACTCACCATGAGCACCTGGTCAATGCTCAAACGATCCCCGGCTGCGGCATCCAGTTTTTCAACTTTTAAGACCGAGCCTTCGCTCACTTTGTACTGTTTTCCGCCACTGGTAATTACTGCATACATATAAAGCACCTCCATATTTTCGAGACTCGCCGGTAACAAGGCAGGCTATACGCCATTTAGGAGCCCGAACCGGGCGGTTGCAAAAACACGCAACCCACACTAGAAATTAACATAAATAAGGGAATAAGTCAAGCAAAGAGCCTGGGGGTAGTTTTACTCGGTATAGATCTTATAATCGACCAGGTCCAGGTCAGGGTTGTCCAGTAGTTTAACCTTTTTCCGGGTACGTTTTTCTATATAGCCCAAATTTTTTTCATCATTACGAATACACTCCAGCAAACGCGGGCTAGCCTCACAGATTATGTTTTCCTGCTCCATATAGCCCATATTGGCAAGTTTACGCTTTACCTCACAGGACAGGGCAAACAGGTTTATCATCCGTCCCCGGCCATTACATTGGGGACATTCGTCGGTAAAAAACTCATACACCCCATAACGCGACTTCTTACGGGTCATTTCCAGAAATCCCAGGCCGGTCATGCCGATAATGCGGGTATGAGCTTTATCCTTGGCCAGTTCCCGTTTCAGGGTCGAAATTATTTTATCTGCATTTTCCTTTACCCGCATATCAATGAAATCAATAAGAATAATCCCCCCCAAGCTGCGCAGCCGCAATTGCCGGGGGATTTCCACCGCCGCCTCCTGATTCAGCTTGAACACCGTTTCCTCAAAATCATTTTTACCCGTATACTTGCCGCTGTTAACGTCAATTACGGTCATGGCCTCGGTCTCGTCGATTATTAAATAGCCGCCGTTGCGCAGCCATACCTTGCGGCGCAGAGTGCGGCGGATATCCTTTTCCAGTCCGTATTTTTCGAACAGATCTCCTTCTTCATACTGAACCGTAAAATCAAATTTAGATTTTCTCTTATTCATATAGCAGGTTATCTTTTCTTTTAATTTCTCATTGTTGATTATCACCCGGCGGATATCGCCATCCAGGTAATCTCTAAGGGTTCTCTCCAGCACGTCAATATCTTCGTAAATCAGACTGGGGGCCCGCATACGCTCGAAGCGCTGTCTAATCTCTTCCCAAACCTGCAGCAGATCCTGCAGTTCCCCCAGGATTTCCTCATCTTCAGCTTCCTGGCAGGCGGTACGCAGGATTATTCCCCTATCCTTCGGCTTATGGACTTCCATCAAAAGGCGCAGATGCTCCCGGCGCTGGTCGTCAGTCAGTTTGCGGGAAATAGATATATCAGTCTGGCAGGGCAGAAGGACGATAAAATGACCGGGGATGGTAAGATTCCCGGTTACCCTGGCCCCCTTTTCGGAAAAGGCTTCTTTTTTTACCTGAACCATAACATCCTGGCCGCTCTTCAAAAGGTCCAGGCCGTTGCTCACCTTTCTTTGGCCGGGAATCATTACGTCCCCGGCATATAAAAAGGCATTCTTTGACAACCCTATGTCAATAAAGGCGCAGGAGAGACCAGGCAATATATCCTTCACCTTGCCCTTATAAATATTTCCTACATTTTCATCCTGATTGGCCCAAAAAGCCTCTACCAGACGCCCATCCTCCACAATCGCCACCCGCGACTCCCAGGGGTAGACCTCCACCACAATTTCCCGTTCCAAGTCACTTCACCTTTTCCAGCGGGGTATAGTATTTATCTCTTTCGCGGATATAATTGCCGCTGCGATAAATATCCCCAACCGTTTCCTTGTCAATACCGGTCTGCAGCAGCAGATCGCGCAGCTCATCATAACGCACATTGAGGGGTTCACCGATAGTTCCCCATATATCAATAATAGCAAAATCCTGTAAGCGATTCACTTCAATTTTTAAAATTCCGGGGCGCAAATTCTTATCCAGGTTCTTTTTTTTGCCCCGGCTCTTGACCATAAGCTCCTCCTGCTGCAGGGTCCGGGCTTTCCATAGTTCCAACTGCTCGGTCCTATCATTGATGACAAAGGAATAGCAGGCGCAATTGATGCTGTTCATAAGCGCAGGGGTCTTAATCCCGATCTCCAGGCAGGCATTAATTCGCATAGCCGGAGGCAGAGACTGGTTCATATTATCAACAAATTCGTTTATGCTCATCTCCCGCTCCAGCTCCAAATCGAAATATTCGCGCTTTCCCCATAGCCCTACCGGCAATACCGTACCCATGGAAAGCCGTATATGGGGATTGAAGCCCTCGCTCAGGGCAAAGGGTATCCGGGCCCGGCGCAAGGCCCGGGCCATAAGGTTCATCATATCCAGGTTGGACAAAAAGCGAAGGTCCGATCCCACGCTGTACTCAGCTCTCAACCGCATCAGCCCGGTCCTCCTTAATCTGCAGGTCTACCCCCAGGTTCATGCACACCCCGCAGTCCCTGCACCCTTCCCGGCGGCAGTCCGGGGTGCTTATCCCCTGCCCGGCCTTTTCATCCTCTTCAATCAGATACTCCCGCTCAATCCCGGTTTCGATAAAATCCCAGGGTAGTACTTCTGCATAGTCACGACGGCGCAAATTATAAAATCCGGGGTCAATGTTTTCCTCCTGCAGTGCTTCCATCCAGCGGTCAAAATGGAAATACTCGGACCAGCCGTCAAATTTGCAGCCCTTTTGCCAGGCCTTATGGATAGCCGCCGCCAGACGGCGGTCGCCCCGGGCAATGATCCCCTCCAGGTAACTGGTTTCACTGTCATGGAAACTAAGCTTGATATTTTTTCGTTTTTCCCGCATCATATAGCGGCGTTTATTATCCAGTTCCGCAATACTGTTCTGGGACCGCCACTGAAAAGGGGTATGTCCCTTGGGTACAAAAGAGGCCAGGCTGGCCCGGATTTCTACCGGCCGCCGGGAATACCGGTCCCCGATAGCCTTAACCTTTCGGCACAGCTCTATGATCCCGTCCAGGTCGGCTTCGGTTTCATCCGGCAGCCCAATCATAAAATAGAGCTTAAGCGAATTCCACCCGGACTTAAAAGCGGCTTCCACCGCATTAAATAACTGTTCGTCCGTCACATTTTTATTTATCACGTCCCGCATACGCTGGGTCCCGGCCTCCGGGGCCAGGGTCAAAGTGGTTTTACGCACCTTCTGCACCTCATTGGCCAGATCAATGGAAAAAGCGTCGACCCGCAATGAAGGCAGGGAAACTCCTGTGCCCCGGGGGCCATATTCTTTAACCAGATCCTTCACCAGGGGGCTTACCCCGGAGTAATCCAAGGTGCTCAGCGATGCCAGCGATATCTCCTCGTAGCCGGTGCTGGCCAACTGGGCGGCGGCCTGTTTCTTAAGCGTAGCCACACTGCGTTCCCGCACGGGGCGGTAAACCATACCGGCATGGCAAAATCGGCAGCTGCGCTGGCAGCCCCGCATAACCTCCAGCACCGCCCGGTCATGGACGATATCCATATAAGGCAGCACCGGTTTATCCGGATAATAAGCCTTATCCAGATCTTCAATCACCCGCCGCCGCACTTGGGCCGGCGCCTCTTTGACCAGCGGCGCCATTCTCTTTATCGTGCCGTCATCTTTATATTCCACCCGATACAGGGCCGGTATATAGACACCTTCTATCCGGGCCAGCTGTTTGAGCAGTTCGTCCCGGACCATGTCCCGGTTCTTATCCACACAGTCCAGGAACTCCAGGGTTACCTCTTCACCGTCGCCAATCAGGAAAGCATCAAAAAATTCGGCAAAAGGCTCCGGATTAAACACCGCCGGCCCCCCGGCGATTACCAGCGGGCATCCCTCTTCGCGGTCTTGCGACCATAAAGGTATGCCGGACAAGTCCAGCATATTAAGTATATTGGTAATCGACAGTTCATACTGCAGAGAAAATCCGATTACGTCAAAATCCCCCAGAGGGCGGAAGGACTCCAGAGCATAAAGGGGTATATGCTCCCGCCGCATGACCTCTTCCATGTCGGGCCAGGGAGCAAAAGAACGCTCCATCAGGTGATTGCTCTTTTCATTGACCAGACCGTAAAGAATCTTGCCGCCGATATGCGACATGCCTACTTCATAGACATCGGGGAAGGCAAACACCATCTTCGCCTCTGCCTGCTCCCAGTCCTTCTGAATAACATTGACTTCCCCCCCGGTATAACGAGCCGGTTTGGACACCTGGGGCAATATATCCCGGAATAGCTTATCCTTCATTACTGATGCCTCCACATAAGAGCATTCTTTAAGTATTATACAAAAATGCCGTAAAATCAATTCTGATTCCTACGGCACTTATTCGGCGTCAGGCTTTTATTGGGTCATAATATTATATCAAACTGCGCAGTACAATTAAAGGGATTATAGAATATTAAGATGTTCCAAAAGTATTTTTACCCCAATAATAATCAAAACCAAACCACCCGCCATCTCAGCTTTGCTTTTATATTTCACCCCAAACCTGTTGCCCAAAGCTACCCCGACGAAAACAAGGCTGAACGTAGTAGCACCGATCATAGTAATTGCGGGCAGTATCAATACCTGTAAGAATGCCAAAGTAATACCTATGGCCAAAGCATCTATACTAGTAGCAACTGCGAGCATGATTAATTCTTTTATGTCAAGCTGGTCATTGTATGCAGAAGAACAATCGCATCCCCTCAAAGCCTCCACCAGCATATTTCCTCCAATGAAAGCCAGCAGGATGAATGCTATCCAATGATCAAAACTAGTTATATAATGCTCAAACTGCCGGCCTAATAGCCAGCCCAAGAGTGGCATTGCGGCTTGAAACCCGCCAAAAAAAGCGGCAATAATTACAGCATGGTTATAATTCAGTTTTTTCATTTTAAGTCCCTGGCAGAGCGAAACGGCAAAAGCATCCATTGACAAACCTATAGCCACCATAAACAATTCAGCTTGCCCCATTATAAAATACCTCCTTAAAAAAACAGATACGCTATCTTTAGCTGTACCTGCTTCTCTTTAGAGATATAAAACATGTACAGCCGTTAACAGCTATACATGAGTCTCATTATTTAAGGCAAACCAGACTATAATAGTCAGTATGTTGATTTGCCGCGTACTACGCCAATTACTCCCCCATGATTTGAATAGTCTATCATAATATCTTATTGTAGACAACTCTTTAAAACTGCTATTATAAAGGATTTTCTTGATCCTGCGCATAATGTTAATGATGCGCAGCAATTGCAGATGTAAATTATAATGGATTTAGTACATAAAGCGAAGTATAAAAAGGTGATAAAAATGTTTAGACGAGCATTAAAATTTGCTATCGGACCAAGTATAGGAATAACTTTAGGAGGTATAATTATTCCACGGATTATGTTTCCAAACCTATATAACGAAACATATCCCTCTATACTCGTACATGCGGTTTTGTATTTTGCTGTAGGTTATATTGTTTCCTTTTTAGTTGCTCTGCTCATCGAATGGGTTAAATCAAAATAAATTGCATACAAAGCAAAAGGGAACTACGACTTCCTACTGTACATAATTTTCAGACTCGTAGTATTTAAATAACGTCATTTTAGAGTGATCCTCTTGGGAAATGCGGTATGCCTGGAAATATTCCACATCTTATCAATGTAAGCAGTGGTATATGCCTGCTCAATATAATGATAATAATAAGCGCCTTTATCGGTCAGCTGGTATCCACCCTTATCTTTTTCTACCCAGCCCAGCAGTCTGCAGATCCATAGTTCCAGACCGAACAGACTGGAAAGGGCAACGCCGAAATACTCTTTGAATTCATTCGGATTGATCCGCAGGGAATAGGCTTTCCAGAAAAGATAGTAGACCGCCCGCTGTCTTAAAGAAAATTTCAAAGTTAGAGAAGTCGGCAATTTATTATTATTGATCCTGCCGATATAACCCTCAAGCGAAAAGGTATTGATCTTAAACTGCTCTTTTAATAGAGTAGCCGCCGATACCCCAAATCCCAGAAAATTATCTCTTGTAATTGAAGAATATTTGTCTGTATGGGGCCGGGCAAATGTCCAGACAGAAGTTCTTTCGTAATGATTCTTGGCGCAGTAAACTGATATTGCCTGCAGTATTTTCCTCTTTTCTCTTTCCGGCAACGGCTGGTATTTATTATTGGCAAAGGTAAAATCAATGAAGGGGTAGGTAGAGATTTGGGTTGCCCCATTAATAAATGCCCTTTTAACATCCTCCAAGAGGATTTGCCCGGTTTGGTTAGGAAGCCCAAAAATCAGATCTACATCAACTACATCAAATCCTGTCGTCTGTATTAAATTAAAGACGGCAGCATAATCAATGGCCTTTCTTCCCAGGGCCGAGAGACAGTCTTGATGAAAGGACTGGATACCTACACTGATCATAGTTATACCGGCAGCTTTCAGTTTTTTAAGAGTCTGCAGGGTTATATCATCGGGATGCAATTCTATCCCGATTCCCTCACGAATGCAAAAATATTTCTTCAGCGTTTGGATGATTATTTCTAAATCATCCGCCATTAGCGCGGGAGTCCCTCCGCCAAAGTACAGGCTGGTCGCTTCCTTAGGTTGGCTCATTTGAGAGCCCACCAGTTCAATTTCTTTTATCAGGGCATCCCGGTATCTCCGGGCATTTTTTTGATCATAAGACACCTTGCAATAGGGACAAAAAGAACAGAGGGTCCGGCAAAACGGTATATGCACATAAAGTCCAAGTTCCTGAATATTTTCAAACACAAGAGACTCGGTGCGGTTATTGACAAAATTAAATGGCTGCAATGATCTGGTCGGCTGATTCCCTTTAGTTCCCGCCCGTATTGCAGGCGCAAGTCGATCAGATCATTCCCCTCCCGGACTTCTCCCAGGTCTATTCCTTCGCCGTATAAGCGCAGGGCCTGGCTGATCTGCCCTGCCTGCACCTCATGAAACACCATGGCCGCCGGCAGCGGCTGAAAGACGATGCGGGGTATGGCCTGCCCTAAGTCGTCCTTCACACTGAGCACGCCCGGCTGGGACAAGAATGCCTGCCGCAGTTCGTCACTGGCGCCCTGCAATTCCTCCAGGGAATCGCCCTTGATTCTGAAGGCCAGCGGAGCCCCCAGCGGAGGGCCTGATTCCACCACCGACAGGCTGAAGCGTTCCCGGGGAAAAGCCTCTCCCAGGCGCTGACTCAAAACATCCCGCACCTGCCGGGCGCTGGCCTGCCGGCTGTCTACGAACACCAGTATCTGGCCGCTGTCCGGACCGCTGGCGGATGAAGTGCTCATACCAAAAATTTTGGGCATGGCCGTGCCATAATAGGTGTTCACCTGTCTGACTCCCTTCTGCCCGCCGATAAATTCACGTATCCGGGCCATTTTTTCCTGGCCCCCAGTCTGAGCGGTAGAAGGATGAAACTCAATTTCCACAAACAATTCTTCTCTTTCCACATCCGGGAAAAACTCTACCGGTATGACTTTGACCAGACCAAAGGCCAGCAGACTGATGAGCAAGCCCCCGGCGGCGTATTTTAAGGGCGCCTGCAACAAGCGGCCCACGATTTTCCGGCTGTAAAAATCCCCCGCCTGCTCCAGCTGCTTATGCAGCCAGCCGGATTGGAAATGGGCTTCCCGGTTCTGCAGATAGCGGTCGAAGCGAAGCCGGTACACCGGGATGAATACCAGAGCGGCGATGGCGGAGGCGACGATACAGCTGATGATCACCACCGGCAGCGGCCTGATAAAATCCCCGGAGGAGCCGGACAGGAACAAGAGCGGAAAAAAGGTGGAGGTGATGATCAGAGTGGAACTGACGATGGAAGGAGCCACCTCGCCGGTTCCCGCTCTGATCGCCTCTTGATGGAGCATGCCTCCGGCCATATGCCGGGCTATGTTTTCGTTGACCACTATGGCATTGTCCACCAGGTCTCCCAGCACCAGGATAAAGGCGATCAGGGTAATTTGATTCATATCCACCCCGGCCCAGGGCAAAACCAGGATTCCCCCGCAAAAAGCCAGGGGAATCGACAGGCCCGCCCCGATTGATGCGAAAGCGTTCAAACCGGCGGAAGTGATCAATAAAACCAAGAGCATGGCCAGGATAAAGGATATGCCCAGATCGTGAAACATTCTTTGGATGGGATCGGCCTGGCTATATACCTGCACCAGCTCTATTTCCTCCGGCAGCTCCCGCTCCATGGCCTGAACCAGGTCCCGCAGCTGGCGGTCTATTTTAAGCAAGTCTTTTTCATTGCTGGCGAAAAAACTCAGGGATACGGAGGGTTTGCCTTCATAAGTGACCATCTCCCGGTCCTGCGGGTACGCTTTTTCCAGGGTGGCTACATCTTTAAGATATATAGTATGGCCGGTGCTGTCAGTCCCCAGCGGTATTTGCAGCAGCTGGTCCGGATCCGGGGCGGGAAAATGCAGGCGGTAGATCTTTTCCTCCAGATTCCATTGTCCCGGCGGGGCCGGATGGATTTCTTTCTGTATAATGGTGATCAATTGGGCCGGAGACAGACCCAAAGCGGTTAATTTCTGGGGATTAGCCCGCAACCGCAGTTCCCGCTGGGAAAGTCCCTGAATCTCCACCCGGACCACGCCCGGCACTTGTCTGAAAGCGGTTTCCCATGAGTCAATCCAGTCTTCCAAAAACAGGAGTTCTTCCTCTTGCTCCGCTACCAGCTGATAAATGGCCACTCCCTGCATCTGCAAGTCGGTATGCAGGCTGGGGGTCCCGGCTCCGTCGGGGAATTCCGTCTGGATCCGGTTTATTTTCTGCTGGACTTTGTTCCACACCTGCTCCTGGTTTTTATTGTCTTCCACGGTGATGGTAATTTGGGAGAAACCGGCCTGAGAAACGGAAGTCACTTCTTTGATTCCGGGTATTTCAGTGAAAGAGGCCTCCAGCCGATCGGTGATGTAAGTTTCCACCTGGCCGGCGCTGGCGCCGGGATAAAGCGTATCAACGGTGGCGATAGGGTGCTGAATAACGGGAATTTCCCGGCGAGGCAGCTGGTATAGGGTGATGAGACCCATGCTCAATACCAGCAGTACCGCCAAACCGATGATGAGCCTTCTTTTGACCAGCTGTTCCATCATTTACGCATCGTCTTCTTTCTGACCGTTTACCAGTTGGCCGTCCCGGAGCCGTTGCAGGCCGCCGTCAACCACCATGGTTCCGGGCTCCAGGCCCTCCACAGCCAGATAAGCGCCTTCCGCGGCGCCCAGTTTAACCGGCTGTTTGTGTAAACGGCCCTCCCGAACCATGTACACATAAGGGCTGTCCCCCTGGGCCACAGCTTCCAAAGGCACCACCACCTGTCCCGGAATGGTTATGTCGCCGGTAATCATCGCCCATTCCCCCGCATTCCAGGCCAGGTCACGGTTATCAATTTCCAGTACCGCTTCAATACGCCCGGTGCCGGGCACCACCAGGCTGCTGATATGGCTGATGGAGGCCTCCCGGGCCCGCTCCCGGGAATTCACCTGCAGTTTATCGCCGACTTTCCAGCCCGCAGCCTCGTCCCGGGAGACTTCGACCACCACCTGCAGCTTCTCAGCATTGCCGCCTCGCATCAGCGCCTGCCCGGCGGCGACGTGCCGGCCCACATCTATCAGGATCTCAGCCACGGTCATAGGCTCGGGCGCGGTAATGCTGCACCGGTTCAGATCCAGTTCGGCCTGCCGCTGTCGATTGAGAGCCAGAGCCGCCTGC